>CACZAK010000046.1 GCA_902779075.1 uncultured bacterium | reverse complement strand
AGCAACGCCAATACAGCGAAGCACGCATACATCACACCGTTCTGGAAAGTTGATACCATCAGCTACCTCACGATGATCTTGAAGCCGTCAGGGGTTGACATGCCCAATGGCGCTGGGCCAACGGTCTTTGAAAATGCCGTGGCGACCATGCACGCCGCAAGGATCAGCAAAATGTTTTTCATGGCACAAGTATACCATTCTTCCCGGGCTTAGGTCAACCCCGCCCAATTTGGGCAATCGACTCTTGAACCTTGCAGTCTCTCTCATGAGGCACAGGGCAAATCGTGCCTCTACTTTATACTGCCAGTCAGAGGCAAAATCTCACGCGGGATTTTTGGAAAATGTTGCCAATTGACACCGCGTACGAAATCGCGTACAATATTCCGCATCGCCCCCAAAGGAGAAAACATCATGCTAGATTTCAAACCGACCGAAGACATCATCTCTCTCAGCGAGTTCCGCAACACGCTTGCGGACTGCGTGGCCCGCACCGCCGAGACCCACCGCCCCATCATCCTCACGCAGAACGGGCGCGCCACCTCCGTGTTCCTCTCTGCCGCCGACTGGGAGAAGATCAGCCAGAAAATATATGACGCCGAGATATACGAGGACATCCTTGTCTCCGAGGGCGAGTCTGAGCGCGGCGAGGTGTACACCAACGATGAGGTCAAGCGCATAATCGAAGCCGATTTGAAAAAACTTGCCAAAGGCCGCAAGACCGTCAACAAGCGCTCACCGAAGAATCGCAAGGTGGCCTGATGAACGCCACTCCTCACTGGACCAAGCGCGCCACTCAGCGCCTCCGCAGCGCGGTTCGCTACATCGCCATCAACTTCTACCCCGAATACGCCGTTGCCTTCGCGAATGATGTAACCGACACGGCTGCGATGCTTCCAGCAAATCCCAGGATTGGCGTGGAGGCCTTCCCTGGCATGAGACGGATGCAACATCGGAAAATTCTCTGCAAGAACCGAAGCTGGTGGATATACTACCGGATCATGAAAGACCGAATCGAAATCCTTTCCGTCAAACACGCTCTCCAGAACGTACTTTCCCCGCGCAATCTCTAATCTCTTGCTCGTCATTCCGCCCCACTTCCGTTCTCCACTGGCCCGTAGGTCAGGAAGTTCCGGGGTGCGGGTCTTGCGGCGCGCTCGGTGATCGCGCTCTACCGGGGTGCTCATTCATCGGCGAGGGACTCCAGCCCTTTCACGATATGATGTTACAATACCTTGTCCACGATGCCCCAGGACTTGGCCTCCTCGGCGGACATGAAGTGGTCGCGGTCGGTGTCGTTGGTGACGGTCTCGAGCGTCTTGCCGGCAGCCTCGGCGAGGATGCCGTTGAGCATTTCCTTCAGGCGCAGGATCTCGCGCGCCGTGATTTCGATGTCGCTCGCCTTCCCCTGCGCACCACCCCACGGCTGGTGGACCATGATGCGCGCATGCGGGAGGGCGAAGCGCCGCCCCTTCTCGCCGGACGCGAGCAGCACCGCCCCCATCGACGCCGCCTGTCCCACGCAGTACGTCGCCACCGGGCACTTCACCATCTTCATCGTGTCGAGAATGGCGAGGCCCGCCGTGACGCTGCCGCCCGGCGAGTTGATGTACATCGACACCTCCTTCTCTGGGTCCTGCGCCTGAAGGAAGAGTAGCTCGGCCACCACGGCGTTCGCCGTGTCGTCGTCGATTTCCCCGCCCACGAACACGATGCGGTCCTTGAGGAGGCGCGAGTAGATGTCGTACGCGCGTTCGCCGCCGGAGGTTTTCTCGACGACCATGGGAATGAGACTTGCTTTCGTTGTCATTTCGTTTTGTCCTTTTTTGAATGAGAGTTTTGGCATGGTAGGGACGGCACCCCGTGCCGTCCGCGGCGGTCGCGGGGCGACCGCCCTACCGACTTGGCGGCGGTCGCGGGGCGACCGCCCTACCGACTTGGCGGCTCGGCGGGACGCCTCGCCCTACCGGTTCAGCCGGCGAAGCCGATGGCGGCGGAGTGGTCGCCGTCTTTCTTGACGGCGCACTCCTCTTCTTGACGGCGCACTCCTCCTTCAGGGCCGCGATGCGGTCGAGGTTCGTGACGGCGTCGCCGAGGTAGAACTGCTCCTGGCGCACGGTGCGGAAGTCGCCGGGCGCGAGGTTGCGGAGCGCCTTAAGCTCGGCGAACTCGTCGTCAGCGAGCGTGGCCTTGAAGAGCTTGAACGTGAAGCGGCGCATCGTGGCCGGGTCGAGGTTCTTCGAGAAGTTCGTGGCGGCCACCATGATGCCGTCGAAGTTCTCCATCTGCTGGAGGAGTTCGTTCACCTGGGTGATTTCCCAGCTGTGTCCGGCGTTTGAGCGGTCCTGGAGGAGGCCGTCAACCTCGTCGAAGAAGAGGATGGCGTGCTCGGCCTCGGCGCGGCGGAACGCCTTGGCGATGTTCTTCTCGGATTCGCCCACGTACATTCCGAGGATGTCGCTGCCCTTCACGACCACGACCCGGCGGTCGAGCTCCTTGCCGAGGTACTTGACGAACTCAGTCTTGCCCGTACCGGGAGGCCCGAAGAGTAGGATGTTCATACGGGGCTTGTCCTCGGACTCCGCGCCGAAGCCGGCGTCGAGGTAGTTGCGCGCGGCCTTCACGACGCGGTCGAGGCCGACCTTGCCCTTGATGCTGAGACCTTCGAGCGAGTAGTCCTTCGCGGGGAGGAACGCGTTCGCGTCCTTCACGCCCATGAGCCTGCAGTGAGGTTTCATGAGGGTCGCCACAAGCTCGTCCACCTTCTCGGGCGCGGGAGCCATGCGCTTCACATTCGAGAGCACGGTGGAGATGCCGCCCGCGCTCGTCTCGTATTTCGCGGCGTACTCCTCGATTTTCGTCTCGGGGATGAGCGCCTCCAGGCCGTGTTTCGCCACCTGGTTGCGCCAGATGGCAACGCGCTGTCCGTTGTTCAGACGCTCGAAGCAGATGGAGTAGTCGAAGCGCCGACGGACGGACTCGTCCATCTCGCGCGCCGGGGCATTGGAAATCCACACGGCAGGAACACGCATCTCGTCGAGGATGGTGTTCATCACGCCCTTCTCCGTGGACTTCCCGCCAGTGTCGAACCCGAAGAGGCCGAAGAGGCCGAACCCGCACGAGCTGCCGCGCAGGAGCTCGTCCGCCTCATCCACAATCATGAGGCTCTCTGTGGGGTCCTCCTGCGAGTTACACACCTGGATGCCCATCATGCGCGCCTCGGACTTCATGTTCCGTCCGTCCTCGTCGCCCTGGCGGACCTCCCAGGCCGTGCGTCCGAGTTCCTTCGCGAGGGAGCGGGCGAAGGAGGTCTTGCCCGTGCCAGGTGCCCCGTAGAGGAGGATGTTGCACTTCCCGCCGCTCGCGGCAATCATGCGCTTGAGGACCTCGCCGTCCTTGGCCGAGAGGTCGCCGTAGAACTCCCAGGGGAGGATGTCCTTATCCTCGCTCTTCGCGTAGAAGCGGCGCTCGATGGTCTCGTCGGACGTGCCGTCCATGAACCCGCCCAGCGTCCGGCGGCTGAAGTCGTAGTCGCCGTCGAGGAGGCAGAACTTGAGGAGCGTCCCCTTCGGCGACAGGGCCTTCACCACCTCGTCGTACGAGCGGTCAAGCGCCATCGCGTAGTAGAGGGGCTTCTCGCGGTCCTCCACGCGGCACGGCCAGCTGAAGCACGTCTGGTCGCGCACGTATGCGAGGGTGAGGATGTCGGCCTCAAGCGCGTTCAGCTTGAGAACGCGCACCAGTTCCGCGAAGCGGCGCGATACGATGTCGGCACCCTTCTCCGCGCTGTCCGCCTCCATGTACTCGCGCGCCGCGTCGAGGACCGCCCGGCACTTGTCGCGAGTATCTTCGTTGTTCCAGAGCGCGCAGAACACGTCGTCCAGCGCATCCTCGAGGTCGAGACGGCAGGCGCGCGACTTCGCGTGCTTCATCTCCTCAAGCTCCTCCGGCGTGTAGGCCGCCTCAATAAGTTCCACACCCTTGTCGTGGTCGAAGCAGTTGCGCATGATGTCGAAGAAGTCGTCGTCACGACAGTCGTCCTTATAGTTCTGGACCATGTTGCCCCAGTACTTCAGGAGTTTGCGGAACAGGAAGTTCTGCGGGACCTGCTTGAATTTCGCCATTTTTCTTTTTCCTTTCGTTGTTCTTTATTCGTTCAGAGACGTACGCTGAAAAATTCGGACTCAGGCAGAAACTTGACGTCATCGTCATTGTCATCGGCCGCGTCCGCGTTGCCGTCAGGCGCCGGAGGCGTATTATTCTCCTCGGCATGGTCGGCGATAATCTCCAGCGCGCGCGCCTTCGTCACGCCGTAGATTCGCATTACCATCTTGACCTTGATTTCGGCAAAGAGGTCGTTTGCAGACTTCTTCCCGCGACCCCGTCCCTTGCGGACAGGTGCCTTCTTCTCGTACGCAAGTTCGCCGAAAAACTCTTCGGCGGACATCACTTCTTCATCGTTGTTCACTTTTTTCCTTCCGTATTTTCTGTTTTCGAATTTCAAAATGCGTTGTCATCCACGCTCTCTAGAAGCAATAACTGTACCAATGGGACAACCTTACCATCAGCAAGATTTTTCTTGCTTTCGCTATTGGGGATGTATCTGCGTTTTCCCCCATGCGTATTGGGATTTGGAAACAACCATGACAACTTTCAAGAACAACATTGTCCTGCGGGCGCACCTTGAACATTCAGAATCGTGGCAATTTGAGGATCGGCAAATGGGCGCGGGCGAGTTAGCCCGCGCGCCAACGGCAAGTTGTTTCAAACAAGTTGTTTCCTTTCAACTGAAGGCTCTGCGGTGAATTACGCAAATGCGCCCCGCTATTGGGAGTTTAGGAGGCTTGGAGGAGCTTTATAATTTCCTCCGAATCTCCAAAACTCCCAGTAGCGAAAGCAATTAAGAGATCTGATTGTTGAAATCTGACTATTGGTGATCAAATTTTGAGCTCCCTTTTTGATCTGTCGCGTTATTGCTTCGTTTGGACTAGCTATACTTTCGTATAATTGCCTATCCTAAAAAAAACTTCTAAATCGTAGTGCCACACCACCATTTCTTTACGCTCCAAGCCTCCACAGCTTCTCTTCGGCGAGGACCCAGCCGCGCTTGAACGCCGTGCGCCCGTGCTTGACTAGCTTCTCCTTCACCCTGCACACTATGATGTAGAGATGACTGCGATTGCCCTTCAGCAGGTCGTCCGCGACACGCTGCGCGTCCTCTCCGTCGAGGACGGTGCGGACGAACACATCCCTGTCGCGGTCGCTAACGCCATATTCGCCGCAGACAAGGTCCACCATCTCCCGGACGGCCTGGCGGCGGATCTTCTCGCTCAGGCGCTCGATCGGCGACTTGACGTCCTGGTTCCGGACCTCCTCCCTCGCCACCAGGTACTGGGTCTGACGCCGGATGTTGCGCAGACGCTCCGCGCGGGGGCGCTCGCCGAGTGTACGGTCGGCAAGCGTCGCCGAGTAGGCGTCGCGCAGCTCCTTGTGCGTGTTGCCGGCCCACGCCCATTTCGCCTCGCGCTCGTTCCTATGGCTCAGAAACGAACGCGCGTGCATCTGGACAAACCCGACCCACTGAGCCTCTGTCTTAGGTTCAAGCTCCTCCTCAAGGCGATGGTCGGGGTCAAGCCCTGCAATCTTTATGACCGCACTCTGAACGGCGTCTTCGCAATCCTGCCTGTTACCCGACCGCCAAAGCGAGTTGACGATCTTGGGGCCGTGCTTCCGAAGGAGCGTGCCCCATTCCCCGAGCGTGGGGATGTACGCGATGCTGTCGCTTGCTGCGTGTGTATGCTTGCTTGTCATAGTGATCCTTTGTGGTTAGATGTTCATTTCTATATGCGGACGCAAAAAATTGATTGGAGGGACAGTTTAACGGACTAATGGAAATGCTTTTTCCTGATGGAAAGAATTTCGGCTCCTCACTTGCCTGCTATCAGCTTTTTTGATACAATACCGGCGGCAAGTGCCCATTGGAGGGAGAAGATTCATGGAAAAGAAGGCCATCAAGAAAAACATTTTAATCTCTTATTTCGGATACGAGCATGACCAGCTTGAATACAAGATGCAAGACAGGACATTCCTCGCCTCGTTCGGAAAAGACGCCAAGACGAAGGGGTATCTCTCGCGCCTGAGTCCGAAAGACATCAAACGGACTGACATCTGGCGGCCTTCTGTCGCGCTCGCTTCCTACCCTGATCTGAAGTTCGACGATTATTATCTCCTCTACAGCGGCCTCAGGGGCCCCATGCGGAGAACCTTTGACGAGGTCGTAGAAGACATCAAGGCGTTACGGCCCAAGGTGAACCTGCACATAGAGGAGATGGCATTCAAATCGCCCTGGGACATGGTGAGCGTGTTCACGAACCTGTACAAGTTTGCCGAAGCCCATGCGTCGGAATTCGGTGCAGAAGACACCTTATGCTACGTGAACTGCAACCACGGCACAATGCAGATCAGAGAATCCCTTTTCATGCTCAGCCAGGAAGGCAAAATCCCCGGCATGCGAATATTGCCGTCCCCATGGCACGACAATACAAAACGCGACTATCGAACCCCGGTGGGAAGCTATGCGAAGGACGATCCGTCGGACTTCAATGAAGCCTATCGCAAGTTGTCAATAGCCACGAAAAGGCAGGCTAAGAACAACGGGCTCATGGAGGGAATCTTCGTCGACAAGAGCAACACGGAATTCTTGGAGCTCCTCAACCAGATATTCTTCGTGGCGCAAAGAACAAAGGAACCGATACTCTTCACAGGCCCCACAGGTAGCGGGAAGTCGAACCTCGCCAGGAACATAGCAAAGACAAAGGGATTGAAAGACAAATTCGTATCCGTCAACTGCGCGACATTGGGTGGTGACCCGGGAATCATCAAAAGCGAGCTATTTGGCCACGACAGGGGCGACTTCACGGGCGCGATCAGCACGTGCGACGGAAAACTGCAACAGGCCAACGGGGGGATTCTCTTCCTCGACGAGATTGCCGAGCTTCCCCTCGACTCCCAGGCGATGCTCCTGACGGCCATCGAAACCAAGAAGTTTAGGCGTCCGCATTCGACGGTGGACATACAATGCGACTTCATGCTCATCTGCGGCACCAACAAGGATCTGTGGGAAGAAGTCAAGGCCAAGCGGTTCCGCCTGGATCTGCTGGAACGCATCAATACCTGGCATTTCCACCTCCCCGGCCTCGCGGAAAAAGAACGCCCCGGCTATGCCGCAAGACGGAAAGACATCGCCCTCAATTGCCAGCAAGTATTGAGTGAGTACAATAAAAAGTATTCCTCGCATCTTGAATTTGCAAACGACGCATTACAACGTTTCATCGAATATGCAGAAGCCGACACCACCGAGTGGAAAGGCAACTTCCGGGAGTTCAACGCCATGATCTTCAGGATGGCGACATTCGCAAACGGTCTTCAGATTGAGCTGAAAGGCGTCGAAAAGGAAATCGAACGCACCGAGTTTGAACTAAAATCATACAAGACCGACAGCAACGTTACGGCAATAGCGACCGATGCCCCTCCTGCGGCAACGAAACAAGAGGAATTTCCAACCGCGTCGCAAACCATTAATACGCCCGACCCAACCTCTCCCCTTCCCGACGCATCCTGCAGATTCGAGTTCCTGCGCGAACTGCTGGGTGAGAAGTACGCCGAGCTCCGCCTAGACGAACTCGCCCAGCTCGCATTCGTCGCCTCTGTCTGCGCAGACGCGAAGAACCAGGCGGACGCCAGCCGGCGCCTCCGCATCAACCAGAGTGACGCAAAGGACGGTTCCCCACAGCTCTTCAAGTACCTGTACCATTTGGGTTTGAACTTCGACAAGGTCAAGTCCTTTGCGCGCGGGTTCAAGCCCTCTGATTCGTCTCAAGTGCGCAGATAGTAGCGCGCGTCGCCCTTCGATGTTGCACCGAATGGGTGATAGAGTGCCGGACGGAGGCGGGGCAACACATCCGCCAGACATTCATCCGCCGCATGCAGCACCTCCTCAATCTGCGTCCCGCGTCGGTACTTGTTCGAGGCCTCGTTGTAGCCGAAGTAATCCATCAGCATGGCCAATTCGCCCGGCTTCGGTTCACGACCGTCCGCCGAGAGCCGGAGGAGTACCATTCCCCGCAGGAGCTCTATGGCAAGCCGCCGGTGCGACAGCGTGTGCCGCCAAATCTGGTCGACGCATACACGCAGATTGACCGAAAGGGCCGGAACCACCCGGTCGCCGTCACGCAGGAAACAGGAAATCGCCGTCACCCGATCAAGGCTCGTGCCGAAGCCCTTGTTGAGATGGATGGCGCAGGGGGCGGGAACGCCGTCCCAGCAGACCGCATGCGCCGCCTCACGGAAGCGCGCAAGCGCGTCGTAGATGCCTCCGAACTCAGCGTAATACGATTTCTCCTCGTTCTCGGCCCGCTCAAGGCGCTCGAGCTTGCGCGCGAACTTCAGAGGTGCGACCCTCGCCGCACGCCGGAACTCGCTTTTCCGCGCCGCACGATCATTTTTCTCGCGCGCATCCATCCGACGAAGCGTCTCCTTCAGCGTCTGTTCAATCGCCTCCGTGCCGTCCGTCAGCGCCAACCAGCACCCCTGCTGCCACCGGAAGGCGTTGCGTGGGGGCGCCACGCGCTCGAAGAGGTAGCTCGAATTCGCGCTCTGCACGATGTTGCAGGCCGCCTTCCCGGGTGCGCGACGCAGGCCGCGTCCGCACATCTGGATTGTCGGCAGGCGCGAGGCGTCGCGCGCGAAGATGCTCGCCACGTCGGGCTGGTCGAATCCCTCCGTGAGCATCGCCACGTTCGCCACCACCTGTACGCGTCCGCTCGCAAAGGCATCGATCTGGCTCTCCTTGTCGCTCTCGCCCGTCACCACCTCGCACGCTACGCCGCCTGCAGCGAGGCGTTCGCGAAACGCCACGCATTCGGCGATCGTGGAGAAGAACACGAGGCTTTTCCCCCAGCGCTTGGGGTCCGCCAGGTAGAAATCCGCAGCCGTGGCCACGCTGTAGTTCGGAATGACGTATGTATTGAACGGGCTAAGGTACCCTTCCCGCACGAGGCGGCCGATGGAACACGTGCGCACCGTCTCCTGGAAGGAGAGCTTCATGCGGTCCGTCCGCATGGGCGTGGCCGAGAGGCCGATCGTCCACCTGGCGCGCATCCGCTCGTAGAGGAGCACGCAGCTCTGCGTCGCCTCATGGTGGGCCTCGTCGAGGACGACGAGCTCCACCTCCGGCGGTACCTTCTCGAAAAGCGAGACGGGGCGGATGTTATCCTGGTAGAGGTCCCGGTTCGCCTCCATCATCTGGCGCAGCAGATGATGGCGCGGCGCCACCCAGCCGACCTTGATTGGACGCCCCAGATGCTCCTGGAAACGATGGATCACCTCCAGGGCCATGTACGTCTTGCCCGAGCCGACAGGCGATTCAAGCAGGACGGAGGTGCGTCCCCGTTCCGCGAACGCGGCCAGCGCCTCCTTGATAGCCTCCTGCTGGTAGGGTCTCTCTTCGTAACGCGTCACCTTACGCGGCCTCCTGCGAGAAGTTGATGCCTCCGAGGTAGAAGTTGCTGGTCCGGACCGCGTTCGGATAGAGGTCCTCGAGGTCGAAGTCTTTGGACAGCACCGTCCCCGCGAAGGAATGGAGCGTGGATTCGGGCTTGAGCAGCTCCGCATGGTGCGAGGCGAGCTCGGAGGCGAAGTTGAGGAGGTCGGCCACGCTGCACCCCACGGGCAGGAGCGGACGCTTCTTCTGTCCGATGTTCGTGAGGTCCGTCACGCCGTAGCGTACGCACGGGTTATCGGCGATTTCGTTCAGCCGCTCGCGGAGGAGCATCTGGTTGCGCGTGTTCGCCACCGAACGGCGGATCAGCCCATCCAGCAGCAAGACCTCGCCCACCGACGCCTTCGTGCCGGCCGCGGTGCACATGCGTTCCTGCAGCATCTCGACGCCGGACGGGTTGCTGAAGGACGCCAGCAGGCGACGGAAATGCTCGCCGCTGTTGTCCTTGATTTCCATCTTCGTGCGGAACAGCGGCGCCTCCGCCACTGCGCCGTTCGAGCAAATCTGCCGCCATGTGGCGAGACTCATGTCGGGCATGCCCACGCCGTCCACGGGTACGCGACAACGCACGCGCACGTGGTAGGTACTGTCGTTCGGCACGTCCCACGGGTCATCGAGGTCGAGCATCGCGCTCAGCATGCCGTTGCCGTATTCGACCTCCTGCAGGCGGCGGTCCTCATGCAGGACGCCCTCGATGAACTTCACGGGCATGGGCAGCCCCTTGTCCTGCGTCAGACCCAGCGCCTGGTTCCGTTCCGTATCGACCGTCACGCGGAGCGCCAGATCGGGCTCTTTCTCGGCCGCGCGCGTCATCACCTCCAGCGGTGTGAAGAATCCGAACACGCCAAAGGGAATTCCCAGTTCGGCGGCAAGGGTCTTGTAGAACCGGTCGCTCAGTTTGTAAGTTGTCTGCCCGATGGAAAGACCTTTGATCTTCTCATCGTCGCAGTCCAGAACCTCCACCATACGGCGAGGTGTAATGGGAATCGGCTCAAAACGATCGCCGATCCGCGAATTCATGTCGATTTTTTCTGTTTTTACTGCCATGGCTTTATAATCTCCATAAACAGAAACCGTATGCGCAGCAATATCTTTCAAGTTTTCTGAATTTTTTTTGAATAAGTTTATTGCTTTCGCTAATGGGAGTTTTGGAGTCTTGGAGTTATTGAGACTTTTGAAGTTTTACCCTAAAATCCTCAGAGAAATTCTCACGCAGAGGTGCAGAGAGGCGGAGAGCGCAGAGAAAGTTCAGAAATCCGACAGAAATGAAAACCATGACAAGAAGAATCTCGTAAAGATCTTTCAAACAATTGGTGAACACTAATATGTACCCAAGCAATAGGGATAAACCCTGCGAACTCCGCCTCTCCGCGCCTCTGCGTGAGATACAACATGGCGGGAAAATCGAAAAGAGGAATTTTGGTTTACTACAAGTCTCCCAATCTCCTAAACTCCCAAGCTCCCAACAGCGAAAACAAGAAAGGTTTTGTAACTGGTTCTTAGGTGAAAACGCTGGCCAAAGATAGCGAAGCGTATCCCCATGACAGACGACAATTCTTGCAATAGGCGTGGATATTCCCCGTGTCTGCCTTTTTCGACGTTTCTGCCTTCTTAGAACGAAAGTTGGCGCAGAAATCGGTCATGACAAAGTCCGTCTGCGTCATTTTTTTGTGATTCGCTCTAAACGCCGCCGGACTTTCAAGAACCTCATTCCCTTCACTCTGCAGCCACTTCGCCACAGCCTCGTAGAACGCAAACTGCTTGCGAACGGCTTCAAGAATCTTGTGTGCCTCCGAATCAAAACCATTGGGGCGATATCCCAACAGCGGGTTGCGGGGCGGAATACACGCCCATCGCCCCGATGCCGTCTCGACAATCCTGATCTCGTAGCCACGCAGAATGGAATCTAGCGGTGATGCCTCCTCGCCGTTCGGTGCCGCATACGCGCCAGAAGAATCGTCCTCATCCCGGATTTCGTCGTCATCAATGAAATCCACCTCCGAGTCGTAATCCTCCTCGGCAGCATCCGCAATTTCAGTAAAAACTTCTTCTTCCACGTCAGTCTCGACAACGATCTGGAAACTGGCGATCATCGCCTGCAAAATCTGTACTTGAGTGGCACAATCCGCGCGCAAAAACGTCGATGCCTGTATCCGTGTGGACAGTTCAACCTTGGCTTCCTGCTCATGTCTGGTGGAGACATCCATTCGATTAGACGGCTGCACGATTGTCGCCATCTGCAATCCAAAACCTAAAGCCATGGTCACGCTCCCGCTGCAAAACTGTTGAACATCACCTGCGCCGACGGCGAGGACAGCGGGATGTCCCGCATTTCGCCACTCAGTAATTTCAAGATCGTCTCCTTGTTTGCACGGCGCGCGACCGATTCCATGTCCTTGCCTTCGTCCACTTTCTTCAACGCACCGTTGAGGGATTTCGTCCCGCAATCAGCGAGAACGCGCCACAAGAGCTGGACATGCCGCGGATCCAGATCACGGTACGGAGTTATCGCGCCGTCCTCCCCGCACAGACATTTGTAGAATTCGTCGTATGTTTTAGCCTTCTTACCGCTCAGGATGAGCGCGCGCACGAACTCGATGTCCACTTGGCTCTTCCCCGCATGGGCGCTCTTCATCGAAAGTTGCGTGCCGCGTTCGCCGATCGACTGCGCGGCGATCAATCCCGCCGGGTACCCAACTTCTGGCAAAGTGCCGTCCGACAAAGCCCCGTAGCACGCCGCGCAGATGCCAGTTTCGCAACCACAGTTGAGTATCGAACGCTTGCCGCCATCCGGTGTCTTGCACTTCTTGCACGTAATCGTCACTGGACGCAGGGCATAGACAAGACAACGCGTGAGATCGCCCGCCTTGCCGGTGTTGAGCTTCTTGTCGCACATCGAAGCGCGAGCGTTGAACGACGACCAGAAGATGTCCTCCCACGACATGCCGCCGACGAGCGAGCCCTGAATATCGAATTTCCGTTTCACCTCTTCGGACGGCACAAACCCCAGCTTGCCGGTCGCAAGTAGACCGCGAGGATTCGTGAACTGTTTGATCTGCTTTGCACCATTTGCCCCTGAGTTGACCATATCCGCCGCGAAACCGTTTTTCACGTCATACACCACAAGGTCGTAGTAACCGAACGAGACGCCCTCTTCCGTACATTTCGCGAACGCCGCACGCGCATCCTTCAAGACGGATTCGGCTTCGCCCTGTTTACAATGCTCTTCCAATCGCTTCTTCGCGGCACCGGAATCGCGCGCGCAGACGAGATATGCGCCCATCACGAAGTCTCGGTCGTAATTCGGGGTGATCTGTCCGTTCCCCGCCGAAAAGAGATTCGCGGACGGCGCCAGACGCGGCAGCGCCTCCTGTGCAGCGTCGGAAAGCGGCAGGTAACCAGCCATCTCGTCGCCGTCAAAATCGGCCCCGAACCCCTTGCATGAAAGCGGCTGCAAACGGAACACCTCGCCGTCTGCGGGCTTCAGGACCTTTACCTTGAAGGCCTGCATGCTGTATTTGTGAAGAGACGGCTGACGGTTCATGAGCATCCAAAGCGGATGTTTTTCCAGGTACTCCTTCAGCGCATCCCATTTCTCTGTGAGCCGTTTTTTCGAGTTTTTCTTAGGCGAGCGCCAGCCGAACCCCGCTGCCGTCACACCATGCGCCGTCACGCGCAGGTCCACGCTCTGTGGCTTCCCTTCGACCTTGATCCGCTCATCGGTGACGCGGTCCGCCAGAAGCTCCCAGAGGATGGACGCCGGAACGCCGACCTCGTCGAACGCGAGATCCGGCCCCGGCGTGATCACCATACGACACGAACGGTCCACGCGCCGCCCTAGTCCCTCCCGCCTCACGAGCCCGTGTTTCCCGCAGCACGCATCACGCAAAACCTGAAACACGGTCGCGACAGCCTTCTCGATCTGCGTCAACGCCTTCGCCTTGTCTTCTTCCTTCGCCTTGGCATACCGGTCGCACGCGGCGACAATCTCCCCGTACCCGAACGGATCTACCTCGCCTTCGTATCCCACGCGGTACCTGATCGGCAGGACGGGTACGTAGCGCAACTTCGGCTGGTCGTGCAAGTTCTTGCCCGTCAACGCTTTCGCGGGATAGTCGATCGGCTCCGGCAATTCGATCACGCCCCACTTTTCTTCTTCAGCGCACACGAATGCCTCGTTAAGCGAACCGAACATCGCCGGATCGCACACGCCTCCTTCGGCCATCTCGTTTTGCTCATTTGCAGCCTTGAGAAGGAACCGCTCGCCCGGCTTACTCGCACTACACAATTCGCACGGACACAGCACGAGCGCGTCTCCGATGCTTTCCGCCTGCTTGTCCGACGTCTTGAGGCACATCCTCCGAAGTACCTCGCCCGCATTCACCTTCCTTTTGATGAAACAACGCACATCGCCCACGCCGTCAATGCCAAGTGCAGAAGTCTTCACCTCCAACGACAAAGTTGTGGCCGAGCCCCCTTTTGTTCCCCAAAGCGGCAGTACCTCTAGGCAATCCTCCCGACTGGGACAACGGGCGTCTCGCCCGTTGCAGGCACCCGAAACGCGCATCCAATAATTGCCATTGCTTTCTTCCAGCGGTCCCTTGATCGTTACGCCAAAAAGTGACAGCAACGACGCAAGGCTCAGCGTATTCCGCTTGTCGCCCCCATTCCACGTAAAACGCATTCCACCGAACGCAAGCCGTGCGGAATCCTTCGGGCAGCGGAACTGTGCCGAATGGACCGCCACCGCAGACGCCTTTCCGATTGTCCGTCCCTTGCGATTCTGCTCCTCATTGAGACCGATCCGTTTGAGCAATTCGTTATCCGACATCCGCGAAAACGACACGGTCTTCTTCTTCGCGCTGACATCCATCTTGATCAGCATGGCCGCAAGGTGGGCGGACAGGACTTGGGAGAATCCTGTCTGGTCAAGGACGGGCTTCCCCGCCCCCTTGACGGCGACGGCATCGGAGTTGCGAAGAAGGTCCGCGATGATCGGTTCCGATCCTGGATAGGCGGAAAGGGCCCACATCTCCATCTCGCCGACGCGCTGTCCGCCGCCAATGAGCCGCCCGTGCGCGGCCTGTCCCGTGGCGCAGGAATACAACGCGTCCTTTCCGCCGCGGCGCGCCTGCGCCTTCAACGCGGGGATGTGGTGGAGGCGGAAGAAATGCTGATACCCCACCACGATGGGCGATGCCGTCGTCACCTTGCGTCCGTCGGGCAGCGTCCAGTGAAGATGCGCCTTGCCGCATTCATCGAGTCCCGTCTCCTTGAGCAGACGCTGGACCTTTTTGTGGTCAAGCGCGCCGCAACACGGCGCACCTGCCGGTCCGATGGCCCCGTCCTTCAGCACGTCTGCATCTGTCTTTCCGTTGTGGAACAGCCATCCCAGATGCGTCTCCAGCAGCTGGCCGGGGTTCATGCGCGAGAGGACGCCATGCGGGTTCAAGAGAATGTCAACCGTCACTGTCATGCCATCGGGAAGCTTCAGTTTCGGCATTTCCTTCGCAGGCAACACCCTGGAGACGACGCCCTTGTTGCCGTGGCGTCCCATCAGCTTGTCGCCCGGCTCCAGGGCGAACGTGCGCGCAATGCGGTACTTCAACCGTCCTACGAATCCCGGATCGCGGTTGAGAGGCTTCTCCTTGATTTCAGGCGGGTATTCGATCTGGACGAGTTTCGCAGGGGCGGCGTCAACGTATCGGATCGCATGGGTCTGCTCCTTGCCGTTCGCAATTTTCTTGAACTCCGCAATGGCCGTACCCTCGCACAGAGACGCCCCCGGCGCAAGGATCTTGGTGCATGTCCAGTCCGAACCGATATCGAGCGCGTAGTCCTTCTCTTCGGTGACGGCCATTTCGTTCACAATCGCGTCGCTCACCACGACCGCGTCGTCGAGGTTCCAGCCATACCAGGGAATGTACGCGACAAGCAGGTCGCGTCCGATCTTCAGTTCGCCGCCGTCCGAGCATGTCGGACACAACCCCGCGCGCTCCAGCGGGCGCATGAACGCGACAAGCCCCTCCTCGCCGCCAGACTTCACGCTTGGCGCTTCCGCCCCGCTCACGGGCACGCCCTGGCGCATGTTCTTCGCGCCCATCATGCTACGCGCATCGTCATTGTGGTTCAGGAATGGAATCAGCGACGTACACCAGCTCACAGGCGGCCGCGATGGTAGGGCCGCCTCGCCGAGGCGGCCGCTCTTCGCATTAATCTGTCCCGTCGCATCCACCCACGCCCCGCGCGCCAGCTGCAGCTGGATGCCCACCATCTCGGACTCGGGACTCTCGATTGGGCAGATTCGTCCTTCAAACGATGGATGGTTCTGCCGGAATTCGGCGGGCAGGAACCCAACGTGGCTTCGGCTCATCTTGAAGCGCTTGATGCCGCAGATGCGTCCAGCCGCCTCGAGGATGTTGTCCGGCCTGATGACGTCAAACCCGTTGAATCGCCGTTCACCGATCGACGAAATAGGCACAAGCTCCGCAGCCAAATCACTCCAGCTATCTCGCGTTCCATTCTTCAAGACAAAGAAACGATAGTAGAGTCGAAGAAGGCGATTGCGCAGCCAAACCGGAAACGTCACCGCCATGCGGTGGTCCAAGTCATCGGCATCAAATGTTTCTATCTTGTCCTGATTCGCCTGCACCCATTCTTTCAAGTCGGAGCAATCTAGTACCGTACCATAGACGTTCGGAGAAATCTTTTTCCACCAACGGGCGAAGGCTATTTCGTACTGGTCAGACTTTGAGAGCTTTTCGTCACCGATGCGGATGAAGCGTCCGTCCGGCAACCCCAGACGGAGCTCCGGCTCCTTGCCATTGGGCACGCACACCTTACGCAGACCCGGCATTTCGCCGAGCCAGGAGCTCCAGATGAGGCGCTGGGGCGCGTCCTTGTTTTCGGCGCCGGCGCCGCGCGTCACGAATATGCCATGGTACGGGAGGGGAATGTCAAACTCTTGCGTGTCGCCGTCCGTAAAGGATATGCAGAACCGCCCCGTGAGATCCAAGTTCTTCGCATACGCGAATTTCGCATCTTCAGCAGCGGGGAGGATGAGTCTGATCTCATCCACCTCCAGCGACACTTTCCTGATGCACTCCGTAGCAGAGTTATTCCACGATTCAAGCGTCTCCGCATCGTCGTCTTTGAACATCAGCCAATTCATGATCAAATCCGTGTCAGCAGTTGGAGCGAACCTACTATTGCACCGAGAACGAAGCCCAGCACCTGGACGGCACAGAGATTTTCGGACATGAACTCGTCAAGCGTCTGGTGAAATGTCGCGACGGACATGCCGTCAACAGCTTCCGTGACGCGCTGTTCAAGCCGGAGCTTGTCAAGAATCGCCTGCTTGTTCTCGCCGATGAGCTGGGCGACCTTCACGCCGACCTTTGGCAGCACTCCCTTCTCAAGCTTTTCGCGCAGCATGTCAGAGGCGAATGCACGGTCGATGAGCACGGGAACATTCTCGCGGAGATACGTAGCAATGTAACGCTTGCCGCGCACCCTCATCTCACGGATAATTCCGCCCATCACCTTCTGTCCCTCTTCGCCTTTCATCCACAGAGTGAGCTGGTCCGCGTATGCGAGAAGCTTCTCCCTCAACATCGTCTGAGTTGCCTCGCGCACCAGCCATCCGTCCAGCTTGGCCTTCATGCTCTCATAATCGGCAAAGTTTTCCATGACATAGTCCGTAATCGCATTCGCGCCTATGCCAAACGGGATCTTCTCGTTCAGTTTCTGCCGCAGGAAGGTGCGCAATTCACCGCGCACCTCCTCGATGATTCCGCCCGCGTTTTCACGAAGTGCCTCAACCAGCTTTTCAACTATGAACCGCCGGGATCCCTCGCTTTTGATTCGCGGCAGGATTCCCTCGTTCCATATCTTCGACCAAGTATCATCCGTCGCCAGACTGTCAATGACGGCAAGGACCTGACGTTCCACGTACGGCGACACGAACTCGACGATCTCGGCTTCATGCTCAACAAGATACCGTTGAATCCAGTCGCGGAGCTGAGTCATCCGCCGCGTGTCGTTCACAAACGCCAGCACCTCACCCTTCATCTCCTCGACGAGCGCATCGGGGTTGAGCAGTTTCTTCCCGACCATGTTGCCGAGCGAAACGGCCATTTCGCGTTTCTGCCTCGGAATAATCCCCTGGATGCGTCCGCCCAGATGCGACTCGTATGGTCTGAACAGATACCAAAGCGCCAGCCAGTTCGTGATGTATCCGACGGCTCCCGCAAGCAATATCGGCATAAACCAGCCAAGATACCGGTCAATACCTGCCGCCGTCTCCACAGAGATCAGCAGCCGCACCACCACATATACGACCTCCAGGCCCAGCACTATCCAGCTGAACCGGTTGAAAAACCTATCCCATGTTTTCCACGCATCCATAATAACTCCTGTCTGCTTGTAGTTTCATTGGTAATCCCCAGCCCCCACGTTACAACACCTTGCCGAACGCAAGGTGCGGCCAATTCGGCAGATAGTCCGCAGCCCCGAACACGACCGTCAGGCCATCGACGTCCTCCGCAGGACAAGTCGGCGCGAATTCCCCGCAAAACACGTGGATGTACGGCCTCTTCCCGCGCGCCGCAAGCCAGGACTCCGGACGGTTAGGCGAAATCACCCGCACGTCTTCCAACGCCGTGAAGCGCGTCAACGCATCCGGTCCCGTGTCGGCGGCACGTCCGCAGAGCGAAAGCCGCCGGATGTCCGCAGGCACGGACGACAGGTCGCGAACAAGACAATACGCGCGGCCGGCCCCTTCAGGCGTCTGGATGAAGCGCCGAAGGACGCGTCCGAACGCAGCGCCGCCCATCACGTCCTCGTCGCAGACAACCAAGCCTGCCGGACGCCCCTCCCCCACCGTCAAACGCATGCCGTCAGGCGACAGGCCGATGCGGGGGACGCCCCCCGACCGACAATAAACGCCGAGAACCACGCATGCGCTCAACAGCACACCACTGGCGACGAGCGTCACGACAAAAACCGCCCGCCGCGTGCCCTTCGCCGTGCAAAGCGTCCATACCGCCGGCACGAGCGCAACCACCGGCACCACCCACACGATCCATTCCTCCGCCACCGAGCTGAAGAATGCCGCCGCAGCGAAGGCGGCCCACACGGCAAGCGGCAGCGGATCGCCGCGCGTACGCCATCGGACAATCCCCGCCCCGAAGGCCAGCAGCCATGCCCAGACAAGCGCAAAGCGCCCGCACCAGCCCCATTCGACGAGCCAGGTGAAGTGACTGTTGACGAGCGTGCGGTAGCGTTCGGTACGGTCAAGCGGCTGATACCAGCCCATGAAGGCATCCCCCGCCGCGCCGCGTCCCCAACCGCCCGGCGCGTCAACCATCATGCACGGCACGTTCCGCCAGATCGCAAGGCGGTTGCCCACCGAGGCATCCGACGTCGGCGAGCTGCCGGCGACCCGCCCAGCGAAGCCCGTCCACACGGCCGCGCCGACGAGCGTACATGCCGCGAGCAGGGCCGGAATCCAGCGCCGTCCGACGACGAGCGACTTGCGCAGACACGCCAGCAGGACGAGCGCGCCCAGCAGAAAAGCCACAAGCCCGCCCCGGGAGAAAGTCCGCACCAGTCCGTACCCGGCGAGAACCAAAAGCAGTCCTGCACACCACCGAATCCATTCGTACCGTGCGCGCACGGAGAGAGCCAGCAGCGGCAGCATCAGTAAAACCAGCACGGCAGCCGCCTTGTTGGGGCTGTCCAGCCCGAAGTCCCAGCGGGCCATGCCCTGGTAGAAGAAGGAATCTGCAGCAAAAAAAGTCATTCGCCGATCCAAGCCTCGCGGATTGCAGCCGGCAGTAACATCAGAGATTCAGGAGACACGAAAATGGCATCGGCCTTCGGGCAGACCGACTGGTTGAAAACGTCCGCCACGTATTCCGCAGACTTGAAGATTTTCGCCCAGTTCGGCTTCGCGAGTTTCCCGCCATTGAGCCTCGTCGCGCGCGCCTGTTCCGCAAGCGCGAACTCAAAACACGTGAAGCCAAGTTTCGTGGCCTTCGCGCTGCCCGCGTGTCCGAGACCGGGATACGCCTTGTAGATGATCGGATACGACAAATCGCGCACCGCCTTGAAGAACTGGCGCGACCGGTCGTACCCCATTTCGTTCTCGCCCGTCGTCACGCACCAGAGAAGCGACGCACCGCCCTTCACGGGATGGTCGTAGCTGCTCGCGACGTGGGCATGCACGGCGAGAAACCGCTCCGGACAGCGCAGTGCCAGACGCTGGGCGTACTGCGCCGCGCCCGACAATCCCATCATGAGATACCCCGACGGCGGAATGCCGTATTTCTTCACGAAGAAATCGATTCCCTTATTCCACGCATGGGCAACCCTGTCGAACTTGGCGTCGATGCGTTTTGCCTCCGACGGGGACAGGTCGTCCCAGTTGCGCGTGGGGTCCCACAGGCGGCGAGCGCCCCATGCCACGACGGCAAACCGGCGCTCCCGCGCGAAATCAAACGCCTGACCGGACGAACGCTTAAGCTGTGCGCGAACGTCGTCTGGACTATTAGCCAACAAGCAGAGGCAAAGAACGCCTTCCACCCGCCCCTCAGGCGGCTTTTTCAGGAAGAGCGTCAACTGCTCGTAGCCGCTGAGCTTCGTCTTGACGGTATGCGATACGATGTCGGACGCGAACGACGCAGCAGAAAAGAGGAAGGCGGCCGCCGCAACGGCGACTGCGCGGTTCATTCCGTGTGGTCCTCGTTGCCCCGGGCCGAACGGCAGGGAGGCGGAGGCGTCTGGTCCTGGCCCATGCGCGCGTTCGACTTGCATGCGGACGGGGGCTCGACCGTGTCGGCCTTGGCACCGTTCCCGTGGCACTGGTCGGCCTTGCCGTGACCGTTGCACGGATTGCCGTTGTTGTCCGAATTCTTGCCTTTCGTGCCGGCGACAAGCGCAAAATTGGCCAGCGAACCCGCCGCCAGCAGCGCACCTGTGAATTTCCTGCGAGTTGTCATTGTTGCTTTTCTCCTTGTTCCTTGCAGCCGGTTTCCCCGACTGCGTTGAAATAGTATACACCTTGCCGGACCCACGCGCAAGTGTCTTCGCAATGCCGCGTCGACATCTTGAACGTACCGTCGGCACACGCAATCTCCCATGGACACGGCCCGCCGCAGATTCGGTAGGCCCAACAGCCCCCGCACTTTCCCTTCATCGCGGCACGGTAATTGCGCCAGAACGCCTTGCAGCGGTCAGGATCCGGGCCATCCGCCAACCTCCCCTGGGCCCACTTCTCCATGCCAACGAAACGGTGGCACGGATAGAGCGTGCCGTCAGGGGCGACGGCCATCGCACCGTGGCACGCGCCGCACCGCAGCCCCGGCACCTTCGCAGGATGCGTTTTTTCCCCCTGGAACTCGCCGATCTCCTCGAACGGGTCGTAGATCGGCTCGCGCCCGGCCTTCTTTTCGGAAACCATCCACGGAAGCACATCGTCGTCCACGCATCGCCGGAACGCACGGTCGTCCTCCTCCGTGAAGTCGCATGAGCTGGGGAACATGGGATTGTACACGGGCCCAAGAACCACGCGCGACGCGCCGAACTCGGCGAAAAAGCGGATAAGCTTCAGGGCGTTGGGCGCAGGATGCGCCATAGTACACCGCACCGTCACGCGCGCACCGCGCGAGAGCAGCAGGCGGATGCCGGCGGAGGCCGCCGCGAAAGAGCCGTGTCCGTCGCGTGTCGGACACTGCCCGTCGTGTAGCGGCTGTGGACCGTCCAGGCTTGCCATCAAACCGAAGTTGTTCTTAACGATCATGTCGGCGGTCTCGCCGTCCATCAGCGTCGCGTTCGTCGTGATGGAATAGCCGACGCTCTGTCCGCGCGCGGCGGCCAGCTCGTTGCAGCGCGCCACCACTTTCTCGATCACCGGCTTGTTCAGCAACGGCTCCCCTCCGAAGAACGTCACGCGCACACCAGTCTTCGGATCGGCGATGGCAAACAGCCGCTCCACGGCCTGCAATGCCGTGGACTCCGGCATCAGGCCCTTGTTCGGCAGTTCGTCGCGGCAGACGCCGCAGTAGCAATAGCGGCATGCGAGATTGCAGCCGGACGCCACGGAGAGCATAAGCGTGTTGCAGGGCCCTGAAAAACGTTCGTCCAGTTCGGCCTCGAATTCCATCTCGTCCTTGACCGGCGCCTCCACCGGCTCGAAAAAGCCCTCCGACTCAAGGGCGGACACGTCCTTCAGCACGTCCTCCGCGTCAGGATGGCCCGCGCGGAAGGCAACCTCCGCGTCGGCCGCAGACATCGCCCCGCGCAGCTCCAGCAGTTCGTAGGCAGCCGGACTTACGCGGACAAACCGCCCCGCGTCCAGGTGATAGACGAAGAAGGCGTCTTTTTCGCGGAAGAGATGATAGGAATTCATTTCAACGGCACCTCTTCGCCGTTCACTCGCCGTCGGACAATCCTATAGGTTCGGTCCCGCCATATCTCCTCCTTTTTGCCCGTCACGCTTTCCCGAGTGATTTTCATACCGCGGAAGGGCCCGGCCTCGTCATAATAGTATTCTGCATGGGCGCTGTCGCCGTTGCGCCTCGTCTCCTTCCTCCAGCGTACCCGTCGGTACGCAAAAGGTCCAGATGTGAAGACCTGTCTCGCGCGTTTAGTTCCATTTGTGAACTCCTCGAGTATCCCCGTCTTCCGGCTATACCGGTACGATTCTGCGGCAGCATCAGAACGACGGCACCTTTTGAAAAGGACTCCCTCGCCTTTGTGTTCTGGCACGACAATCGTGTAGGTCCAGTCGCCGTACGAGAGGATCTTCCGCGTGCGCTTATTCCACGTCCAGCGCGTCCCGCCGGCCGTGAAGAACGCCTCGTCGTACTCGCCGCCGTACGTGAAAGGTATGAGTCCATCCGCCGTCTGGAGGCTTGCGAGGCATTTCTTCTGGGTCTCCTCCGGCGCAGAATCTCCATGAGCTACAAAGACGGTCGCCGGAAGGCTTATGGCGACGACCTGCGAACGGCCGCCGTTGAATTTGAAGACAACTCCTTCTTCAGGTGCCTTCTTCTGCACCGCCTCCAACAGCGTCCTCCCGTTCGAAAGGATGCGGTCGGCCTTACGGCCCGTATATTTGATCTCGAAGTTGCCCTCTTCGCACGACATCCGCACAAGCCGTCCTTGCCAGAATATGAACTTGGACTCCAGACCGCCATCCTTCGGATTGGCCGTCACGTGAATTGACTCGCCCTTGCATTCCGCCGTCCAGGCCGATCCGCCGCTCAAGTGCAGGACGCCGCCGACCTTATTACCGGTCCGCACGAAAATGCGCACGTAGCCGTCGGGCTGGTGGAAGGCCCATCGCCGTTCGTCAAGCTGAACGAACCGCGACTCAAGCGCGGGGATGCTCCAACCATAACCCAACCACGGCGAACTTTCAGTCCGCGCAGACGACCAGTACGCGCAAATCCGCCACTTCCCGGCGTCGCCTAAAGGCTGCACGTGGAACGCCTCGCCAGATTCCCCGGTTCCCTCGTATGGACCGCGCAGGTCGTCCAAACCTTCAAAAGGCAGACTACCACCTTCAGCCGATGGCAACGCCCACAGAAGGAGAAGCAATCCAAAAATCTGTCTCAGAAGGCGTTCTCGCACTTATAATTCCTCTTACTTCCCGCAAATCGTCTTGAAATACGGGAGAACGGCGTCCGTCCAGATCTTGTACCCGGCAGCGTTCGGGTGGAGGCGGTCCGGCATGATCCACTTGGTGTCGCCGTTCTTGTCGAGCCACTTGGCGTTGAAATCGACCCAGATCACCTTTTCGCCGTCGGCGTAGCCCTTGATGATGGCGTTGACCGCCTCGTTGTTGCAGCGCAGTTTGTTGTTCGGACCCTCGCCGCGCATGAAAATAGGCAAAAGGAGCGTTTTCGCCTGCGGCTGCTTAACGGCAATCACGTCCAGTATGCGGCGGATGCCCTTGGCGACGTCTTCGGGCTTGTAGCTGCGCGCGTTGTTCGTGCCGATCATCAGCATGATGCATTTCGCCTTGTAGCCGTCGAGCTCGCCGTTAAGCCCGCGCCACACGAGGTGCTGCGTCTGGTCGCCGCTGTAGCCGATGTTGAGAATTGAATACGTCTTGGAGAGTTCGGCGAGTTTGGCCCTGCCGCCCCCTTCCCAGCCGTGCGTTATGGAGTCGCCGAAGAACACGAGGTCGATCTCGCCCTTGGAGGCAACGATCTGGTTGCGCTTCTGGAGCAGACGTTCCGACCACCAGTCGCCTCTCCTGTGCTTCATCGCAACGCGCGTGGCGGGGACCATGGTGGCGGGCAGTGACGCCGTCGCCTTTTCGAGTGCGGTCTTCACCTTGGAGAAGCGGTTCTTGGGAAGCGGCTTCTTGCCGTCCGAAAGCGCGTACTCGATGTAGGGCTTCACCTCCTCGTACCAGATTTCGTAACCCTGTGCACCGGGGTGGAGACGGTCGGGCATCACCCACATGGTATCACCGTTCTTGTCGAGGAAGCGGTCCGAGAAATCGCACCAGAACACGTCCTTACCGTCGCAATATTTGCAGATTTCGCGGTTCACCACGTCGTTGCGGAGGCGGTATTGGTCGTTCTCGTTCGCGCCACGCGGGAAGATCGCCATCAGCACAACCTTGGCCTTCGGCTGCTTCGCACGGATCTTCTTCAGGATGTCGCGGATGCCGAGGATGGTGTCCATCGGCGTCTCGTCGGCGAAGTTCTTGAAGTGTCCGGAGTTGTTCGTGCCGATCATGAGGAGTACGCACTTCGCCTCGTAGCCGTCGAGTTCGCCGTGGTCGAGACGCCACAGCACATGTTCCGTGCGGTCGCCGCTCGTACCGAGGTCGAGCATCTTCCAGTCGCCCTCGGAAAAGTACTTCTTCTGCTGCGCCTTGCCCTTGCTCTCCCAGAAGTGGGTGATGGAGTCGCCGATGAACACGACCTTCGCGCCTCCGCTCTTCACGGACGCCATCTTCTCGGCGTGGCGCTTCTGCTGCCAGCAGTCCGGCTTTCCGTTCCAGGCGGTCGGAGTGACGGCGCGAATCGCGCCAAATACTGTTTCTGCGGCAAGTAACGCCGCAACGGCGATGAGTGTTTTTGTTTTCATGCAGCCATTATAACACATCCGAACCCGCCGCACAATAGTTTCCTACGAGCCGTCCTTCACGGCCTCAAGCGGCTTTCGACTACCACCGGGCCGAGCAGCCCAGATGGCAGTAGCGCATCGTCTTTCGTCCAGTGCTTCCATGTGGTGAACGTATGGCGTCCGGTGGGCGACGGCTTGCCATCCTTCACCCACTGCGGGATTTCCTTGATACCCGGCTCGTTGAGTTTCTGCCAGCCGTGCCACCGGAGCGCCCATTCACAGTCAGGGGGATAGAGCGCCTCGTCGCCGATGAGACGGTTCGGCCAGAGGTTGGTGATGCGGATTTCAAGGTCAAGGGCCAACAGTGGTCGCGGGGCGACCGCCTCATCTTGCTGTTGTACGCTTGCCGTCTTCACCGCGTCGGTGATGTCAATGCGGAATGGGGGCCTCCATAGCGGCGGGTACGACTTGCCGTTCACCTTGACTTCGGCAAAGTCTTTCACTGTGCCGAGGTCGAGGAAGATGCGGCGGTCGCGGGGCGAGTGCCATACCGGGGGCGGTGAAAGAGCAAAACGCTTACGGTATGTGGCCGTACCGGAGAAGTACTTCACGTCGGGATCGGCGTCGGAGGTCCAGTCCTTGAGAGCGGACCAGTCGAAGGTCTTCACAGCGTTTCCGCCAGTGTACCAGTCAATCGGGAATGAGACTTGCCAAGGCCCAGGGATGCCGATTACGCCTCGAGACGACCGAGACAGCCGAGACGACCGGGACAAGCGGTTGTCTCGGAGGTCCCGTCCGTCCCGGTTGTCCAGGTCCCCCGCCCTCCTAAACACCACAAACGCCGAACCGCTCGGCGGGAAGTCGAGGCGCACCACCGTGCGGCCGCCCTCAACGCGCCAGGTGGCGGCGTCACGTATCTCGCCCGTTTCGGCATTCCAAATTTCGGGCACTTTCCCCGCGATTCTGAATGACGCCTCAAATGAAACGTTCGTAGCGTTTCCGCAGGCGACGAAATACCAGTCGGCGTACGGCGGCGCGCTCGGTGATCGCGCCCTACCGGTTCGATGTATCCAGTCGACATCCTTCAGATCACATGCGAAATCGGGAACAACTCCGAGGCGCCGAAGCGCCTCTGTTGGCGAACACTCCATCACGCCCTTAGACCATACAGAATCAACGAGGTCCCGGTATGACGGCGGTCGCGGGGCGACCGCCCTACCATCTTGCTGTCGTACGCTTGCTGTCTGCGCGGCCCCATCTTGCTGTTGTACGCTTGCTGTCTGCGCGACTGGAGTCCGCGCCCTACCAAGCCCCGGCGCGCGCACTGGTCGCCTCGGCGCGACCACTCGCGCTCCCGCATCAACCAACTCGCCCACCCTCTTCACCATCCGCTCGCTCATCGTGTCCCCGTCGGGCAACACCAGAATCTCGTACGCCACCCCACCCGGCACGACGACCTTCCCGTTCTTCACCTTCAGCTGCTCCACAACCTTCGTCGCGCACACGTCGAACCCATATCCGCTCGGCAGGTCAACCTTCGGCCAACCGTGCTTGGGGACCTCCTCGCCGTTCCAGTAGAGCGCGTCGGCAACGAACATCCCCTCCTGGAGCATCCACTGGCAGCGCGCCTGGTAGCGGAACCACCCGCCAACGAGATGCCACCACGTCTGCGTTCTGTCGAGGTGCATTCCCCATCGGCCCATGGTCATGCCGGGAAGATACTTGGTCATTGCTCAAAAATAAGTTGAACACTCAACGGTGTCTTGGGAGCGAAACGATGATATAATTTCGGCATGGAAACGCCGAAACTCAGACAAGTACAAT
>CACZAK010000045.1 GCA_902779075.1 uncultured bacterium | reverse complement strand
GAACGACTCGAACGTGCGCGGGACGTGTCCGATGGTGTGCCCGTTGCGGTACGCCTCGCTCCAGAACGCGCGCCGGTAGCTCTCGCTGTCGAGGCGCAGCACGTGCACGAGGAACCCGTCGACAAGCGTCTCGAACGTGCATGGCGCTGGCTCCGCCGGCTGCCGCACGACGCGGCATCCACGGTCTTCCAGGTACTCTTCGACTGCTTTTCTCATGTGCATCTCCTTGTTTGGTCCGACACCATAATTCTACCACGTCCGACGTCCCGAAGATAGGGGGTAAACTGTCAAAAGGATGCACGGGAAATGTATGGAAATTGTATGAGAAATGTATTGGAAATGTATAGGAATCGGGGAGCCTCAAGTTTTTCCCGAAGGAGCCTTGCGCACGATTATTGTGCGGAACGGAACGGGATGGGGGGCGTGCGATTATGGTGCGGAACGGAAGGCGGTAGATGGGAGTGCGATTACGGTGCGGAATGAAGGGCGGAGGAGATGTGCGATTACGGTGCGGAATGAAAGGGTGGGGTTTCCCCTTTCTGTGATGTTGTTACTTTGATGTTATTACTTTGATGTTGGCTATGAGATGTTGTTTATGAGATGTTGTTTCTGTGATGTTGTTTCTGTGATTGCGCGGAGGGGGGGATTTTGGTATCATTTTGGCGTTGCGGCGCGTGGCGCGACCGGCGGGACGCGGGTTGCCTCAGTTTGCCGTGACTTTCAAGGAAAAGGAAAAACAGATGAACCAGGCAGAAAAGGAACGCGCCGCGAAAGTCGGCAAGAAGCTGAACGTCAAGGCCTACATCAAGGCCGAGATCGAGGCGATCCGCGCCCAGGTGGGCGACAAGAAGGTGTTGCTGGCGATGTCCGGCGGCGTCGACAGCTCCGTATGCGCGGTGCTGCTCCACAAGGCCATCGGCAAGAACCTCACGTGCGTGTTCGTGGACCACGGCTGCATGCGCCTCAACGAGGCGAAGGAGGTCAAGAAGGTCTTCAAGGGCAAGTTCGGCATCAACCTCATCCAGATTGACGCCGAGAAGCGCTTCCTCGACAAGGCGAAGGGTATCACGGATCCCGAGCTGAAGCGCAAGTGCATCGGCGGCGAGTTCATCAAGCTGTTCGCCGACGTCGCGCGCGACCTCAAGAAGAAGCTCGGCGACATCGAGTTCCTCGGCCAGGGCACGATCTACCCCGACATCATCGAGTCCGGCGTGGGCGGACACAAGGCCGTGAAGGCGCACCACAACGTGGGCGGACTTCCCAAGGACATCATCTTCAAGGGCCTCGTCGAGCCGGTCAAGTACCTCTACAAAGACGAGGTGCGCAAGGTGGGCAAGGCGCTCGGCATCCCCGACGAGATGGTCATGCGCCAGCCGTTCCCGGGTCCGGGCCTCGCGGTGCGCTGCATCGGCGAGCTCACGAAGGAGAAGCTCGACATCCTGCGCCAGGCGGACTTCATCTTCCGCGACGAGATGCACAAGGCCGGCCTCGACAAGAAGGCCCAGCAGTTCTTCGCGATCAACACGAACGTCAAGAGCGTTCCGCTGCCGTTCGCGTTCGTCACGAAGGTGGCCGAGAAGATCGCCACGAAGGTCAAGGGCGCCAACCGCGTGGTGTGGGACATCACGCCGAAGCCCCCGGCCACGATCGAGTGGGAGTAAGCGGTGAAGGCGAAGCCCTCCGTGAACATGGTGATCGCCCAGTCGGGCGGTCCCTCCATGGTGATCAACCAGTCCCTCGTCGGCGCGGTGCTTGCCGCCCGCGCCGCGAAGGGCGTTGGTAAGATACTCGGCGCGCGCCACGGAATTGCCGGCATCCTTGCGGGGGACTACGTGGACCTTCGCAAACCATCCGTCGCGAAGCTGAACGCCATCGCCGACACGCCGAGCTCCGCGCTCGGCAGCTGTCGGCTCAAGCCGTCGGCGGACGACTGCCGCAAAATCTTCGAGGCGTTCCGTCGCCGGAAGGTCGGTTACTTCTTCTACATCGGCGGCAACGACTCCGCCGACGCCGCGCGCATCGTGGCGGAGGAGGCCGAGAAGGAGGGCTACCCGCTCGTCTGCTACCACATCCCCAAGACGATCGACAACGACCTGCGCAGCTGCGACCACACGCCGGGCTTCGGCTCGGCCGCGCGGTTCGTGGCGTGCGCGCTCAAGGGTGACGACCTCGACAACCGCGCACTCAAGGGCGTGAAGATCGACGTCATCATGGGACGCGATGCAGGCTTCCTCACGGCGGCCTCCGCGCTCGCCCGCGAAAACCGCGGGGACGGTCCGCACCTCATCTACCTGCCAGAGCGTCCGTTCTCGCTCGACGGGTTCGTGAAGGACGTGCAGGCCGTGATGAAGAAGGAAGGCCGCTGCGTGGTGGCCGTCTCGGAGGGTATCCGCGACGCGCAGGGCGAACTGTTCGCGAAGAAGTTCGCGGGCGGCGAACGCGACTCCCACGGCAACCTCCAGCTCTCGGGCACCGGCGCGCTCGGCGACTTCCTCGCGAAGCACCTGAAGTCCGAGGCGGGCGTCTCGCGCGTGCGCGCGGACACCTTCGGCTACTTGCAGCGCTCGTTCCCGGGTATCGCCTCGAAGACGGACCAGAAGGAGGCGCGCGCCGCCGGCGCCGCAGCCGTGAAGGCCGCGCTGAAGGGGAAGCTCACGAAGGGCACCATCGCCATCGTGCGCAAGCCGGGCGCGAAGTATGCCGTCACGTTCAAGGCGCAGCCCGTCGCGAACGCCGCGAAGTACACGCGGAGCGTGCCGGACGCGTTCATCGCGCCGAACGGACACGACGTCACGAAGGCGTTTCTCGCCTACGCGCGCCCGATCGTCGGTACCCTGCCACACAGCGAAATTCTCTAGAACTGTTGTCATGCAAATCGAAGCACACGCCAAAATCAACCTCACGCTTGAGGTGCTCGGGACGCGTCCCGACGGCTACCACGAACTGCGGAGCATCGTTGCGGCGATTCCGCTCCACGACGACGTGGAGCTACAGGACGCACCGACGGGCGAAGTGTCGGTGGAGATGGTAGGTGACGGTCTGGAGATACCGGACGTGCCGCCGGAGAAGAACCTCGCCGTGCGCGCGGCGCGCGCCTTGCAGAAGGCGTGCGGCGTTGCGCGCGGCGTGCGCATCCGCATCGTCAAACGCATCCCCGCCGGCGCGGGGTTGGGTGGCGGCTCGGCGGATGCCGCCGCCGTGCTGAATGGACTGAACGAGCTGTGGGGATTGGGGCTGTCGACGGAGCGGTTGTGCGCGATTGGCGCGGAGGTGGGGTCGGATGTGCCGGCGCTCGTGTTGGGGGGTGTGGTGATGATGGAAGGGAGAGGTGAGAGGGTGAGGGCGTGGGATGCGGGCGAGACGCCCGCATCATATTTGCGGGCGCAGAGGCCCGCCACCCCGACATTGGGGAGTCCCGCCACCCCGATATTTGATGAACGATTTGTGTTGCGGGTGCCGAATGTTAATGCGTCTACGGCGCGGGTGTATGCGGAGTTTCGCGAAGAGGATCGCGGGAAGTGCCGCAACGATTTGCAACCGGCGGCGTGTCGGCTCTATCCGATCATCGCAGAAACAATCGCGGAGATGGAGGAGGAAGGGCTGGAGGACGTCCAGATGTCCGGCAGCGGTAGCGCCGTGTTCGGGTGGAAGAAGGAAGAAAGATGAAAGTCATTGCAGGATTGGGCAATCCGGGTGCACAGTATGCGAACACGCCGCACTCGATTGGCTTCGAGGTGGTAAACGCCATCGCGCAGGAGATTGGCGCCACGTGGCAGACGTCGGCGTCGTTCAAGGGCGAGCTCGCCACGGGGATGTTCGCGGGGCAGAAGGTGTTGCTCCTGAAGCCCATGACGTTCATGAACCTCTCGGGCGATTCCGTGGCGCCCGTCGTGCGCTACCATAACGCGACGCCGGCGGACCTGCTCGTCGTTTCCGATGACATTGATTTGCCCGTGGGCCGCATCCGCGTCCGCGTGGGCGGGAGCGCGGGCGGACACAACGGCCTCAAGAGCATCATCGAGCGCGTGGGGACGCCGGCGTTTACGCGTCTGCGCGTGGGCGTAGGACGCGACACGCACGACCGGTCGGAGGTGATCGGACATGTGCTCGGGAAGTTCGATCCCGATACGCGTGCGGTGATGGATAAGGTGGTACCGGCGGCCGTACAAGCGGTGGCGGCGATCATCTCTTCCACGCCCCAGGCGGCGATGAACGCATGGAACGGCTGGTCGGCCGTTCCCCAAACGCCTAATGCCTAGACTGGGTCAAATGCCGCAAAACCTTGCCGACACCCCCTGGAAGGGGCCCGAAAAAGAAGTTTTCATTACTTTGAAGGTTCCCCCTTGTCAATCCGCCGCCGATATACTATAATATCCGTTCCGTTTCTTAAGGACAAATGAGGTTTAAAAAATGAGTTTCGATTCATCGATTCGTGAAAACGCTTGGAAATGGCTGGTTCTGCTGGCCGTTGCGATCTTTTCCGTCTGCGTGACGACGCCGCTGGGCGAGAAGATTCGCCTAGGGCTTGACCTGAAGGGCGGCACGTCCTTCACCCTCGGCGTGGACGAGGAGGCGCTTCGTGAATCCGTGATGGCACAGGTCGCGGATACGAACGACACGGCGTCCATCCAGGCCAAAGTCAACGAGGCGCTGGCCGGCTGCGACGACCGCATCGTCGAGGTGGTGCGCCGCCGCGTGGACGGCATGGGCATGAACGAGCCCGTGATCCAGGGCATGAAGGGCCATCGCCTTCTCGTGCAGCTGCCGGGCATTGACGACGCCACGCGCGCCGAGGCTAAGCGTTCGCTGCAGAGCGCCTCCTACCTTGAATTTCGTCTTACGCATCCCCGCAACCAGGAACTCGCCAGCAAGCTGATGTCGTCAGGCAAGATTCCCGAGGGCTACGTGCTCAGCTCGGCAGGCGAGGGCTTCGCCCGCGCGACGAACTATGTGGCGATTGCCAAGCGGCCCGGCTACAAGACGCGCCTCAGCTCCTTCGGCAAGCCACCGCAGGGCTACCAGTTCATGCTGGAGAAGGGCAAGGACGGCTCCTATCATCCAAACTACGTTAGCCGCAAGACGGAGCTGACGGGCGAGTACCTCGTCTCGGCTCGCGTCGAGCGTGACCAGGTGGGGCGTCCCGTGGTCGGCTTCAAGCTCAACAGCAAGGGCGGCAACCTCATGCGCAAACTCACGCGCAACTACATCGCCCACGGCGCGAAGAACTCCACCGACCGCGGCCGCGAGCTCGCGATCATCCTGGACGGCACGCTGATTTCCGCACCGGTTCTCCAGAGCGAGATCGAGACGCAGGGACAGATTTCCGGCAGCTTCGACATACCGGAGGCGCAGCGCCTCGCGAACGACCTCAACGCCGGCGCGCTGCCCGTGCCGCTCAAGCTCCTCGCCGAGGAGTCCGTCTCGCCGACGGTGGGCGAGGACGCGAAGCAGGCCGGCATGGTGGCCGCCATGCTCGGTTTTGCGCTGGTCGCGCTATTCATGCTCGTCTACTACTGGTATGCCGGCTTGATTGCCGACGTCGCGCTGTTACTTGACATCGTCCTCCTTCCAGCCGCGCTCGTGATCGTGGCAAACGTGCTCGGCGTGTTCGCGAAGGACGCCTCGATGGGCGCGACCGGTTCGCTCCAGCTGCCCGTCCTCACGATGCCCGGCATCGCGGGCATCGTCCTCACGCTCGGCATGGCCGTTGACGCTAACGTGATCATCTTCGAGCGCATCCGCGAGGAGTTCGCCAACAAGGTCTCCGTCGGCACCGCCATCAAGAACGGCTACGGACGCGCCTTCACCGCGATTCTCGACTCGAACATCACGACGATCGTCACGGGCATAATTCTCTTCATCGTCGGCACTGGTCCGGTGCGCGGCTTCGCCATCACCCTCACGGCTGGTGTGGTCATCTCGATGTTCACGGCAGTGGTCGTCACGCGCCTCGTGTTCGAGAAGACCTCGAACCCCGATTCCATGAAGCCCTTCAAGATGCTCAACATCTTCAAGAAGGTTCCGAACATTGATTTCGTGAAGATCGGCAGGACCGCGCTCATCGCCTCCGCCGCAGTGGTTGTGATTTCGATCGCCATCTTCGGCATCCGCGCGGCAGTGAAGCCAGCGTCGGTTCTCGCCGTGGACCTCACGGGCGGCACCTCGATCGTGTTCGACGTGAAGGACGGCAAGATGCCGGCGGTCGCCGACGTGCGCAAGACGCTCGATCCGTTCGACAACGCCACGGTCATCCAGACCCAGGGCGCCGACAAGCTCCTCGTCAAGACGGGCTACACGTCCGACAACGCGAAGGACAAGGGCGTCACGGACGTGGCGGGCCATGTGACTAAGTTGCTTCAGGGCGCGTTCCCGGACTCTGGTATCCAGATCCGCGACGCCAGCGAAATCGGCTCGGTCGTGGGCGCGGACCTCAAGAAGTCCGGCACGTGGGCCGTGATCTTCTCGCTCTGCGCGATCCTGATCTACGTCGCCTTCCGCTTCGAGTTCGGCTTCGGCCTCGGTGCCCTCGTGGCGCTCGCGCACGACGCGCTGATCTCGCTCGGCCTCTTCTCGCTCTGCGGACGTCAGGTCTCCCTGCTCGTCATCACCGCGCTCCTCACGATCATCGGCTACTCGGTGAACGACACGATCGTGGTGTTCGACCGCATCCGCGAGGACTTGCGCCGTGACCAGAAGAGCACGTTCATCGACCTCTGCAACCGCGCCCTCAACGAGTGCCTGAGCCGTACGGTGATCACCTCGATCACAACGTTCTTCGCCGTGCTCGCGCTCTTCGCGTTCGGCGACGGCTCGATCTTCGACTTCGCGCTCACGATGCTCATCGGCGTTGTCGCTGGTACCTACTCCTCGGTGTTCATCGCGACGCCGATCATGATGTGGTTCTACAAGGGCCGCCGTCCGAAGTTCACGACCGAGGGAACCTCGAAGTAACGCCGATGTGGAAGCCGCAGAACACCAGACCGTCGGGGTCGTCGAACCTCATGTAACGACGCTCACGCTGCCATCCGGGGGCTTTCGCCTCGAGGACGGCGGCACCCTCGCACGCATCGACGTGGCGTGGGAGAGCTGCGGATTCGAGCGCCCCGAGAACGACAACGTCATCTTCATCTGCCACGCACTTACCGGCGACGCGCATGTCGCCGGACGCCACCCCGGCGAGGAGTCCGCAAGCGGCTGGTGGGATTCCGTGGTCGGTCCCGGCAAGGCCATCGACACGAACCGCTACCGCGTGGTGTGCGCAAACGTGCTCGGCGGCTGCAAGGGTACGACTGGCCCCTCTTCAACGAATCCGGCCACAGGCCGTCCCTACGGTTCGTCGTTCCCGCGCTTCACGATTGGCGACACGGTGGAGGTGTACCGCGCGTTCCTGCGCGAAATCGGCGTTACGCATCTCGCAGGACTCGTCGGCGGCAGCTTCGGCGGCATTCAGGTAATCGAGTGGATCACTGCGCATCCGGGTGAAGTGGACAAGGCGGTGATGATCGCCTCCGGCGCGGCGCTAAACGCGCAGGCACTCGCCTTCGACATCGTAGGCCGCTACGCAATCACGCTTGATCCGGACTGGAAGGGCGGCGATTACTACAACGACGGGCTTGGTCCGCGCATGGGCCTTGCGCAGGCGCGTCAGGTGGCGCACATCACCTACCTATCCCTTGATCTCCTCAACCGCCGATTCGGACGCAAGCAGCAGGAGGACTGGCTCCAGCGTGGCAAGGACTGGCTAGACAAACACGCCGCACGCTTCGGCACCACGTTCGCCATTGAGAGCTACCTCAAGTATCAGGCGCGCAAGTTCCTCGCGCGCTTCGACGCGAACTCCTATCTTCAGATCACGCACGCGATGGACCGCTACGACGCGGCGGCGAAGTACGGTTCGCTTGACGACGTTTGCCGGCGGATCACGTCACGCCTCCTGCTCGTCTCCATCTCCGGCGACTGGCTCTTCTCAGAGGAGCAGAGCCGAACGATCGCCTCGTGCATGTTGCGTCAGGGTAAGTCAGTCTGCTACGCGCACCTCGACATCAAGGTCGGCCATGACGGCTTCCTTACGCACACGAAGGAACTCAGCAAGCTGATGGGCGGCTTCTTCGGCAATGCTTCACGCACGATCTACCCGGAGAAACGCGCTGCGCTCGCGTCCGTGATGGCACTCGTGCCAGACGGTGCACGAGTGCTGGACGTCGGCTGCGGCTCGGGTTCGTTGCTACACCTACTCCGCGACGAAAAACACGTACACGGCGCGGGCATCGAGATCGACGGCGACAAGATCGCCGCCGGCGTCGGAGATGGACTAGATGTCCTATTCGACGACGCAGATACGGGCCTTGACCTCATCCCCGACGGTGCTTACGACGTTGCAGTGCTTTCCGAGACGCTTCAGACGGTCAAGTATCCGCGAGAACTCCTCACGCGGCTCCTCAGCAAGGCGAAGGAAGCCGTCGTCTCGTTCCCGAATTTCGCATCGTACCGTATCCGCCTGCTGCTTCTTTTCCGCGGCCACTTGCCCGTGAACCCGCAGCTGCCGTTCGAGTGGTACGACACGCCCAACATCCACGTCGTGACGCTAAAGGATTTCCGTGCGCTCTGCGCGAAGAGTGGACTCGTGATTCGCGAGATACGCACTGAGTCAAACCACTTCTTCGGACGTCTGCTCTGCGCGCTCGGACTCAAGAACCTCGGTGCCTCGCGCGTGGTTGCGCGCATATCCCGAAATTGACCTGTGCTCGACGTACGGGTTTCATTGATGGAAGAACTAAAAAAGGAGAGAGAAATGTTTAACCTCAAGAGAACCCTGGTGGCTTCGGCCGCAGTTCTGGTTGCGTTGTCCGCAGTGGCGGACGCCGCGAAGTACGACCCGCGCATGGCGCTGGAAAAATCGGTCACGGAGAAGGGCGTGCGCTGGATCGACGGCAAGCTCCTGCCGATCGAAGGGCGCGCGTTCGACAACGTGGATCACTACTACGACCGCCTTCCCTCCAACGTCACGGCGAAAGTGAACGGCGGCGTGCGGGCGATGCGGCACCACACGGCCGGTATGCAGTTCCGTTTCACGACCGACTCGAAGAAGTTGCACTTCAAGTGGGTCCCCTACAAGGCGGGGCTGTCGATGGACCACATGCCCTCGACCGGCGTGAGCGGCATCGACGTGTATCAGCAGACGCCCGACGGCATCTGGCGCTACGTGAAGACGGGCCGCATCTCCAACGCAAAGGGCGGTTCGCTTACCATCGACTGGACGCCCGGCACGCCGTGTCTGGTGAACCTTCCGCTCTACAACGGCGTCAAGTCCTTCTCCCTCGGAATCGAGCCGAACGCGAAGATTTCGTCCGCGCCGCCGCACCGTGGCGCGTCGAAGCCCGTTGTGTTCTACGGCACGTCGATTACGCATGGCGGCTGTGCGTCGCGTCCCGGCCTCGCGTTCGTGAACGTGGTGGGCCGCACGCTCGACGTGCCCGTCGTCAACCTCGGCTTCTCCGGGTCGGGCGTGATGGAGTACGAGATGAGCGAGCACCTCGCGGCGATCGACGCGAGCTGCTACGTGCTCGACTGCCTCTGGAACATGGGGATGACGAAGGCGGATGACGTCAACAACCGGCGCGGACGCAACGTCGACGAGAACTACGAGCCGTTCATTCGCAACCTCCGCGCGAAGCGTCCGGGCGTGCCGATCGTGATGGCGGAGCGCTGCGACGTATATTGCCGTCCGCAGAACAGCCAGGACAAGTTCATCCGCAAGCTCTACGAGAAGTTGATTGCGGAAGGCTGGACGAATCTCGTGTACCTTCCCAAGGACAAGATGTACACCGGCGACCTGGAGGGCACCGTTGACGGCTGCCATCCGAACGACTGGGGCATGATGTCGATGGGGAAGGCCTTCTCCGCGGGCGTTGCGCAGGCCCTGCATCTTCCTGCGCTGAGGGACAACTGAGCGGCCGAGAGGCCTTTTACGAAGGTATCAATTTCGGGGCGGCGGGGTTGCCGAACACCGTTGTTCCGGCGGGGACGTTGAGCAGCACCACGCTGCCGATGCCCACGACGGCGTTTTCGCCGATGGTGCGGTTGGGCACGATGCGCGCGCCGGGGTACGCGGCCGCGCCGGTGCCGATCCGCACGTTGCCGCCAATCGAGCAGAGCGAGTAGACGTGCGCGAAGTCGCCGACGGTTGAGTCGTGTCCGATTTCCGTGCCGTGGAAGATGTCCGCGTGGCGTCCGACTGCGATATCCACCGTGAGCACCACGTTGTGCGCGATGAACGAGCCGGGGCCGACGGTGACGTTCTGTCCGAGCGAGGCGGATCGGTGGATCACGGAGATGAACGCACCGCCGCGTTTTTCGATCAGCTCTACGCAGCGGCGGCGGGAGGCGATGTTGCCGAGTGCGGTGATGAACACGTCGTCTGGTTGAATGGCGTAGTCTTCGGGCGAACCGAGAATGGACGGGTAGCCGGTGAAGCGGTCGAGCGCGGCGGGGTTGGCGTCGAGGTAGCCTTTCACGCGGAACTGCTCGCCGAAGCCGACAGCCTCGCGCGCCGCGCTGAAGAGTTCGCGTCCGAATCCGCCCGCACCGATGATGACGAGGTCCTTCATGCCGTCTCCCGCTTAGGTGAGTTGATGTCCGCCGTCCGCCACGAGACACTGTCCCGTGATCCACGCGGACGATTCGCCGAGGAAGAAGTCGATGACATCCGCGACCTTCTCCGGCGTGCCGAATCCGAGCGGGTAGCGGGCGCGTCGGGCGTCGATCTGCTCCGGCGTGGCGCGCGCCATCCAGGAGTTTTGCGCCATCGGCGTGTCGACGACGCCGAGCACGACGGCGTTCACGCGCACGCCGCGCGGGGCGAGTTCGGCGGCGGCGGGGCGGAGCAGTCCCTCGACCGCGCCCTTCGCGGCGGCGTAGGCGGCGTTGCCGCAGTCGCCCTCGTGCGCGGCGAGCGACGAGACGAGCACGGCGGCCGCGCCGTCCGCGTGGTTCGGACGCTTCGCGAGCCAGCCGAGGAACTGGAGGGGGAAGAGGGCGTGGACGGAGAAGAGCCGGTGCGCCGTTTCGTCCTGCACGAGCCCGAGCGGGGCCGGCGCGACGAATCCGGCGGCATGCACAAAGCCGCGCACGGCGTCGAATCGCTCCTTCACGGCGGCGGCCACGCGCGCGGTGGCGTCGGGCGATTCGAGGTCCACCGCCGCACAGACGGCGCGCGGATTTGCGCCGTAGAGGCGCGCCAGCTCGTCCGCGCGACGCGCGACGGCCACCACGTTTTCGCCGCGCGCGAGAAGGCGGGCGGCGACGGCGGCGCCGATGCCGGAGGTGGCGCCCGTCACGACCGTGCAGGTGCCGCTCATGCGTCCACCCCCGCCGCGCGTGCGAGATCCGCGACCGTCTCGAGCTTCATGAAATTATCCACCGTGAGTGTGACGTGGTACTGCTGTTCGAGCAGTACGATGAGGGCGAAGCCCATGAGCGAGCTCCAGCCCGGGGCCGAGCGGAACGCGAATTCCGGCGTGACGGACGGAACCTCCAGCACTTCGGCTATTTTTTCAAAAAACTGCGGCATTGACTTCTCCGTTGCGTGCGTGAAGTGTAGCAAACGCTCCCGCCGCCGTCAACCCGGTACAAAATAATCGGCGAAGATTTCGCCGATCACAGAACGCAGGGGGTGGGTGGGGAAACTAAAGGCACCGCCAAGGCGGTGCTTGGATTTGCGGGGGCGGAGCCCCGCCACCCCGAATTGGGGCGCCCTTGATTGGGCGAGACGTACCTTTGAAGTGGAGCCAGGTAACGGATTCGAACCGCCGACCTGCTCATTACGAATGAACAGAAATCCATATTTTATTGTGAAAAACTTAAGTGCCTTGATTTTGTCTTGATTATTCTTGCGTCTAATCATCGGTTTTGGTATCATAAGGGCGGTTAGGACACAATAGGGTTTTGTGTCCTGTTTGAGCAGAAAGACGAGGTATGATATGGGCAGAAAGGCGGCGTCCAGAGCCAAAGGTGCGGGAACAGTTTACCGTGATGGTAGACTGTGGCGTGCCCGTTGGGTTGTGGACGGAACGGTCTACACCCGTGCAACAGGCGAGAAGGACAAGCGCGCAGCCTTGGCGAAACTGGAGGAGTTTGTTCACCCGTACCAAGCCAAGACGGACGCCGCCCGCATGGAAGGGGCCATTGCGCAACTTGGCGGGAAAAGGGCGGAGATTCAGAAATGGGAAGATGCGCAGCCCGCCCTTACCCCACAAGCCGCCTGGTCTGCCTATCTCAAATCGCAGAGCCGTCCTCGTTCGGGTTCACGGACATTGAACTCATACGAACAGGAATTCTGCGACTTCTGCACGTGGCTTGCGGAAACATACCCCGAAGCGAAGGAATTGCGGAACGTGTCGCCAGACATGGGCAAGGAGTATGCACAGGTTTTGCTGACCGGGACGCCCCAAAAAACTCGTGAAGCGATAGACGCCGCCAGAATCGTCCTTACCCGCTATTCACGGACACACGATCTCAACAAGATGCCGAGCGACGAAAAAGAGGCGGCGGAATATCGCAAGGCTCGCAAAACGCTTGCGGCTTTCGCATGGAATCCATCGGACGGAGCTTTGGAATGTACGGGCGATGCCGAACCTATAGAAATCCAAAAGGCGCGGCATCTTATCTCGCTGAAGATACGCCAACCCGCACGGGGCACGACCTTCAACCGCCACATAAACACCCTCTCCCTCATTTGGCGAACCCTTGCCGCCGACATGCCGGAGAAGGCCAAACTTGGCGAGAATCCTTTTGCATGGGATAAGGCCACGGGGCGCGGCATTCGTCGTATTCCCCTCAAACACAACGAACGTCCCCACAAGCGGCAAGACCTCACCTTGGAGGAAATAGCGAACATCCTCAAGGCGGCAAAGGGAGAAATGCGAATATTGATTGCACTTGGGTTCTATACCGGCTTGCGCCTTGGCGATTGTGTCCTCATGGATTGGGGGAAGATCGACCGTGTGAACGAGTTGATCATCACCCGAAGCGCGAAAACAGACATTGAGACAAAGACACGGGTACACCCGACATTAGCCCACATCATAAACGAAGAGACGTCATCGACGACCGGCTATCTCATGCCAGAGTTGGCGAACCTCTACGCAAGCGGCGATTCGGGAAGGGCGGAGGTGTCGCGGCGGGTGATTCTCCTGTTCCAGTCTGCGGGCATAAAGACCTCTTTCAAGACGGGCGACGGGCGGCGGGCACGCCCCGACAAAACCTTTCACTCGTTGCGCCATGCTTTCGTTACTCAATTGGAACGGATAGGCGCGACCTTGCAGGAGCGGCAAGCCCTCGCTGGGCACGGCACGAAGGCCATGACCGCTTATTACACCCATCAAGACGGTGCTGGTGCACTTGCCCTGCCCGACCTCACCAATCCGGCGGCAATCAGCCCGGACATGGCTACAAGCCCCGTAGGGCGCGAAGCAGTAACGGTGCAAGCACTAGACAAGGCGAACGGAGAAAAGCGTCTGAGGGCTTTCAAGACGGCTTTCTGTACATTGTCGGACGAGGAGCGCGAAACCGCCATAAAATGGATTAGCGAAAACCGCAATGCCGTTTGTGTCGTTTGAACCTCACACGGCCTTACGTCCGACACGCCCGAACCCGAAATCGTCGCCCTCCTCTTCAAACTCTACAATGAAAAGATGAAAGGAAAATGAGCCATGGCAAGCAAGAAGCAGAAGCCACAAGGTAAGACATCCTCAACCTCCCAATCCGATCCGTGGGAAGTGTGGTGGGAGTTCGTATGTGTGGATGAGGTGGACCGGCAGGCTTATCTAGAAAATCAGACGGGTTTTGTGAATGAGATAAAAGCGTTCGATACGCGAAGCCTTCGTAATGCAAGAGATGTTGTTTCCGAAGAGGCTGATGAAATCGATTCGGAAACTTTCGATGCCAAAGAAAAACCTGTCAAAAATCTAGCAGAATTAGAATTCAAAACAGGTGAGTATAACAAAGATCAGTTCGGTACCTACATTGACGAAGACAATCCATACGAAATTAGATCCGTAAGATATTTTCTAGACAAGCGGCTTTTTAGGGTGCTAAAACGTATTTCTGTAGTAGATGCGCTTCCAGAAGCCATGGAGAAATTAAAAGATTTGGCACACACGTTGATTGGCCTCCTAATGGCGGGGCGGAAGTTTTTTACAAAGAAGATTGAGCTGGCGAATGCAATAGAACTTGAGTCAGCGGCAGAGAAATTGGAGGACGCCCGCAAGAAGTTTTGCATGATTGAACTCACGGGCGACATCGACAAGGACGCCAAGCGATTGTTTCTTGAACGACACATTACCCCCAATGAATTCCGCGCCGCCATGCTCCGGGCCCTCAAACTCGACTGGGATGCAACCGAGGAAATCAATAACGAGGGGGATGCCATAAACTTGCCACACCATACCGCAACGAGTACGCTTATGGCCCAAGGCCACGGCTCGATAATCGTTACACAAAAATCCGATGAAGGTTCCACAGGTGTCCGTAAAAAAAGGACAAAGAAACGAGGACGAAAGCTATCTCCAAAAGAACTCAATGACAATGCCAAGAAGAACGAACTCATAGTTGAAATCCGACGCCGAGCAAAAACAAAATACTTCTCCCTTGGAAAAGTAGGGATAACCGCCGCGTATGACGAGATTAACGAGGAATCAAAACAAGTGGGGTCAAAATGGCATTCGATAATGTCACTTGCATCACGCACTGCAATCATAGACAAAGCCCTACATGATACGAGATATGTGACCTCGCAATAAAACCTTGTGCCCTTGCGGGGGTGCCGTCAAGCACAATCCCCAAAAAAGAAAACGCCCTCTAACCCTTTATGGAGTTAGGGGGCATTGATTTTTTAAGGGGAACACTTGTTTATTCCCCTTGAAAACCCCCAAGATAATTAAAGCCGCTTTTGGGATATCAGGTGACAACAGTGCGCGGTAAGTGCCGCCACTAACCGTTACCGCCCGGATGTCCGCACGCCGAGGCGAGACGCGGCACAAGGAAATACCCTATGGGTGAAAAAAGAATTATCGGAAAAAATAGAGGACGATTTGGATCCATACCCTTTGATGGCTTGAATCGCATGTGGCTACAGTCCGCCAATAATGCGACACGAAGGGGGGCGTACTGATGGCCATGAAGTCTACGATCGCTATCATCAATGCGGCACTTGCCGCAGACCCGTCCGTTAGCGACGATCAAAGGAAAGGCATTGCCGCCGACCTCAACGGCACAGGGACAAAGGGAATATGCGGTGAGCCGCCGCCCCGCGCGTACACCCGTGAACAGGTCGCTCTGCTCATGGGTGTGAACCGTAAGACCATCACGGCCTACTCACGGCGCGGGTTGCTCGTTCCTATCTATTCGGGGGCGGGTGGAAAGCGCGCACAGGCCTACACCGGTGAGAGTGTTGCGGCCTTGCTCTCGGGGAAGGCGAACGGGAAGGAGGTGGCGTGATGGCTCGGCTTGTGATCGAGAATCCTTCCCCGCACAAGGGGCGCATCGCTCACGGCATGGACGGCGTGGCTCGGCGGCGTTGCCGGGTGTGCGGGTGTACGGTGTACGGGCGCAACTGCGGCATCTGCCGTGACTGCCTGAATCACAGGAATGTTAGCACGGTACGGAATGGGGGTGTGGCATGAATGAGCTCATCGAACGGATTGAAACACCGCCAGCACTCGTGCCCGTGGACGGCGCGGCTTTTCTCACGGAGAAGATAGCCCCACCTGAATGGATAATACCGGGCTTAATGGCGAAGCACTACCAGGGCGCACTATTCGGCAAGTCAAAATCCCGCAAGTCATTCTTTGCGATCCAACTCGGCTTGTCCGTTGCGTGCGGCATGAAGTTTCTCGGATTCCCCACACCAGTACGCCCGTGTCGTGTTGCATATTTCAACCTCGAACTCATGCCGTACTTTTTACAGGAACGAATGGGGGCACAGACGGGTGCGCTCGGTCTGAAACTCGCAAGCGGGCACTTTCTCGTTTACAACCTTCGCGGACGTGGGGGCGAGCTGCGAGCCATGTTTGAGAACGAGAACGGAAACAAGGTATCTGATAACGCGCTAACGAGGCAACTCCGTGATTACGGTGTAGACCTCGCGATCATTGACCCGCGCTATAAGCTCATGCAAGGGAACGAGGACGAGAACAGCGCGGCGGGATTGCGTGCCCTGCTCGACTTCCGCGCCGCGCTTGCTGGCGTGTGCGCTGTCTTGCTTGTCGGGCATGACCCGAAAGGTGATGTTTTGAGTAAAGCACCCGTTGATCGTGGCGCAGGCAGTTATGCCGCGATGGCGGACGATGATTGTACGATACTGCTCTCGCCGAACGGGTACGCCGACAATGCCGTGACTGTGGAGACGATACATCGTAACAGCGCACCAATTCCGCCGTTCGCGGCGTTGTTCGACGGCGCAACGCAGACATTCACTCTCGACCCGCACATACCCGCAGGGGTGGCGCACGGCAAGAAACCGCAGAGTATGACCCCAGCCGAACGTGCGCAGAAGAACGCCGACATGGAAACGGCCTACAAGTCTGCCGCCCTTGCCGTTGCGGAAGCGGCGGGCGAGAATCTGCTCGGCAAAAAGGCGTTCAAGAGCGAACTGGCAAAGAAGCCCGAAGGGGCAATCGGGTATCATCAATCCGACGAACTGTTACGCGCGCTCATCGAACGTGGTACTCTTGCCGAAACTCCAGAACTTGAACGTAAGCCAGACGGGACGGTAAAGAAGCGCTATCACGGCTCAACGTTCGTATCTACGCCCGAAAGGATAGCGGCCTACCGTGAATCATTCGGCGCATAGACTTTACAGACATTCCAGACTTTCCAAAACGAGATTGCGGAAACTCTGTAAAGCCTTAGTCTAACAGGCTTTCCACACGCCCCCCTTTAAGGGGCGTGGATGGAAACTCTGTAAGGCTTTGGAATGCTATATTTGAGAAGGGACGAAAACTGATGGAAAACAACTCATGCAGACAGCGTGCGGCAGATCGATACCGCGAAGCTCTCGCAACCTTCCATAAGGGGGCAACGTGGGACGGGCTGAAATCTCTGACCTTTTGGGGAGCGGCGGCGGATATGTCTGCCGATGACGTGATCACGGACGCACGGGCACGGGGTGTGACCTCGCGGGATGCGGACATACGGCGTGGCATGGCAACCGCTGGTGCGAAGGTGGCCGCATGGAACGCTGCGCACGGTGGCAGGGGGGCGCGGTACGTATGTCGCCACAAGCCGACCGTGAAGCCTCCGCCGCCCTCGCGGACGGTAGAAGATTGTGTGGACAAGGGTCGGCGCGAACGGTGTACCTCGTCTATCGCGCTCAAGTCCCTCTCGCCCGTGGACGTGCGCCACATGGACGCAGAGGAACAACGGCAGGCGCAACTTGCCGCCATGTTCGACCATCCCCATCTGCGCACCCTGCCCGTGGGAATCATGCCACATTCGGGCGCATGGGTTCCGCATGTTGGGTATGATTTCATGCCAGTGACCGAATGGCTTGCGGACGGCACTCGTCTTGCAAGGGCGGGGGAACTGGTGAAGGTGAATCCGTTTACGGGCAAGAGCGAAGAGCGCGAGGACGGCAAGCCACACCTTGCCACGGTTGCGACCGTTGCCACATTCCCACATGTACTGATGGAGTTTGACCAGATGCCCCTTCCCGATCAGTGTGCGTTTTGGTATGGCGCAATCACGCTCTGCCGCTTGCCCGTTGTCGCGCTCGTCTATTCGGGCGGGAAGTCTGTTCACGGCGTTGTCCGTGTAGACTGCGCAAGCCACACGGAGTTTGACAAGGCCGTGAACCTTGTGCGGCGGGCGTTCGCCACATCCCCGAATCCGTCAATGCGGCTGGATGTGCAATCCCTCGCTCTGCCGATAGTAGGGGCTCGCTTTGCTGGGTGTGTTCGAGCCGACACGGGTAGGGTGCAGCGGTTGTTATATCTATCCTGTCCGTCCGAAGTGGATAGGCCACAGGCGGACGAGCAGACGATACACGAACACGACACAACACCGAATCTGAAACTCCCCCCGGCGAACCGAGAACCCCACCCATGACACATGCCCCTACCGCTATCGTAATCGACACCAGAGAGCAGACTCCGTTTGTCTTTCCGCCTACCGTTCCAACCATTCGGGGCACTTTGAGAACGGGGGATTATTCCGTACTGGGGTACGAGGATTCATTCACCGTGGAGCGCAAGAGCCTTCCCGGCCTTGTGAATACCATCATACATGGCCGCACACGGTTTGAGAGGGAACTAGAGCGTATGAGGTCAATCGCCTTTCGCCGTGTCCTTGTCACATCCCAGTATGAAGCTGTTGCTCGTGGGGAGTATGCTCATAGCAGGGCAAGCCCCAGGTCCGTGATTGCGTCAATCGCCGCATTTGAAGTCAGATACAATGTACCGTTCGTCTTTGCCCTCAATCCATGCGAAGGCTCGGCACGGCTACTTGATTGGGCGCGATACTTTGTCCGCGAGAGGCTACGCAATCCCGTCACTGTGCGGCCATAGCGAAACTCCCCTGCACAGTTAGGCGCGCGCACACACATGTAGCGTGTGCACGTGTAGCGCGCGATGGAATAGTGGAACTTGACCCGTTGAGTATCAATGTAATTTGCAGATAACTACGTGCGCGCGCGCGAGCTCACACCTAACCTATTTTCCTCCAAAAAAAGAGTTCTGGAAAACAACGACGAAAGTAAGAATCTTGATGTCGTATTTCGCCTAGTTCGTCAAATAGAAAGTACGTCAGAAGTTTGACGGTGTAGTTTCCTTAACTTCCCACTTGTAATCGGCGAAGGAAAAGAATATACTTTTTTTGGCAAGTCATACAAGGGGCTTGCAGTAGTTGGTCTTTGACATTGGCGGGCGGCACATTGCGCTCGCCCTTGGGCTTAAGTTCTCAAAGGGGTGTTCGTTGAACACGCCGCCGGAACGGAGGCCAGAACCTCGGAACTAGGCAGGGTAAGCATTCCAAATGCCTTGCCGAGAGTCGAGGAGCTGGGAAATCCCGAAAGGATCCCGGCAACGTACGCAACAGCGTATTGTCGCTTGATACAAAACTTCGCCAAAGTAAAGACAAAGCGAGATATGAAGTTGCGCGACGTGGGCAAGTCCCACGTGGCGTGTCTTCTGATCACGTTTTGTCGTGGGCGTTTGGCGATGCCTTGTATCAGACGTGAGAATGTAAGGCACGCCACTCTTCTTTTCCGCACCAGAGTGGGGCGGCCTTGGTAAAACAATGGAGCGGAAAAGGAGGTTGCATAATGATAGTCCAGTGTCCATTTTGTCATTACAGAGAGGCGGTTCCTGAAGAATACGCCGGTAAGGTTGGAGAGTGTTCAAACTGTGGTAAAGATTTTAGGATTCCAAGCCCACGGCCTTTACAACAACAACAGGAGTCGAGAAAAAACGTTTCTAAGAAACGTCACAGCCACAAGACATTGAAGTTCATTGGTACGGTATTCCTGCTGTCTTTCATTATTGCTATAGTCTGGTGGTTCATGGCACACCGCACAGGAAGGACTACGGTGATAACCCTTCCAGGAGGAGTGCCGATGGAGATGATCTATGTTTCACAAGGGATCCTGTCTAAAGGATTCTGGATGGGGAAGTATGAGGTAACGCAAGCGCAATGGATGAGTGTGATGGGCAGAAATCCGAGCGAGTTTTCCAAGGGGCCAGATATTCCTGTCGTAAATGCTAGTTGGAAGGACTGTCAGGAATTCATTCAAAGGGTTAATATGTTTTTGGGAGACGGCTCGGTTCGTTTGCCAACGGAGAAAGAGTGGGAATTTGCATGTCGTGCGGGGAAACATGGAAATTTTGGCGGAACGGGAAGAATCGATGACATGGGGATTTACAATCGCATTGACGGGCCGTCACCAGTTGGTTCGAAAAAGCCTAATGACTGGGGCTTTTTTGATATGCACGGCAATGCGATGGAATTGTGTTCGTTGAAATCAGATTTTGATCCTAAGCGGTGGCGTCTCAAGAAACAGCATGATTCGTTCGCGGATGATTCGTATGCGTGGCGTAATAATTCGTATGCATGGCGTGGGGGAAATTGGGGTGCCAAAGCTGAAGACTGTACTTCATCCAGTCGGGCGGAGTGTCACTGGACTGAAGAACATGGTTTTGTCGAAGGGCTTCGACTTGTCAGGGAGCCATTTGATTTGCTCGCCAAGATTCGTGAATGGTTCAACCTTGAATGAATTTACTGTATAACAAGTGTGGCAGCGAGGTATCTTATGTTTGGAGCCAATGGTACGCAAAATAGTTTTGAATGGCGGAGAACTGCACCTGCATGGATGGTTAGGGCGGCGTATGCGAGGTGCATGAGGAGCGCGAGACACGCGAATTACTACAATTCTGCACTAGGGTGGGGCGGCCTTGGTAAAACAATGGAGCGGAAAAGGAGGTTGCATAATGATAGTCCAGTGTCCATTTTGTCATTACAGTGAGGCGGTTCCTGAAGAATACGGCGGCATGGTCGGAGAGTGTTCAAACTGTGGTAAAGATTTTAGGATTCCAAGCCCACGGTCTTTACAACAACAGGGGTCGAGAAAAAACGTTTCTAAGAAACGTCATAGCCACAAGACATCGAAGATCATTGGTACGGTTTTGTTATTCATTGTCATTCTTGGTGCTGTATTATTTTTTCTATCTCAAAGGACAAGAGGGCGTTCAGGAATTATCATTGACAATACTTTTAGAGGAGTCCAGCTTTGGAAGAATGGCCCGTACTGGGCTGACAGGAACATCGGCGCGGAAACTCCGTGGGATTACGGGTACTATTTTTGGTACGGTGACACAGTTGGCTACAAGTATAAGAACGGAGTTTGGGTTGCGAGTGATAATTCGTCTTCTGGCTTCTCGTTTGGAGAGGAAAACACTCCGACATTCAATAAGGATCAGTCCGCCCTACTGCGTGAGGGGTGGATTACGTCAGACAACATCCTTGCCCCCGAGCATGACGCGGCGCATGTGCAGTGGGGCGGGGGATGGCGCATGCCGACGATGAGAGAACTGGACGATCTCTGCGACAATTGCGACTGGACTTTGACGAGAATGAATGGCGTGGACGGATGCATTGTTCGGGGTAGAGGGGATTATGCTTCCGCCAGTATCTTTCTCCCTGCCGCCGGTCGTGGCCTCAAGACTTCGCTCGTCGCTGTCGATTTGAGTGGCAAATACTGGTCGTCCATTCCGTATTCGGGAAGCACCGCCTTCAGCGTCTCGTGGAATCTCTACTTTGATTCGAACGGCCACGAATCAGGCTATCTAGGTGGACACCGCTTCTATGGTGAGACCATTCGTCCTGTTCAAGGGTTTGCCAAATAGCGAGAGCGTCCGCCCGCAGACACGTTGAGGCACAACCAGGTGCCTTGTAACAAAACACGAATAGACGGCATGTCGCGTGGGTGACCGCGCAATGCACTCGCTAATCATGCCCTGTTACAGGCGTTCCGCGACAAAGTTTGTCAGGCGTCTGCCGTATGCGACGGCGACAACGTAAACGGTCTGCGCCCTCTCATCTATTCGATAGATGACGTTGAAGTTACCGACTGTAAATTGCCGACATCCTAGAGCGGCTAGCGCGGGATTCCGCGAGAGCGGATAGCGGGCGGGCATTTCGGAAAGAGATTCGATTTCACCAAAGATGCGACCGGCAAGGCGGGACGCACCGACCGGATCGCCATAGGCGAACGCCACGACATCCGAGACTTCGGCAATGTCGTGTTCCGCCGATTCGGCTATTTCGACACGGTAGCTCACACACAGGCCCTTGATGGCTCATAGCGCGAGAGGATGCGTGCACGGACTTCCGCGACGGGTGCGCAACGCCCCGCATCAATGTCTGCGATGCCGCGCACGGTCTTGACCGTCAATTCCATGTCTTGCGCATCAAGGTACGGCACGGAAGGCGTATGTGCGGCTCTCGTTGTTGCTGGTGATTTGGTTTCCATGGCGCACAGTATATCACATTGCGGTTTTTTACGGCAAGAGCCATTTTCAGATTCGGATGGTACCGCGATGAAGGTGGAAGCCGGGTGTGGGATAGAAATGTGCTATAGAGGTGAAAGGCAGTCGGCAAGGGGAGTTTGTGTGGCGGCGGAGGGGGGCTAGACGAACCATCAAGGGCAATCATCAAGGGTACTTTGGGCGGCATGAAGAGGGGGAACGCCTTTATTCACGGGCTTTCCATACAAAATCGACCCTTGATGATTCCTTACTCTTTTGCACATCTTATTAGGGGATTTTAGGAGAGATTAGGGAATGTCCCCTAGAAACAGAAAATGCGTTTGACCCTTGATTTTATTGGGCGAAACGCATTTTTTAGTGGAGCCAGGTAACGGATTCGAACCGCCGACCTGCTCATTACGAATGAGCCGCACTACCAGCTGTGCTAACCTGGCTTGGTTGAAAACGGCGGATAGTTTACTAAATCTCGGCGGGGCTTGCAAGGGCGATTTTAACTTGTTTCCCGAAATAGGAGTAAAGTTACAATGGCGAACATCAAAGGCGGCCGTGCCGCCCGTAAACGCGACCGTCAGAACGCGAAGGCCCGTGCCCGTAACACGTCGGTCAAGGCGCGTCTGCACACCGAGCACAAGAAGCTCTTCAAGGCGGCTGACGCCGGCAAGAAGGAGGACGCCGAGAAGGAGTTCAAGGCGTTCGTGAGCGGCCTTGACAAGGCCGTGAAGAAGGGCATCATCACGAAGAACACGGCCGACCGCAAGAAATCCCGCGCCCAGCTTAAGCTGAACAAGATGGCCAAGGCGGCGGAGGCGGCGAAATGAGCAAGAAGACTCTGAGAGACGTCGATCTCAAGGGCAAGCGCGTCCTGATGCGCGTGGACTTCAACGTCCCGATGGGCCGTCGATCAAGTACGTGCTCGAGCAGGGCGGCAGCCTCGTGCTGATGAGCCACCTCGGGCGTCCGAAGGGCAAGGGCTACGAGGCCGAGTTCTCGCTGAAGCCCGTGGCGGAGCATCTCGCCGAGTTGCTCGGCAAGCCTGTCGCCTTCGCGGCGGACTGTATGGACGCGGACGCGGAAGTGGCCGCGCTCAAGCCGGGCGACGTGCTGCTCCTTGAGAACACCCGCTTCTACAAGGCCGAGGACGGCAAGGTCAAGAAGGACGACGACAAGAAGGGCATCCACCTCACGGAGGAGGAGTACCAGTCGAAGAAGACCGAGCTCAACGAGAAGCGCCAGGCGATGGCGAAGAAGCTCGCCTCCTACGGCGACGTCTACGCGAATGACGCGTTCGGCACGGCGCATCGCGCGCATGCTTCCACGGCGGTCGTGGCGGACTACCTACAGCCGGCCGTCTCGGGCTTCCTCCTTGAGAAGGAGATCAAGTTCCTCGGCGACGCGGTTGAGAATCCGGTGCGTCCGTTCGTGGCGATCCTCGGCGGCGCGAAGGTGAGCGACAAGCTGAAGGTGATCAAGAACCTCCTCGGCAAGGTCGATACCCTCATCGTCGGCGGCGGCATGGCCTACACCTTCAAGAAGGCGCAGGGCATGAAGGTCGGCAATTCCCTCTGCGAGGACGAGCAGCTCGCCTACGCGAAGGAGATGCTCGACGCGGCGGCGGCGAAGGGCGTCAAGTTCCTACTGCCCGTCGACAACGTGATTGCGGACAAGTTCCCGGCCGAGAAGGATGCCTCCGACATCCAGATGCAGGTTGCCGAGGGCGATATCCCCGACGGCTGGATGGGCCTCGACATCGGTCCGAAGACGGTCGAGCTCTTCTCCGAGGCGATCAAGGGCGCCAAGACGGTCGTGTGGAACGGCCCGATGGGCTGCTTCGAGTTCGCCCCGCTCGCGAAGGGCACTTTCGGCGTGTGCGACGCGGTGGCCACTGTCAAGGCGAACGGCGGCACGTCGATCATCGGCGGCGGCGACAGCGTGAGCGCGGTGAAGAAGAGCGGCAAGGCCGCAGAGATGACGCACATCTCCACCGGTGGCGGCGCTTCGCTCGAATACCTGGAGGGTAAGGTCCTTCCCGGCGTTGCGGCGCTCAACGACAAGTAATCGCATACGTCGCGACTGGAAGACGGGAGCCGCTCGGCTCCCGTTTTTTTTTGTAACCACCACTTGACGCGGCGCGTTTTTTCCTCTATAATTGACGCCATGAAACTGAGCCATACCATAACTTGCGCGTTGACGCTCTCGGTCACATGTGCCTGTCTGCCATCTGTGGCGGCGGTAGATGGCGAGGACGAGGGGGCCGCGAATGCCGCAGCGGTCGACCCCGCGCTGACGGAGGAAATCGCATTCATTGAGGCGCTCGTCGAGGCGAACATGCCCGACTTCGCCGAGCCGGTCATTGCGGCCGCGAAGAAGAAGTGGCCCAACGCCGGACCAAAGCTGAGGGTCCTGGAGCTGCAGGGTGACCTGCGCCTCGGCAAGTTCGATTCCGTGCAGAAGGTCGTCGACTCGCTGAAGGGCAAGAAGGGGAAGGAGAGCGAGTACTGGGCGCTTCGCCTCTCTATGGCGGACGCCTACTACGCGCGCAGCATGATGAAGGAATGCCGGAGCATATATGGTGAGTTCTTCAAGGCCGTCACGAAGCCGGGTGCGGACATCATAGACTTCTACGTGGAAAGCGGATTCCGTTGGGCGCAGATCTGCGTGCGCGAGAAGGCCTACGACGAGGCCGTGCGCATGTACGGCAGACTTCTTGCGAACCTGTCCGATTCAGAAGAGACCTGGTGCATGGTGGCGATGGAGGATGTGGAGCTCCTGCTCCGCCTCGCCGAGGAAATCCCGGCCGACCCGAAGGACAAGCAGGCCAAGAAGCGCAACGACTACATTGCGCAGGCAGAGGCGCTCGTGAAGAGGCTTCTCTGGAAGAACGAGTTGATTCTTGTGTTCGGCAAGGCGATTTCGATGAAGGCGCATATTGAGATGCTGCGCGGCAATCCCGCCCAGGCGCAGGCTCTCGTGAACGAATACATGCCGCAGTTGAGCGAGATACACAACAGCCTCGTCGAGCAGGATCCCCAAGGCAAGCTGGGCTACGTGCGTGCAAGCCCGATGCCTGAGTGCCGCTATCTGCTCGCGAGGATGCTCTGGGACCGCGTGCAGGCCGAGGCAAAGAAGCCTAAGGCAGACGAGAACCTGATCAAGGACTCGCTCTTCGGCGCGCGCGGCAAGAACGGCAAGCGCAACGGTCTCGGCGCGTACAACCACGCAATCAACGTGTGCGCGAAATACCAGGAGTCATCCTGGGCCGCAGACGCGGGAGAACTGACCGAGAAGATCGAGAAGTTCGTGAAGGAGCGCTACAACAAGGAAATCAAGTCGAATATCACGGCCGCGCAGATCAATAACTTGCGCAAGAGGAAATACCAGGATGCGTTCGAGCTGTACCGTGGACAGGAATACGGCAAGGCAGTTGAGGCTTACAAGAAAATCCTCACCAACTTGGAGGTGGAGACGGAAGATTCCGCGAGCGCGCGCGGCGTGCTGGCGGACTGCTACGTGAACCTGCGCCAGAATGCGAAGAAGGGCTCGCCTGAGCAGGCCGACTTCGCGAAGCTCGCGGCGGAGACCGAGGATTTCGTGTCAACGCAGTTCAAGGGCAAGGCCGAGGCGCTCGTGCGCCTTGCGGGCAACGAGACGCTGCGCCTCGCGGCGAAGGAGAAGGATTTCGGGAACCTCGCCCGGGCGCAGCAGCTTTACGACGCTTTCTTCGAGAACTATCCCGACCACTACAACGCGGCCCAAATGTCGTATACGCTCGCCACGCAGGCGTACACGGCCGAGGACTGGAGCACGGCGATCCGCTTCTACGAACAGCTCGCCAAGCGCTACCCGAAGTCGCCACACGCCGTAGACGCCCTCCAGTACCTGGCCACCTGCAACGAAAAGGTCGGCAACGTCGCGGAGCAGGAAAAGTGGCTGCGCGAATTCATCAAGGCCACGAATAAAGTTGGTGCGCGCACCACTGCGCAGCTGAATCTCGCACTTATCCAGCAGAAACAGGCGTTTGTTGCGTTTGACGCCGCCGACGCGACGAACGACGTGGCGGTCGCCGAGGTCATGCGCAAGAAGGCGTATGGCAGCGTCGTCGGCTCGATTAAGGATTTCCGCAGCGTGGCGGCCGACTTGGCGAAGACGCTGGAGTCCGAGGGTAAGACGCTTGACGGAAAAGTGCGGGAGCAGTATGTCCTACGCCGCGAGCAGGCCATCATCCTCGAGGGGGCCAGCTGGCAGCGCCTGATGAAACATGCCGATGAGAAGAACTTGCCGAAGATCCGCGCCATGGCGATCAAGGCGTTTGAGAAGTACCTCGAAGCTTATCCCAAGGGGAAATACGCACCGCAGACGCTCGTGAAGATCGGCACGATCTATACAGCGGAGAGCAAGAGAGCCGCAGACGCCAAGGATGCTCAGCTGTCCGCCGAATGCATGAAGAAGTCGCAGGAGGCGTTTGCACGTCTGCAGCGCGACTTCCCGAATTCGGACGACGCGAAAAACTCCGTGCCCCGCCTCGCGAAGACGCTCATCGAGATGGGCCTGAACTCCGAGGGCGTGGCCGAGTACAAGAAGATGCTTGAGACGCCCGGCGGCAAGTACACTGCCGGCCAGTTCCTCATGGCTGGCGACGCGCTCCTCGAGGCGAAGAGCTGGATGGTGGCGGGCGACGCCTACGCGAAGGTGGCAGAGCTCGCGGGGCAGATGACGAACTCCATAGCCTACCTCGCGCCCGCGCTGATCGGCCAGGCTAAGGCCGCCTACGGCGCTAAGAACTACGCTGAGGCGCGCCAGAAGCTGGACGACTTCATCGAGAAGTACGGCAAGTCCGCGCTCGTGATCGACGCCTACGAGATGCTCGTGGAGGTCGCCTCTGCGGAGGGCAGCCGCCAGAAGGACGATTCGCTGCGCATGAATGCGTTCAACACCGCAGTACGTGCGTTGAAGAAGCTACGCGCCTACCGCAAGACGCAGCTGGAGCAGGACGAGCTGGACATCCGCAGTGGCGAGGTTCTGCTGCGCAAGATTCAGGCGGAGTCGGCGATGAACCTCCAGGAGGCGATGAAGGAGACGCGCGGACGGGCGGTCGTCAACTTCCAGGCGTTCCTCATGGCGCACGAGCCCACCGAAGCGCATCCGGTCAAGGAGATGTCGGCAAAGCAGCTCGAGAACCTCGAGCGTTGCTATTCCTATCTCCTGCCGCTCATGGCCGCCCACGGGTCGGACAAGGCAGACATCCTCGCATACGGCGAGAAGTACCGCCAGCTATTCCCTAACGGCAAGCACAAACAGGACGTGGAGATGGTCCTCAAGCCGCTGGAAGGCAACTAAGCGAACAGGAAGGAACAAGGCATCATGCGTACAAAACTATTCTTATCAGCCCTGTGCGTGTTTGCGGCACTGACGGGCTCCGCCGACATAAAAGGCAAACTGACGCTGAAAACCGGAGACGTATACGGCGGCAGCATGCGTTGGAGCGCGCGCGACAAGGCGTATGTCGTGACCAAGGGTAAGTTGGAGACTCAGTATAAGGTTGCTGACGTGGAGAATATCGATATTGAGAAGCCCGCTGAGTTCGATGACGCCGCCGCGCAGGTTGCGAAGGGGCAGGGCGCCGTTGCGATTCCCGTGCTCCAGAAAATCGTCAAGGACTACGCCCACCTCCAGTGGGACAAGACGGCCGGCCGCTATCTCGCCGAGGCTTATGTTGCCGCCGAAAAGCCGTCTGAGGCGCTGAAGGTGTGTCAGGGCATCATCGACGGCGATCCTTCTGCTGCATACCGAGGGGATCTCGCACCGGCCTACTGGAGCGCGCTTTTGAGCCAGAACAAGCAGTCTCATCTTGAAAAGGCCCTTGAAAAGGCAGAGAAGGGTGACGACCGCTTCTCGCACGGCGCTGCGCTCATCATGCGCGGCGACATCGCGATGAAGGCCGGAAACGGGTCCAACGACGCCTGCAAGAAGGCGCTGACCGACGGATACCTTCGCGTCGTATTCCTGTACAAGGACGCCGAGATCGCCGGCAGGCTGCAGCCTGAGGCGCTGTACAAGGCCGCCCGCTGCTTTGACAAGCTCAACCAGAGCGGCCGGGCTGATACGATGCGTACGGAACTGAAGCGCACGTATGCGAACAGCCCGTGGGCGAGTAAATGAAGAATGAAAAAGTGAAAAATCAAGAGTTAATAGCTTTTTAACTTAAACAACAACAATCTCAAACCCCAAAGAGGAAGAAAAAATGAAAATGATGAAAATGCGCAAGAGTGTGGTCGCGGCGATGATGCTGTTTGGCCTTGTCGTGGCTCCGGTCGCGGCGTCTGTTTCGTTGGCGGACGATCCCGCCCCCGCTGCGGCTGCCGCAGGCGGCGGCGATCTTGTGGATGCAGAGGGAAAGCCCGTTGACGGAGGCGAGAAGAAGAAGTCGGGTCCCGGCGGCTTCGTGGACGTTGTGTTCGGCTCGGGTGTTCTGGGCGTGATCCTATGGGCGGCCCTCTTCCTCGACGGCGCGGCGGCCATCTACTTCATCGTGGACTGCTGGGTGCTCATCAAGCCCCAGAAGCTGATGCCGCAGACCCTCATCAACAACGTCCAGGGCGCGGTTGCCGAGGGCGACGTGATGAAGGCGATAAAGGCCTGCGAGGCGGAGCCGTCGCCGATGTCGAACGTGCTTGCGGCCGCGTTCCAACACGTGGAGGACGGCTACGACGTGATCCAGGAGTCAGTCAACGCGGCTGCCGACCTCGAGATTGAGCGCATCATGCAGCGCCTTACATGGATTTCGGTGTGCTCCAACCTCGCCCCGTCGCTCGGACTGCTCGGTACGGTGCAAGGCATGATCCTCTGCTTCGCGACGCTGGCTTCCGGCGTGCCGGACATCGGCGCGCTCGCCGGCAATATCTCTCAGGCCCTCTGGACGACAGCCGGCGGCCTCGTGGTGTCCATCCCGTCCCTCACCTTCTTCTACTCGATCCGCAACAACGCCAACAGGTTGATCCTTCGCATGACGGCGCTCACGATGGAGCTCATCAAGCCGCTCCGCAACGTCGAAGTCGATTCCGAGGCCTGATGCGGGGAAGGGAGTCTTCCCATGAAGAAACCTAAGAACGAAGATGTGTCCCTGGACATGACGCCGATGATCGACGTCGTGTTCCAGTTGATTATCTTCTTCGTCGTGACGCTCAAGATGAGCGACGACAAGGACACAACCATCAAGCTCGCAGACGGGAAGAACGGCATCGTCCTCACGCAGGAGGAGCTGCCGCCTTCCCAGCTGACGATCGACGTGGCTAGGTCGGGGCGCGTGTCGCTGTCCAACATCACCTTGACGGACCAGATGCTCGCGCAGAAGATAACCGAGCGCAAGAACCGCTACGGCGCCGAGTTCCCGTGCATGATCCGCGCGGACAAGTACACGAGGCACAAGGACATCGCGCGCGTGATGAACATCTGCGCCGCGTGCGGCGTGTGGAAGCTCTCGTTCGTGGCCATCCAGGAACACAAGGCGAAATAACAGGACCGCAGGAGGCAGACGATGGCACGAAAAGAATACGACAATCCAAAGGCCGAGATGACGCCGATGATCGACGTCGTCTTCCAGCTGATGATCTTCTTCATCGTCACGATCAAGCAGGAGGATATCTTCTCGAAACTGAACGCGAACCGTCCGGCGCCGAACGCCGCGCCCTCCGCGCAGACGGAGGAGAACGACACACAGATCAAGATCGACGTTGGCCCGCGCGGCGTCGTGTTCAACGGCCGCGGCATGTCGCTGAAGGAGCTCGACAGCAACATCAAGAAACTTGCCTCGTCGTCCACGAAGTCGACGGTGCTCGTGCGCTGTTCTCTGGACTCCTATCACGGAACCCTGGTTCAGGTGCTCGACATCTGCAACAAGTACAAGATGTACAACTTGTCCATTTTCAGCATGTAGCGAAGAAAGGAGGTTGCCGCCATGGAAACTATTGACGAAGAAGAAATGAAGGAACAGCTCGCCGAAGAGATGGCGAAGTACGAGGAAGAGGGCTATTTCAAGCGCCTCTTGAAGATGTTCTCTGGTCTCGGTCGTCCTCATGCGTCGCGCGAGTACAAGGAGGCGGTGCTGGAGCTTCAGCGCCAGATTGCCCCGCTTCTCGCCATACTCTTGCCGGTCATCGGCGCCGCAATCCTGTTCGTGGTGACGGCCATGGGCGACTCGTCCGAGAAGAAGGTCACTGTCGAACTCGCGCAGGTCGAGGAGGATAAGCCCCTGGAAGAAGTCGTGCAGCCGCCCGAGACGGAACAGCCGCCGGACATGGACGTGGAGGTGCAGATGGATGCACCGAGCATCTCGCCTGTCGAGCAGGCCGAAGTTGCTCCGCCCACCGCCGAACCGCAGTCCGTCAAAGTGGCCACCGTTGACGCAATGCTAAACATCAAGAGTCCTGTCACCATGAAATCCGTTGCCGGCACGGCCCGCAACGCCGGCGTGCGCGGCAGGTACACGGGAGGCGGTGCGCAGTACGGCGATCCCAAGACTGAGGCTGCGGTGATGAAAGCCCTCCGCTGGCTCAAACTGCACCAGAACCGCGACGGATCATGGCCGGGTATAAGGCCGGCTTCCACGGGGCTTGCAATCCTCACGTACCTCGCGCACGGCGAGACGCCGTCATCGCCGGAGTTCGGCAAGACAGTTGAGCGTGGACTTGAGAACCTCATCAACTGTATCGCAGTCAAGGACGGCAAGACTGTTATGAACGGGTCGGACGGCAACGAGTATGCATTCTTGATCGGCACATACGCCCTCTGCGAGGCATACGGCATGACGAAGAACCCGAACGCGCGCGCGGCGGCGGAGAAGACGCTGAGCCGGATCATCAAGGGGCAGTCTCCCACGGGTGGCTGGGACTACAAAATCAATCCCAAATCCAAACGTGATGACATGTCGTTCGCTGGCTGGGCCTTGCAGGCGATCAAGGCTGGCAAGATGGCGGGCATTCACCTTGACGGTATGGATGAATGCATCAAGAAGGCCATCAAGTGCCTCCAGACGCGTAACTTCAAGAATGGCGGCTTCAACTACGTCGCCGGCGGTAACCCGACCGGTCTCACGGCCACGGGATGCCTCGCGATGCAGCTGCTCGGATACAGCAACACCAAGGAGGTGAAAGAGGCACTTGATTTCATGCGGGACTGGAAGCCTTCCTTTGACCCCAAAGACCTCCCTAAGGGAAAATCAGAAGCGGCTGCCGGCAACTGCCCGCAGTACTACTGCTACTACGCGACGCAGTGTAAGTATCAGGCCGGTATGGCCAAGAACGCGGCTTCGGGAAACCAGGCACTTTGGAAGAAATGGAATGCCGAAATGAAGGCGCTCTATCCCAACACGATTATCGCCGACAAGAACAAGGACGGCTCTCCGGTCACGATCAAGGACGCCAAGGGGAAACCCCAGGAGGTCGGGCATTGGGTGAACAAGGACGCGCATACCACGCGTCCCGTCATGGACACCTGCCTAGCCGCTCTCCAGTTGATGGTCTACTATCGCTATCTGCCTACCACGCAGCTTAAGGCGACGGAGGTCGAGAAGGACGTAGAGGACCTCTCCAAGGACAAGTCAGGCGAGATCAAAGTGACGATCGACATCTAGTCTATGCCGTTCAGCCTATTCCTCGCACTCAAATACCTCAAACCAAAGCGCAGCGTGACCAGTGTGATCACCTGCGTTTCGGTTATCGGTGTTTTGCTCGGCGTGGCCGTGGTGGTAATCGTCCGTGCGGTGATGACGGGGTTCGGCGACCTCTGGCAGGAGAAGATACTCGACTTCAAGCCGCATGTTACCCTACAGTCCCGCGGCCCGGGACCTGTCATCCGCGGCGAGGATGCGCTGGCAGACCGGATTGCCGCCATACCGGGCGTTTTCGCCGTTTCGCCGGAAATCGACACGCCCGTCATGCTGCAGTGGCGAGGGCGGGTGTCCACGCCCGTCATCCTCGGCGTCGATCCCGACCGCATGGGAGATGTCTACAAGATTGGCAAGCCGCGCGCTGGGGCCTTTGATCTAGAGGGCGATTCAATCGTCCTCGGCATAGACCTTGCCCGGTCGCTTGGCGTGTGGGTGGGGGACGACGTCACGGTCTACTCGCCTAAGACGCTTGCCTCCCGCGACGAGATATTCCTCCCGCTCAAGTGGCGCGTGACGGGGATATTCTCTTCCGGCCAGCGTGACTACGACGCGCATTTCGCCATCTGCTCGTTGCCGAACGCCCGCGACCTGATGGGGCTTGAGGAGGGCGTGTTCGCCTTGCACGTCAAGACGGACGAGCCCGCCAACGCGCCCGTATTCGACGCCGTGTGCAGTCAGATTGCCGACGCGGCCCCTACATGCCGCGTCGTCACATGGCGCCAGGCGGACCGCGAGATCTTCAACGCGCTCGCCGTGGAGAAGAACATGACGGCGCTCCTTCTGCTGCTCGTCACCGTAGTGGCGCTCTTCTGCGTGATGAACACGTTGCTCGTGTTGACAGTGCAGAAGACTTCCGAGGTAGGCCTCTTGAAGGCGCTTGGCTTCTCCAAGGCGAAGATCATGGGCGCGTTCGTGGTACACGGCCTCGTGCAGGTTACGACGGGCGTCATCCTAGGACTTGCCGCCGCGTATGCCGTACTGTGCAACCTCCAGAACATAGTGGACTGGCTGGCGCGCTTCGGCGTGCAGGTGTTCCCCAAGGCGGTTTACGGACTCGACGCGATTCCCTACCGGCTCGTTGCCGAAGATGTCGTATGGGTGGTCGTGATCGTGTATGTGTTCGGACTGTTTGCGTCGCTCATTCCGGCGTTCCTCGCCGCGTCTAAGAACCCTGTGGAGGCGCTGAAAGGCTGACATGTCAATGCTGGAAGTCCAGAACGTCTCAAAGTCTTACCGTCTGCCGGGACAGAAGCGGATCCCCGTACTGGAGGACGTGTCGCTTTCCGTCGAACCGGGCGAGCACGTGGCTGTGATCGGACGCAGCGGCGCGGGGAAGACGACGCTCCTCAACATCCTCGGCGGGTTAGACCGTCCGACGTCCGGTGACGTGCTGCTGGAGGGCGACTCGCTGTTCAAGGGCTTCGGCGCCGCACGCCGCCGCAACCGCATCCGCGCCGCGAAGATCGGGTTCGTGTTCCAGAGTTTTCACTTGATGCCGGAACTCGACATCGTTGAGAACGTAGTGCTTCCCGCAATGACCGGTGCCGTGAAAATCAAGTCCCCGCGCGCACGTGCGAAGGAACTGCTTGCAAAGGTTGGCCTTGCAGATCGTCTTGACCATCTCCCGAACGAGCTGTCCGGCGGCGAGCAGCAGCGCGTGGCCCTTGCGCGCGCGCTCATGTGCAGTCCACGAATCGTCCTGGCCGACGAGCCCACCGGCAACCTCGACAGGCTTACGGGCGCGGAGATCATGAAGCTCCTCTTCGAGGTGAGCGAAACGCCCTTCGCGCTAGTGATGGTGACTCACTCCCAGGAAGCCGCCGCGCTCTGCGACCGAATCCTCACCCTTGACCACGGGCACATGCGTTAATATCGCCAGTTGACCTTATAGGGGCTGTTATGATACAATATTGGCGTCAACTGACCTTATGGGGCATGATATGGTATACCGAACGCGAGAGGAAATGCTGAAGGTTCTTGGCGAGAACCTTAAAGCATCCAGGTTAGCAGTTAATCTGTCGCAGCAAGTGGCGGCGGAACGGAGTGGTATTTCCCTGAAGGCTGTCCGGAACATCGAATCCGGTGAAAACTCGTCGACGCTGTCACTTCTTTCGTATTGCAGGACGTTGCAGAAGACCGATTGGTTGATGACGCTTGCACCGCCAGAACTGGATGCATCCCTTTTTGAGCGGAAGGATGTGTTCAAGAAACGCCAGCGCGCGAGTCGGAAGGGAAGCACCCATGGCTGAATTCAGGCATGTTTGGCGCATCATGGTGTCGTTGTGGGGCGAGCGCGTGGGGACGATTGTCCCTCTGGATGCGCGACAGACTTACTTTGGTTTTCAATATGAACGCCAGTTCCTGAAGTCGGGCATTGAGATTTCTCCGCTGATGATGCCGCTGCGCAAGGAGCCGTATGCGTTTACGGACTTGCCACGCAGCGAGCATGCGGGGCTTCCACCGGCTTTTTCCGACTCCCTTCCCGATGCGTTCGGGCGCGGTCTCATCGACAGATGGCTTGTGGAGAAGGGATATGCACGATCCGAGATCACCGCGCTGGACCGTCTTGCGTACATCGGTCGGCGAGCCACTGGCGCGTTGTGCTATGAGCCGGATCTGGGGCCGGGAGGACGTCCTGCCGCATTCGAGATGCGCGAGCTTGTCGAGGCGGCGCGAAAGGCCGTGAACGGCGAGCTGGAGAATCTGGACGGCGAAGAGGCCCTGCGCGCGATCGTCCGGATCGGGTCGTCCGTCGGCGGCACGCAGGCGAAGGCGCTGATCGGCTGGAACCGAAAAACTGACCAATTCCTTTTCGGCGACAGGGATATTCCCGAAGGTTTCGAGCATTGGATCATCAAGTTTACGCCAAAGGAATACCCGTGGCGCGGCAGGACCGAGTACGAAGTGTTCAAGAAGGCCAGGACTGCCGGAATCGACATCAGCGAATCGGTACTTTACGATCTGGACGGCGTCGAACACTTCATGACGAAGCGTTTCGACCGCGATGGCAAGGCGCATCACCATGTTCAGACACTTTCGGCCATGGCGCATTTCCCGATGTCGGTTCCCAAGGAGTTTCGGACCTACGAGCAGTATCTGGCCACGGTCGATGCTTTGCATCTGGGTTACGAGGCGATGGAGCAGGCTTTTCGCCGGATCGCCTTCAACGTCGGCATTGACGAATGCGACGACCACACAAAGAACTTTTCGTTCATGTTGCGAGAGGGCGGCGAATGGGCGCTGGCACCGGCATACGACCTGACCGGTTCGAGTTTCCCGTCGGAAGACCCGTGGTCCGCGCATGGCGGATGCCATCAACTGTCGGTCAACGGCAAGCAGTCGAAGATCACCGACGACGACCTGCTCGCCGTCGCGGACAGGTTTGCGATCGGCACCGCGCCGCGCGTTCTTGGCGAGGTGAAGTCCGCCTTGTAAGCGGACGCAAACCTGTGGTATACTATGCGCAAATCCGTTGAGAAAAGAGAAGAGATTATGGTGCGTATCGTCGAATGGGCGGCTGAGAAGCCGCAGAGCAAGGTCGTCACGAAGTTCCTCGCGCGCAGCGCGTTCCCGGAGGAGGCCGAGAAGGCCGCCGCCGAGGTGCTCGCCGCTATCCGCGCGGAGGGGGACGCCGCCGTTGCGCGGTATGTCGCGAAGTTTGAGGGTGCGCATCTCACGCCGAAGCGCTTCCGCGTGACGGACAAGGAACTCGCCGCCGCCGAGGCGGCCGTCTCTCCCGATCTCAAGCGGGCGGTGAAGGACGCCTACGCGCGCGTGATGCGTTTCTCGAAGGCCTCCTTGCGCAAGCCCTGGACGATGAAGACGCCGAAGGGCGGCACGGCGGGCGAGTTTTTCTCGCCGATGGACCGCGTGGGCGTGTACGTGCCGGGCGGCACTGCGCCGCTCGCCTCGACGAGCGTGATGACCGTGACGCTCGCCGCTGCCGCCGGGGTGAAGGAAATTGTCGCCTGTACGCCCGCCGGACCCACGGGCACGCCGAACCCCGTCCTCCTCTACGCCCTCAAGCTCGCCGGTGCCACGGAAGTCTATCGCGTGGGCGGCATCCAGGCGATCGGCCTCATGGCATTCGGCACGAAGACCGTCAAGAAGGTGCAAAAGATCGTGGGCCCCGGCAACGCCTACGTGACGGCGGCGAAGCGTCAGGTTTATGGTTTTGTGGGCATCGACCAGGTGGCGGGTCCGAGCGAGATCGCCGTCCTCGCGGACGGCACGGTCAGCGCGCAGTGGGTGGCCGCCGACCTCCTCAGCCAGGCCGAACACGGCAGCGGTTGGGAGAAGAGCCTGCTCGTCACGCAGTCGAAGGCATTTGCCGAAGAGGTGAAGCGCGTGCTGTTCGCGCAGACCGCCACGCTATCCCGCAAGGCGCTCATCCAGCGCGTCATTGACCGTGACGGCATCCTCTTCGCCGTCACGCCGACGGTGGAGGAGGGTCTGGAACTCGTAAACCGCTTCGCGCCCGAGCACTTCGAGATCATGTGCAAGGACGCGGCGAAGCTGATGAAGGGCGTCCGCTCGGCGGGCGCGGTGTTCGCGGGGGCGTGGACGCCGGAGAGCGCCGGCGACTTCGTGGCCGGTCCCTCGCACGTGTTACCTACGGGCGGCGCGGCGAACATGTTCAATGGCCTCACGCCGGACGACTTCCGCCGCCGTCATTCGTTCGTCGCCTTTACGAAGGGCGACCTCGCGCAGACGAAGGCCACGATCGAGGCGTTCGCGCGCGTGGAGGGACTCGACGCGCACGGTCGCGCCGCAACCATCCGATTTGAGGGGCCGCAATGAAGACGCGCACGTTTATTGACCAAGTTGACGTAATCGTCCGCTCCGGTAAGGGCGGCGACGGTTCGGCCTCGTTCCGACGCGAGGCGCTTGTCGCGTTCGGCGGGCCCGACGGCGGCGACGGCGGACGCGGCGGCGATGTGGTGTTGCGCGGCTCCACGCACGTCAACTCGCTCATCTCGCTCTATTTCGACCCGAAGCTCTACGCCGAAGACGGCGTGCCGGGTTCCGGCAAGCGCTGTTTCGGACGCCGCGGAAAGGACCTCGTGGTGGACGTGCCGTGCGGCACGCTTGCGACGGATGCCGATACGGGGCTCGTGGTGGCGGACATCGTGTCCCCGGGCCAGCGCGTTATCGTCGCGAAGGGCGGCGTGGGCGGATACGGCAACGTGCATTTCAAAAGCGCCGTCAACCAGGCTCCCACCGAACACACGCCGGGCGGTCCGGCCGAGGAGCGGCGTCTCCACCTCGAGCTGAAGACGATCGCGGACGCCGGATTGCTCGGCTTTCCGAATGCCGGCAAGAGCTCCATCCTCACGGCGCTCTCGTCCGCCACGCCGAAGATCGCGTCCTATCCGTTCACCACGCTCAACCCCATCGTAGGCACGATCGAGTACGAGGACTTCGCGCAGGTTCGCATGGCGGACGTGCCCGGCATCATCGAGGGCGCATCGCAGGGCGTGGGGCTCGGACTCGCCTTCCTCAAGCACCTCGAACGCGCGCGCGTGCTCGTGTACATGATCGACATGGCGGGCACGGACAACCGCAAGCCCTGGGACGACTATCGCGTCCTCGCCGACGAGATCGCCGCGTTCAACGCGGAGCTGCCAGAGCGTCCGTTCCTCGTGGTCGCGAACAAGATGGACCAGTCGGCCGCCCGCAAGAACCTCAAGCGGTTCGTGAAGGAGACGGGCGTCACGCCCATCGCGCTTAGCTGCACGCCCACACTCAAGGACCTGCGCGAGTACGCCGACCTCAAGGACTATCCCGGGGAGGTGGGGCTGGATGCCTTCAAGGCCGCGCTCCGCAAGCTCGTGAATCCCAAGCCGCGTGCGCACCAGCATTTGGAGGCACCGCCTCCGCCGCTCAGTGAAATGCCCGATACGACGGGCGACGAGATTCCCGCCGAGGCACTCAAGTTCGCGACCTTCCTCAAACTCGACGCGCCAAAGAAGAAATCGCACCCCTCCCGTGGCAACATTCACTGAGAACTTATTGTTGCGGATGCAAATGATGTCGGTATCAGTTCAGACAAACTCTTAACAGTACGATTTGTTTTCTCATAATTCCTGTCTCTTTTCGAGCGCAGGGAAAGCCCTTTTTGCTTTCGCTATTGGGAGTTTTGGGGGATTGGGGAAATAAAGGAGGAAATTGCGGTATTAGGTTATATCTTCGCGACTGGTGGCCATGGTTGCCTTGTGGATTCCTTTATCCTTTGGCGACACATTGACTTGGTGAACCTCCAAAAACAACTTCTTCATTCAAGCCAGTTGCAAAACCTTCGCGGGTGCGGGCGCGACGGGGCGCGCCCCTCCCGAAATCAACTGATTCATCCCCCTAAGGTTTCTATCAGGGCAGATTGATAAGTTTATCCTGACAGATTAGGATGTCTATCAGGACATACTGATAAGTCTATCCCGACAGATTAGTAAGTCTATCAGGACAAAATGGTAAGTCTATCAGGACAGACTTTATTATCTGTCAGGATAGATTTGTAATTTGGTACAAACCATTTACCTTTTTCCTCAGCAGAAGTCAGCAACTTTCCTCAGCAGAAGTCAGCAACCTATATCTATCCTTCCACCGATTAAGTGCTGATTATCAAAGAATGTCATTTGAACTGGTTACAAAAACCTTCTTGCTTTCGCTATTGCGAAATCAGGAGAATGATAGACGGTGGAATTATGAGACCTAGTACTTAGGTCGTTGCTCAAAAATAAATTGTATGACGAGAGAGTGCATCGTAGCAAGGTCGAGGCTTTTCTGAGAAAGCACCCGGATAAAAGGCGAGGCGATTCGTACATCGGTCTTCTTTCAGTTGGAGACATGTGAAAGCGACGTGTCAGGGAATGTGGTATACTATGCAGCCATGAAAAAGACACCGCCTGTAAAAGACATAGGATATGCTAAGCTCGACTTCGCGCGGCGCGCGCGGACCGGGTTCGGTGAGACCGTGTACGGCCCTGGCAAGACGCCGGAGCAGATGGTTGGCATCTTCCGCGCGTTCCGCGAGAAGAAACTGCCCGTACTCGCAACGCGCTGTACGGCCGAGCAGGCGGACGCGCTTGCGGCGGCGGGCGTGCCCATGCGCTACGATCCCGTAGCGCGCGCGATTGCCTCAACGTGGGGCCGCAACAAAAAGCTGAAGGGGCGCCTGGCCGTGCTGACGGGCGGCACGGCGGACATCCCTGTGGCGGAGGAGGCCGCGCAGGCGGCGGAGTTCTTCGGCGCTACGGTTGATCGGTTCTTCGACGTGGGGGTGGCGGGACTACACCGGTTGCTGTCGAAACTGGATGCCATCCGCCGGGCCGACGTGATAATCGCCGTGGCGGGCATGGAGGGTGCGTTGCCGAGCGTGGTGGCGGGGCTTGTGTCCGTGCCGGTGGTGGCGGTGCCGACTTCCGTCGGCTACGGCGTGGGCGCGGGCGGCGTTGCTGCCGCGCTCGCGATGCTCAATTCGTGCGCGGAGGGCGTGTCGGTGGTGAACATCGACAACGGCTTCGGCGCAGCCGTGGTGGCCTGTCGTATGCTTGCGCGTCGGAGTTCTAGCCTTTAGCCGGGATGAGAGCGGTTTTACGGCAAAGCAAATTTCTTGTAATCTCGCTTCCATTTTCGCCGTGAAAAGGGTATAATCTTACCCACACACCAAAAAAGGCAATCGGAGAAACGAGATTATGAAAAAACTGGTGATGGCGTTTGCGATCCTGTGTTCGGCGTCCGCACTCTGTGCGGAACCCGATTATTATGCCGCGCTATGCGCGTGGGCACCTGGGCAGATTCCCTCGTCGTCGAGTTCGGTGATTTGGGGTATCCGAGGTACTTTGTTCTATGGCGACTGCATGCGCATGAACGGATTGGACCTCGCTATCGGCGCGAACCGTACGCGCGAGCGCTTCGACGGCCTTGGCATCGCACTGGTGTACAACCATGCCAACAGCCTCGCCGGTGTGGAGCTGGGATTTGCCAACGTGGTCGAGCGCGAGTCGTATGGTCTGCAGGCCGGCGTATGGAACTATGCCGGTGAAGTTTACGGCGAGCAGTGGGGCGTCGTCACTGTGACTGACTACTGCGCCGGTCTTCAGGACGGACTCTTCAACTGGGCCGACGATCTCGCCGGTGCCCAGAGCGGAATCATCAACATCGCCTACAACGAAATGTTCGGAGCGCAGCTAGATGCGGTGTGGAACCATGCCAATGCTGGCTTTGGGTTCCAGTGGGGCATTATCAACACGGCGGATTACTTCGCAGGGTTCCAGTGCGGTTTCTTAAACTGGGCGAACGATCTTGACGGTCTGCAGCTTGGTTTCATCAACGGGATCGCCAACCAGTCGATTTTCGTGTTCCCGTTTTTGAACCTCGGCTTCTAGTTCCGCTTAGGCGCGCGTTGCGCGCGCCGTATGAAATCATGGACGAGATCAAGGAATCCGACACGAGCCGGCATTTTCTCCGGCAGTGGATCGAGGAGGACCATGCCGCCGGGCGCACCGGCGGCACGGTCGTAACACGCTTCCCCCCCGAGCCGAACGGCTACATCCACATTGGCCACGCGAAGGCCGTGTGTGTGGACTTCGGCATGGCGAAGCTCTTTGGCGGCGAGTGCCACCTGCGTCTGGACGACACGAACCCGACGAAGGAATCGGATGAATACGCCGAGAACATCAAGAACGACATCCGCTGGCTTGGCTTCCAGTGGTCGGGCGCGGGCGACGGCAAGGAGCCGGGCTTCTACAACGCGTCGAACATGTTCGACACGATGTACCAGATCGCCGAGGAGCTCATCCGGCGCGGCCAGGCCTACTGCTGCAACCTCACGCAGGACGAGTGGAAGGAATACCGCGGCGTGCCGGAGAAGCCCGGGCGTCCCTCGCCATCGCGCGACACGGACCCCGAACGCAACCTGCGCATCTTCCGCGAGATGCGCGACGGGAAGTACGCGGACGGCGAGTGGTGCCTCCGCGCGAAGATCGACATGGCCTCGCCGAACATCCACTTCCGCGATCCCGTGATCTACCGCATCCGCCACGTGTCGCACTACCATCTGGGCGACAAGTGGTGCATCTACCCGATGTACGATTTCGCGCATCCGATCGAGGACGCGCTGGAGGGCGTGACACACTCGATGTGTACGCTCGAGTTCGAGGTGCACCGTCCGCTCTACGACTGGGTGGTGGACCGCATGGACGAGCAGGGCCTCCTCGTGGTGCGCAACGGCGTGAAGATACGTCCGCAGCAGCGCGAGTTCGCGCGTCTCAACATCACGTGGACCGTGATGTCGAAGCGCCTTCTCCTGCAGCTCGTCACGGAGGGACACGTCGCGGGCTGGGACGACCCCCGCATGCCGACCGTGTGCGGGATGCGCCGCCGCGGCTTCACGCCGGGCGCGATCCGCGAGTTCTGCGACCGCGTGGGCGTGACGAAGGTGGAGAGCGAGTCGGATCCCGCGCTGCTCGAATGGTGCGTGCGCGAGGAGCTGAACCGCACGGCGTTGCGCCGCATGGCCGTGCTCGATCCCGTGAAGCTCGTGATCGAGAATTGGGGAACGGGGAACGGGGAACAGGGAACGAGGATGGTGGAGCTGCCGAACAATCCGCTCGACGAGACGGCCGGCACGCGTAAGGTGCCGTTCTCGAAGGAGGTGTGGATCGACCGCGCCGACTTCATGGAAGTGCCCGAGAAGAAGTTCTTCCGTCTCGCGCCGGACCGCGAGGTGCGTCTGCGCGGCGCGTGCATCGTGAAATGCACGGGCATCGAAAAGGATGCCGACGGCAAGATCACGACGATCCGCTGCACGTGGGACGAAGGTTCGTGGGGCGGCAATCCGTCCGACGGCCGCAAGGTCAAGGGCACGATCCACTGGGTAGACTGCGCCACCGGCGTGAAGGCCGAGGTGCGTCTCTACGACCGGCTCTTCACCGTGCCGGATCCCATGCGCGATGGCTCCGACGGTTTCCTGAAGTACCTGAACCCCGATTCGCTCAAGAAGGTTACCGCCTACGTGGAGCCCGCGCTTGCGGAGTCCGCGCCGGGCGAGCAGTTCCAGTTCGAGCGCACGGGCTACTTCGTGGCCGATGCCAAAGATTCCGCGCCCGGCGCACCCGTCTTCAACCGCACGGTCACGCTGAAGGACGGCTACAAGCCGGCCTAAGATCCACTGTATACCCCGATTTTGACAAGACCTCCTATGCCTGGTGATGCAACCAGGCACGCGTTAAGTGTCTTTGACCCCACGTAGTCCTTGGCGAATGCCCAGCGGTGCCGATTTGGCATAATACCCACGCTGAGCCTTTCAGATGCGTATGATCTTTCGGCGAAGGTGAGAATGTACGCGCCCTTCGTACGGAACTCGCCGGGCATTACCATTTGGTCACGTACTAGACAAACCGCCTCGCAAAGGCGTAAAATATGCGCGTTTCCACACCAACAGGAGAAAGAAATGGATCTGTCGAACGCATCGAACAAAATCGCCGCGCAGGGCGAACTCGTCAGCCGCATCCGCGACGAGGTGGGCAAAGTCATTGTCGGACAGGAGAAGCTGGTCGACCGCCTAATCCTCGCGCTTGTCGCGAACGGGCACATCTTGCTTGAGGGCGTGCCGGGTCTCGCGAAGACGCTGAGCGTTAACACGCTCGCCAAGGTACTCGGCCTCGACTTCAAGCGCATCTCGTTCACGCCGGACCTGCTGCCGGCGGACGTGGTGGGCACGCTCATCTACTCCCCGAAGACGGGCGAGTTCTCGCCGAAGAAGGGCCCCGTGTTCACGAACATGTTGCTCGCGGACGAAATCAACCGTGCGCCGGCGAAGGTGCAGAGCGCGCTGCTCGAGTCGATGCAGGAGCGCCAGGTCACGATTGGCGAGACCACCTACAAGCTGCCCGAGCCGTTCCTCGTCTTGGCCACGCAGAACCCTATCGAACAGGAAGGCACCTACCCGCTTCCCGAGGCGCAGGTGGACCGCTTCATGTTCAAGTGCCTTGTCGAGACGCCGTCGAAGGCGGACGAGCGCCGCATCATGGACCGCTTCGCCCAGCAGGCGAAGGTGCCCGAGGTGAAGGCCGTCTGCACGCCCGAGGACATCGCCACGCTGCGCGCGACGCTGAAGGAGGTCTACTGCGACGAGAAGGTGGGCGACTACATCCTCGACATCGTGTTCGCCACGCGCGAGCCGGACAAGACGAAGGGCCTTGAGTCGCTCAAGGAGCAGATTCAGGTCGGTGCCTCGCCGCGTGCCACGCTCAGCATCAACCTCGCCGCGCGCGCAAACGCACTCATGCACGGCCGCGCCTACGCGACGCCACAGGACGTGAAGGAAGTCGCGCACGACGTGCTCCGCCACCGCATCCTCCTCACCTACGAGGCCGAGGCCGAGAACATGACCAGCGACATGGTCATCGACAAGATCCTTTCCACGATTCCGGTTCCGTGACACTCTACGAGACATTGCTGAAAGCCTCTTCGGAAGAGACATCGTGGTGATTGGCGTCATAGTGATGTGGGCGATGGTGGCCGCGCTGGTGATCTGCGCGGCACTGTGGCCGCTCGCACGCCACGCCGACAGGCGAGGTGCGCCGGGGCTGCTCCACAGCGCGTTGTCCAACTTACGACGGCTTACGCTTTCCACGCTCTTGGCATTGTCCACTGTGTTCACCATCTCCGTGGCGCACTCCGGAAAGAACACGAACGGCGTGCAGAGCGTTGGCGGACCGTACCTCATGCAGGTCAATCCGATGACAGAGCAGACCGTTACCGCCGAGGAGATAGCGCAGGGATGGCGGCTTGAAAGCGTAACGACGAACGACGCCGTTTCGTATGCGATGCCGACGAACGGAGTTGAGTACGCGCCGTGGAATCTTCGGGGCGGGTACGAGACGCACTTCCCGCTCGACCTCGGCGATTTCGCATTTCCGTTCGGTACGAGCGCGGTACGCCGCTTAGACGTGCTTTCAGGGGGCACGGTTGAGTCGCTTCCGAGGCAACGGGCAGGATGCCCGTTGTCCCAGTGCATGTCGATCTGCGCGGCGCGTGAGTGGGCGTCAATCGTGCCGAGAGTGGGGCGGTTCTGGTGGGCGGATGCGGCGCGGCCGGAGTCCGCGCCCTACCAAGTTAAGCTGCTTACATGGGAGAATGTGTATGCGGGGCGCGACCGCACGGGGCAGTACAACGCGCAGATTGAGTTTCACGACGACGGCAACTTTATCACGCGCTCAAATGACGTTGAGCGCGTGTATCGACGCATCAACCCAGATGACTGGGACGGCGACGGCATGCCGAACGATGTTGACGGCAACCCATTTTTCTACGATGGCGACTTCAATGGCCCGTCAAACCTTCTTCCCGAAAATGCGAACACGAACGCATACTGCACGGTCAGCGTCGTCGTGACAGGGCCTGATGCATTGGTGAGTTTTACGGGCGACGGGCCAAGCGACTATCCCGATCCTCGTTTCATTGCGAAATCTGGCATGACGAACGAGGTTGTAATCCTGATTGGCAAGACCTACCATGTTACGTCGAGTTCCCCTCTCGCATTCGTCGGCGTGTCTGATCCCGAAACGGATATTGTGCAGCTTCGTGGACTTGTGATACGGGTGGTCCGTCCTGTGTCCATCACCAGCGACGGGGGAAACCCGTTCACGATGTCGGTATCCCCTGATAACCTTGCTGGAACGTTCTCGTGGGGAACGAATTGCTGCAACTCGGCAATCGGCAGCGGAAACATATTTGGCTTCCTGTGTTCACCTGATTGTTCGTGCGGCGGATGCACGGCGGAAGGATCGTATTTATATGAGGGTTACCGCCTGTATGCTTTGGGCGGGTGGTGCGGTTGTTCTGCGCAAGTGGTGCAGGTTGACGACGTGGTCGCGTCGCTTGACTGGCCGTCCGTGATTGACGTGGCGCGCACGGGAGAGGCGGCACTGCCGGTCTCGGTGTCGCTGACGAGTCCTGTCCCGACAAATGGAGTGCTTTCTCTCATTTGGGGTTCGGCTGACGAGGTGCGCGTATGTAGAGATTCTGCCCTTTCTGAAACGATCAGGCAAATCGAGGAGATTGGCGTGACAAATTGCATGTCCCTGACGACAAATTTCTATCTGAAGGGCGTCGCGCCGAGCCCAAGTTATGAAAATGGGATCGTGGGGTTGATGTGGAAGGATGAGTTTGGAAACAGGACGCTTCTATCAAAGCCCTTCACCGTGGTCGAGCGAAGGGCGGAGCCGATAACCGACGAACGCACGTCTGAGGTGTCGCCTTTTGCGGTGTTCAATCCAAGTTGCGCCAATGCCGGCGACGAGGTGCGGTTGCGAGTTTCCGTCTTGCCTTCCCAGATACCTGGTTCCGACATCGTCTGGCGGTGCAAGTCCGGTTCAGCATCGTTTGTGGGCGGCAATACCGGAATGAGCGTCAAGGCCAGGATGGGGACGGATACAACGGTATTCGCCGTACAGGTGGGGGATTGCCGTGCGTCCGAGCTTGAATTGACAGTCAGGGTATGGCCAAGCAACTGAAAGGAAGAACGATGAAAAAAACGGTTTTTGTCTGCGTAGCAGCGATAAGTCTTTTCTCCCTTGCGGATCGCGTTGGCAAGGAGCCCGAACCGGATTGGGATAAGGTCTGTTTCATGATCACGAACAGATGTATCAGGGCTCGCCACCCCGAGGACGCATGGATGACGATTGCCGCAGCCAAGATCAGATACAAACTGTCGCCGGACCAGATGCTTGAGGCGTTCAAGCGGTGTATCGACGGACTTGGCGATTCGCCGCAGGAAAGAATGGCTTGCGCGCGGATTGTCCATTGCATGAATGATAACTGCGGGACGAACGCCCTGCCGTATGTTGAATATCTTATCGAAAATGACAGGAGGGATGGTGTTGCCGAATGCGCATACCGGCAACTCGTTAAAATGGAGACGAACTTGGATAGGCGGCTGCTGTTTGCTGAGAAGATACTCGACCCCAGATCTGGGCACGGCAACTGTTCGCGAATTGTCGTATATCAGGAATTGTGCGACATCTGGGCTAGAACAGAGAGGGATGGAAAACATGCGGACAAGGTGAAACTGACTGCTTTCTTCGAGCGGCGAAGTCCGTTGGATAGAGACTTTAAGTATCTTGCCCCACAGGATTTCAGGCCGGTGAAGCGAGACGATGAGATTGATTGGACAAGGGTATGTTATGGCATCAGTAATGCATTCATTAATGCTAAACCTCCACGGGACGCTTATATGCGTTTTGCTGGAACCAGAAATAATTATAATCTTACGAGGGATCAGTTGCTCACCGCGTTTGAGCGTTGCTTGAACGGGCTCGGAGACGAAGGGCGGGAACTGAAGGCATGTGAGCAGATAGTATCGTGTTTGGGCGAGGTCTGCGGGACGAATGCAATTCCCTGTCTCGAGCGTTTAGCCATAACCGACCGCCGAGCGTCCGTGGCGTCATGCGCTTTCCGCGAATTGATGAAAATGAAGCCTTTTGCGGAAGGGGCGAATCGCCCCGCCACGCTTCAGGAGTTCCGCGCAACGAAAAAGGAGAGCGGACGGTGAAAGCATTGTTCCAATTGTGCTGTCTGTTGTGTGCCGCGTCCGTGATCGCTGTGGCGCCGATTGATCTCTATATCGTCTGTAATACCGACGGAAGTAATCCGGTTATGACAGGTGCGGATTTTGAGTCGAAGCTTCCTACGGTCAATGCTTATTTTGCCCAGGTAGGGATGTCGTTCTACCTTCGGTCGCAAAGCTCCATATCGAATAATGCATGGAGGGTTGTTGAATATGGGAGCGACAAGGCGGACGAATTAAGGAACATTCCCGCTACCGGCGGTGTGAAGATGTTTGCTGTTGAGAGCTTGGATCGGGATACGCACGCATTTTCTGGTGAGAATGGAATTGTGTTCACTCCGTCGTGCAGTGCGGACGTCATAGCGCATGAACTGGGCCATGCATGCGGGTTGGCCGATATTTACACTGAAAAGACGTTTACTAACGACGCAAACGTTGAAGTGACCATCACGGTGGACGGTGCGGCCTCATCTAATTGGATGCCATTTGACTGGGGACGGTATGAAGATGGAATATCGCAGGCTGCGCTTATCGTAAAACTTCTCATGCATGGCGATACAAGTGGGGAGGAATGCGACCTGACCGCCGGAGATGTCTATGGCGTCGGAATGAGTACAGTGACGAATCCCGTCACTGGTGAAGTCTCATATCCCTATGAACTCAAGATGGTCCCTGTCGGCTTCTGGCTGCACGGGAACCGTTCGCCACAAAGTCAGTAAGTCAGCTGCGGAAAGGACTTCAAGAGAGATGGCGTTACTTGAAATGAAAGTATGTGCAGACACAATCAAGGAAGGTATATGGCTATTGGCGTAAAAGAACTGATGGCGAAGGTGTATGAATACGGATTTCTGAAATGATGGTATTTGGCGTCATAGTGATATGTGCGATGCTGTCCGCGCTTTTCAGGAGATCGGAATGCAACATTGCAGGTTTTCATATAGGTAATGTATATGAACGTGAAAGTTTAACTCTGGAGGTTGAATGATGAAATCTATGATTCTGATGGTTGGCGCGTTTGTTGCGTCTTCAGTTTTTGGAGCGAGCCTATACGACGAACAAATAGACTCAATTCTAGCGGATATGACATCGACGAACCTCGAAACAAGGCTCAATGTCACAAATCGGCTTAATGCGCTCATTGCCTCGGTCACGAACAGGGAACAACTCGCGACCTGCAGGCTGCTTAAGGCGAAGTTGCGCATCGAGTGCGAAGACATCACGCGTGATGAGCGGATTTACGATTACTATGCTTTTCACGATGCGATAAATTTGTGTTGGAAAGTCCGCAATACGATTTTCCCATCGTAACGTAAAGGAGCATTGGATGAAGTATGGCTATTGACATGGCGAAGGTGGGGAAGATCCGAATCCTCACCAACCGCCTGATTGACGACCAGCTGAGCGGCGACTACCACTCGACCTTCAAAGGCCAGGGCGTGGAGTTCGACGAGGTGCGCCCCTACGTGGCCGGCGACGACGTGCGCGCGATCGACTGGAACGTGACCGCAAGGACCGGCGCGCCGTACATCAAGCGCTACAGCGAGGAACGCGAGTTGACCGTGCTGTTCATGGTCGACGTGAGCGGCTCGCAGTCGTACGGCAGCGCCACGCGTTCGAAGGCCGAGCTCGCCGCCGAGGTGGCGAGCCTCCTCGCCCTTACCGCGATCCGCAACCAGGACAAGATCGGGCTCATCCTCTTCTCCGACAAGATCGTGAAGTACATCCCGCCGCGCAAGGGACGCCAGAGCGTGATGCGCCTCGTGCGCGAGGTGCT
>CACZAK010000044.1 GCA_902779075.1 uncultured bacterium | reverse complement strand
GTCGCACGCGACGTTGAACTCGCGCTTCAGGCGGTCCACGATGACCTCGAGGTAGAGCTCGCCCATGCCGGCGATGATCGTCTCGGAGGTTTCCTGGTCAAAGGTCACGACGAAGGTCGGGTCTTCCATCGCCAGGGCGTGGAGCGCCGCGCCGAGCTTCTCGTTGTCCTGACGCGACTGCGGCTTCACCGCGACGGAGATCACGGGCGCCGGGAAGTCGATGGACTCGAGAGTGATCGGGTGCTCGGGGTCACAGAGCGTGTCGCCCGTGCGGGTCTGCGTGAGGCCCACGCACGCCACGATGTCGCCGGCGTGCGCCTCTTCGAGTGCCTCCTGCTTGTTCGCGTGCATGCGGAAGAGACGGCTGATGCGCTGCTCCTGGTTGATCGTGGAGTCGAGCAGCTCGCCGCCGAGCTTGAGCGTGCCGGAGTAGACGCGCACGAAGGTGATCTTGCCCATCGCCTTGTCGGACATGATCTTGAACGCGAGGCCGCAGAACGGCTCGCTGTCGCTCGGCTCGCGCTTCTGCGAAGGATCGTCGGCCGAGACGGCCGCGCCCGCGTCGATCGGCGAGGGCAGGTAGTCGCACACGCCGTCGAGCAGCTGCTGCACGCCCTTGTCCTTGAACGCCGAGCCGCAGAACGCCGGGGTGATCGTGCGGGCCATGCAGCCCTTGCGGAGCGCCACCTTGATTTCGTCGTTCGTGAGCTCCTCGCCCGCGAAGAACTTCTCCATGAGCGCGTCGTCCTGCTCGGCGGCCGACTCGATCATCTTCTGGCGGTACTCCTTCGCCTTCTCGACCATGTCGGCGGGAATCTCCTCCTCCGTCATGTTCTTGCCGAGGCTCTTCATGTCGTAGCGGATCGCCTTCATCTTGATGAGGTCGACGATGCCGTCGAACGTCTCGCCCGCGCCGATCGGAAGCACCACCGGCACGGGGTTCGCGCCGAGCTGGTTCTTCATCTGGTCCATCACGCTGTAGAAGTTCGCGCCGATGCGGTCCATCTTGTTGACGAAAGCGATCTTCGGCACCTTGTACTTCTCGGACTGGCGCCACACCTGCTCGGACTGCGGCTGCACGCCACCCACCGCGCAGTAGAGGGCCACCGCGCCGTCGAGCACGCGCAGCGAGCGCTCCACCTCAGCCGTGAAGTCCACGTGTCCGGGAGTGTCGATCAGCGACAGACGGTACGCGCCCCACTGCACGCACGTGGCGGCGGACTGGATCGTGATGCCGCGCTCCTGCTCCTGGACCATGAAGTCCATCGTCGCGGCGCCGTCATGCACTTCGCCGATCTTGTAGTTCTTGCCGGAATAGTAGAGGATGCGCTCCGACGTGGTCGTCTTGCCGCCGTCGATGTGCGCCATGATGCCGAAGTTCCTAACTTTTTCAAGCGGAAACGCTTTTTTGTCTGCCATTTTTACTCCTTTGGTCTGCAAAAGTGAGGTGATAGTTTACTAAAAACGGGGCCAATCCGCAAGGGGGTGATTTTAGATTTTGCATTTTCCCGGGTCAGCGGGAGACCGCGTCTAGCGCCGAGACCATCAGGCGGCGGGCATGCTCGTCGCGCATCTTAGAGGTCTCGCTGCCTACGACCACCACGATTGCGCGGTGTCCGTCGCGCTTGCCGGTGAGGATGATCGAGGAGCCGCAGTAATCGGCGTAGCCGGTCTTGAGTCCGTCCACCTCGTTCTCGCCATTCGCGTTGACGATCTTCTTCTTGTCCATGCGTAGTATGTTATTGTGGTTGAGGAACTTGACTGGCTGCCCCTGCTTGTTCACGATGGTCTTCATCGTGTACGTCTTCGCGCTCGTCCAGCGGTATATCTCGTTGTATTTCACGAGCGCGCGGGCGAGCTTCACGAGGTCACGCGCGGTGGAGGTGTCGTATGGCCTGCCGCTGCCGTACGGCGGCGGGAAGCCGTTCGGCGTGACGAAGGATGTGTGCTCCATGCCGAGCTCTTTCGCCTTCTCGTTCATCCGCTGCACGAACGCCTGCAGGTCACCGCCCTGGATCTCGCGTCCGGCGTTGCGCGCCGTCGAATTCTCGGCGAGCAGGACGGCGGCGTCGTTCGCGCTGTGGACGAGCATCACGAAGAGTAGTTCGTCGACAGTGATCTTCATGCCGGGCTTGAGTCCGCACACGCTCGGCTTCTCTCGCGTACAGCGCACGGTCGCGGTCACCTCGTCCACGGGCGAGTACTTCATCGCGTGCATGTCCTCCAGCACCAGGAGGAGCGTCATGAGCTTCGTCACGGAGGCGGGACAGCACTTCGCGTCCGCGCGGTCCTCGAAGATCACCTTCCCGCTCGCGGCGTCCACGCTGATCGCGCCCTGGTATGGCGCGCGGCGCACGGCGCTCTTCACCTTCAAGCCGGCGACGGCCTGCTTCTGAGGTGCGCGACGCGCCGGACCCTTCTTCGCCTTGGGTGCGGCGACGACCGCCGCACACGCGGCCAAAACCATTAACAACATCAGCTTTTTCATTTCAGTTACTTCCTTTTGCCTTCTCTTATTTGCTTTCGCTACTGGGAGTTTTGGAGTTTAGGAGGCTTGGAGGATTTTCATAATCGCCTCCGAAACTCCTAATCTCCTAATCTCCCAGCAGCGAAAGCAAGCAAAGTTATCCTCTTTTTCATTTCTGCGCAGAGCATGGGCTGTGGGCTTTCAGATCCAAAACCATAGCCTTTTCGGGGCAGGTAAAGGGGTTGGCGTATTTCGTGCAGTTGATACAGCCCGTGTAGAGCTTGTACATCACCTTGTCCTTCGGCACCTCGTGGAACCCGAGCGTGCCGAAGAACTCGGGCGAGAACGTGAGGACGAGCGCCGCCGCCGGCTCGAACGCCCGCACGCGGCGCACGATCTCCTGCACGAGCGCGCGGCCCACTCCCTGACGGCGCCACGGCGCGCGCACCGCCACGGACTGTATCTCCACGGCCGTGTGGAGCGGCTCGCCGATTTCAGGGAAGATTCCGTAAGTCGCGCACCCAACCATCTCGCCGTCCACCTCGGCCACCACGAAGCGGTCGATGTTCTCCACGATATTGCCGAGCGAACGCGGCACAAGGCGGTCGCGGTGCAGGTGGATGAGCGCGAATATGCGCTCGGCGTCCACAAGCCGCGCCGTCCGGAGTGCCGTCATGGGCTTTTGCTTCATTCTTTCATTCCTCGCTACAGGTTCATGCGGCGACAAGTATACCATGTTTACGGCGGCGGCGGGGAAAAAATATGCGGTGGCCGCGTCTGGGGAATGTGTTTTATGCTATACTATTGCCGCACATGACAAAGCGTAGAGACAGATCCGGCCAGACGGCGGTCGAATACATCATCGTATTCGCCGTTCTGCTGGGCGTCGTTGCGGCCCTGGCGTGCTTCGTCCGGGCTGCGCGGTCGTCCGCCGCGCGCACAACTACGCTTGTGACATGCGAATACCCGTAAAGGAGGCATAAGATGAAGGCAGTCAAGGGCAAGAGAGGCCAGACGATGGTGGAATACATCATCATCGTGGCGTTGGTGGCGATTTCGCTGATCGCGGTGTTCACGTACTTCGGCCGCGCGACCGGCAAGAAAGTGGCGGGCGCGGCGGCAGCCCTCTCCGACGAGGAGGGCGGCAAGGCCAAGAGCGCCGTCGAGGATATCGACGAGAACACGATCAAGAAACTCGGCGAATGACCTCGGCGCCGGCGCATATCCGCGCCGACGCCCGCATACGGTCCGGCTGGCGGAAAGGACAGGCGATGGTCGAGACGGTCGTCGTCATGTTTTTCCTTTGCCTCGCATTCTTCCTTATATATGAATACGCAAACCTGCTCACGGCCCACACGGTGGTTAACTACGCCGCCGCGCGCGCCGCACGCGCACGCGCCGTGGGATTCAACGACTTCATGGTCACTAAGACCGTGCGCGTGGCCACTGCGAGCGTGGCCGGGAAGTGTCTCTCGCAGGACGACTTCGGCGACGAGCTCTCAACTGGCACAATCGTGAGCCGCATGGGCAGCTACCTGGAGGCGGAGAACGAGGCCGACACCAAGGGCATCCTCGACTTCGAGCTGTGGGCGCCCTGTAAGCTGGGATGGACCGCAGACGAACCAAAGGGCGAGAACGCCGAGCTCATCATGCGCGTCTGGCAGCGCCGCAACCTTTACGGTTCAGGCGATGACGCGACGGACTTTCGCGAAGTCCGCGGCGAGGCCGGCATTGAAAACCATTACCCCCTCTATCTGCAATGACGGACCGCGCGCGAAAGAGCGGGCAGATAGTGCTCGTACTGGCGTTCATGCTGCTTGGGCTCCTGTTCCTCGCGCTGGTGTGCGTGGATGCCTTCCTTTCGTCGCACCGCAAGAACCGTCTCCAGAACGCCGGCGACGCGGCCGCGCTCGCTGCGGCCCGCTGGCAAGGAATCACCCTCAACGCCCTCGGCGCGCTCAACCTCGCGAAGATCGACGCGCTCTGCAAGGTCGGCGATCCGTCGATGAACCCCGCCGCGTGGCGTGAGGCCACGAACGTCTGCGAGCGCATCACGGCGCTCCAAGAGCGCATAGCCTTCGCAGGCCCGCTCATGGGGTTATACTCCGCGCAGCGCGCAGCGCTGAAGAACGGCGTAACGGAGCCAGACAATGACATGACCGCGCTCGTCAACGAATCGGTGTTCCGCGCGCCGATGCTGATTGGCACCGAGCTTTGGCCTGAGAAGGCGCAGGACTACGCCGAGATGGTGCGCGGCGCGGCGCGCGACGGCGTGTTCGCTGGCGCAGACAACGCCCAGTTCTTCAACTTCGCCATATCGTCCAGCCACCCGCTGTTCAACAAGGCGTTCTACGAGGCAGTGGCCGGCGAGGACTGGTGCTGGTTCTACCTACACGGCGGCATGGCAAACCTACTCGCGAACTTCTCCGGATGGAGCGACATCCCCTTCGCCGGCGTCGGCTCCCCGCAGAACCCCGAGTACTTCGGTACAGGCATCCACTTCGTACACGACGCGCTCGCCAACTTCAACCTCGACTGGCCCGAAACGCAGGTACGCGCCGCCGTTCTCGAGCTCGCGGAACGCAGTTCGTGCCCCAATGTGAACGAATTCACACTCCAGCAATGTGGCGTAATCAGGTACAGCAATATCTCATGGGTCGCCTACAACTCGTCCTGGTGGCACGCATGGGGACGGATGCATCGCTCCGACGCCGCGCGCCTGCCGCTGATCTCCGACGTGAAGGACAAATACAACGTGGAGGGTTCTTTCGCCGCCACGCGCGTCCGACAGGTTCTGGATCCATTCACGCCGGGCGTCCCTCGCCGTATCAACGTATGGACCGCAGCCGCCAAGCCCTTTGGTTCCATCGAGGAGCGTACGGTCACGTGGAACGGCGAGTTCCCGCTCGTCACGCCGGCATTCACGGACGTGCGCCTCGTGATGCTCGGCGCGTTCGACGAGTGCAGCATGGGCATGGCCGACCGCGCATGGGTGACGCACACACGCGACCACATCCAGCCGCCAAGCGATGTAGCCCACGCAGCCGGTTGCCGGTACTGCGCGATCCTGAAGAAGTGGGAAGACGGGGACTTCCGCAAAAAAGGCGCGGACTGGCTCGCGAAGAACGGGGAAGACCAATGCCGCCGTCCGACCGGCGGCGGCGGCGCACCGGGAGGAGGCACGCGACATGCGCACTGAGGCATCCAGACGTGGCCAGGCAATGATCGAAATGGCGATCGGCATGCTTGTGTTCTCCCTTATCCTAGGCGGATTGATCACTTTTGGCTCAATCATCCCAGAATCAATGCGACTCCAGACCATGGTGCGCCGCATGGCCGGGTATGAGGCGCAGAAAGATACGTCCGGCGAGGGCGACGGGGCCCCTCTGCCCGCCCTCGGTTCCGTATTGTCCGAACCGGAAATATGTCCGGTCGGTACGCCCGAACCCTTCTCCGACGCTTCGACGCGTCCCTTTGACTTCCGCAAGCAGTCGCTCAACTTCGCCATCAGCATCGATCCGAGTGTGGTCGATTGGATATGGGGCGGCGAAACCACGTTCCGCGGACTGGAGGAATGCCACATGCCCGTAATGAAAATTCCAGAATTTCCCGCCGAGGAGGTAATTAAATGAAGAAGTGCCGTGCAATCGTCGTCCTTGCCCTTCTCGCGTGCGCCCTTGCGGCCGCGGCCGGCTGGTTCTTCCAGCGGCCCGGCGCGCCGTCCCTGCCGTCAGGCGGCTGGCAGGGGGAGCTCGGCGGCGGACGCACATCAGTCAGCGTGTGGCAAACGCCCGGCACTGCGGAGTCTGCCGCCGCCGCGCGCGAAGCCGCCTACGTCGCGGAGGGGTGGACGCCCGCGCCGGTCTGCACGCCCACGTTCAAGCTGCTGCTACGCGAACACGACCTTGCCGCCATCCTCGCCGAGGACTTGCCCGACGGGACAACCGTAACCGAACTTCTCCGCCACGGAGTTTTATGATAGAATAGGAACCCCATGAAACAGAAAATCGTCTTAGTTATATCCATAGCAATCGGCCTGCTGGCCGCATTTCTCACGCGCACCTACCTAGCGTCGAAGGACGCCGAGATCCGCAGGCTCAAAGAGGAGTTCGTGAAGAAGCACAAAACCATGGAGGTGCTGTGCTTCGCGCGAGAGCTGCCCAGCGGCACTATCCTCACGAAGTCCGACCTAGGACTGAAGAAAGTTCCCGCGAGCGGACTGCGGGGACAGGCCCTCACGGAGGATAACGTCATCGAGGTCGTCGGGCGGAAGCTCCTGAACGGACACAAGGAGGGCGAGCTGCTCTTCTGGGCCGACATCGAGGGCGGCAACCCGATGGCAGGCGGACTTGCGGCCGACATCCGCAAGAAGATGCGGGCCGTATCCGTAAACTGTTCCGGCGCCGCCGCCGTGAGCGGCATGGTGAAGCCGAACGACCACGTGGACGTGATAGCCAGCTTCTCGTTCCCTAAACTCGGCGCCGACGGCCACACGATGGTGCAGGAAATCGTCACATGCACGATTCTCCAGAACGTGCTCGTGCTCGCCACGGGTAAGGAGACGGCGAAATCCGCCATAGCCCGCGGCGACGCATTCGGCGCGGGCGTATACTCGATGGTCACGCTCGAGGTCACGCCCCGCGAGGCGGAGATGCTCGTGTTCGCGGAGCAGATCAAGGGCCGCATCGCACTCGCACTTCGCAACCGCCACGACACCTACTACGAGAAAGAGCTGCCGCAGGTAGACTTCGCGAAGATCCGCGAAGAGATCGAGCTTCTCAACCAGAAGCGCCAGAACGAACTGAACGGAGGGCGCTGAGATGGCATTCGCGCTCGACCTGATCAAGTCCGACGAAGGCGAGGCAACTCGCTACATGCTCGAAGACGGCTCGTACCTCATCGGACGCGGCGAAAACTGCGCCCTGCGGCTTCCAGACCCCAGCGTCTCGGAGCGCCACGCACTCCTGCTCCTGCGCGGGCAGACGGCGCGGCTTGAGGACCTCCACAGCGCGAACGGCACGTACATCAACGGCAACCCCATCGACGGCCTCGTAGACCTCCCGCCGGACGGCATCGTACAGATCGGCAGCACAATGATGCGCGTCAGCCCAGCAAAGGATGACCTCGTACCGTCTGCGGAGGAGGAGCATGGCTCTTCGCGGCAAGAAACGGCATGGGCACCAGCGTCGCAGCCTGAAGTACCCCCCGCACAACAGCCCGACCCGCTCGCAGGCGTACGGCGCCAGGTAAAAGAGCAAATCCAGCGCGAGCTCATCGCGCGCCTCGACCTCAAGCGCCTCACCGTGGCGGGGGTGGACCGCGCCGGACTCGAACGCCAGGCCTCCGACAAAATCCACGAGATCGTGGAGCAGGTACGCACAGCCGGGAAACTCCCGCAAGGCATCGACGCCGATCGACTGGAGCGCGAGGTGTTCAACGAGGCGCTCAGGCTGGGGCCGCTGGAGGAGCTGCTCGCCGACGACTCCGTGACCGAAATCATGGTAAATGGCCCCCACCGCGTATACGTGGAGCGAGGAGGCAAGATACAGCTCACGGACCTCCAGTTCCTCGACGACGCGAGCGTGATGGCCATCATCGAGCGCATCGTCTCGCCCATCGGACGCCGCATCGACGAGTCGCAGCCCTACGTTGACGCGCGTCTCGCCGACGGAAGCCGCGTGAACGCGATCATCCCGCCTCTCGCCCTCTCCGGCCCCACGGTGACCATCCGAAAGTTCGCGAAGAAGACTCTCACGGTCGAGGACTTCATCCGTTTCGGCACGTGGTCGCGCAACGCCGCGGAGTTCATGAAGGCCTGCGTGATAATGCGCAAGAACATCATCGTGGCCGGCGGCACCGGTTCGGGCAAGACCACCCTCCTCAACCTGCTCTCCGGCTTCATCCCCCACGACGAGCGCATCGTGACGGTGGAGGACGCCGCCGAACTCCGTCTCGTGCAGCCGCACGTGGTGCGCCTCGAGGCGCGTCCGCCCAACATCGAGGGACGCGGCGCCGTAACCATCCGCGACCTCGTGAAAAACTGCCTGCGTATGCGACCCGACCGCATCATCGTGGGTGAATGCCGCGGCGGCGAGGCCCTTGACATGCTCCAGGCGATGAACACCGGCCACGACGGCTCGCTTACGACCGTCCACGCCAACTCGCCGCGCGACGTTATCTCACGTCTCGAGACTATGGTGCTGATGAGCGGCATGGAACTCCCCTCCCGCGCGATTCGCGAGCAGATCGCGAGCGCAGTGGACATAATCATCCACGAGTCCCGACTCTCGGACGGCAGCCGCAAGGTCGTTGCCATATCGGAGGTCACAGGACTTGAAGGACAGAGCGTCGTGATGCAGGACATCTTCACGTTCCGGCAGAGCGGCGTGGACGAACAGGGCCGCGTCCATGGCGTGTTCCGTCCCACCGGTGCCGTGCCGACATTCTATGAACACCTCAAGAGCCGCGGCCTGCGCCTCGACACTGCGATGTTCGACCCGAATCAAGACCGAGAGGTCCGGCTGGAGATTGCGGGGCGCGTATGAGCGGTACGGTTCTGTTCTTATCCACCATCGCAGCCGTCGGCCTCGCATTCGCCGGATTCGCGTGGGGGTTCGTCTCCGCGCTCAACGAGGGCGCTGACTCGTACTCCCTCACGGTAGGTGCCCAGACGTCGCTGCAGTTCGAAGACGTGTTCATGTTCATCTCGCCGGCGAAAATCGCCCGCCTTGGACGGCTCGCCGCACTCGCTGCGTTCTTCCTTTTCTTCATCCCGCTCTTCAGTTTCACAAGCATAACCTCCACAATCGCAGGTACAGTCCTTGGCCTAGCGGCAGGGGCGTTCACAATCTCATTGCCGAGCCGCTACGTGCGGTTCCTCCGCGCGCGCCACCGCCTGAAGTTCAACGAGCAGCTCGTCGGCGCGCTCGGCACCATGTCCAACGCCCTTCGCGCGGGATTCTCCATCAACCAGGCGTTCGAGAGCGTGGTGGAGGCAGGCGAGAAGCCAATCTCGCAGGAGTTCACTGTATTCCTCCAGCAGCTGCGAGTGGGCATGGGGTTCGAGGAAGCGCTCGCGTCCCTCGACGCGCGCGTGGGGTCGGAAGACCTCACGCTCGTCTGCTCAGCCATCGACATCGCCCGCCACACGGGCGGAAACCTCACGGAGATATTCGACAAGATCTCAGAGACGATCCGCGGCCGTATGCGCATCGAACGCCGCGTGCGTACCCTCACCGCGCAGGGCCGGATGCAGGGCATAATCATCTCATGCATGCCGCTCGTCCTGGGCCTCGCGATGACTGTTCTCAAACCCGCAACTATGAAGCCGTTCATATTCTCGCTCAAGGGCGCGGGGTGCATCGGCCTCGTGCTAGTACTCGTGATTGTGGGCTGGCTGATCATCCGCAAAATCATCAAAATAGAGGTATAGCCGTGCGCATCGCGATTATCGCAAGCGGGGACACTCCAAGCCACGCGGTGCCGCGTGCCGCATTTGCCGACGCCGACCTGCGCGTTGCGTGCGACGGCGCGCTTGCCGCCGCCCACGCCCTCGGCCACGAGCCAAACTACGTGGTGGGCGATGGCGACTCACTCTCCGCCGCCGACCGCGACGCACTCGGCGACCGCTTTGTTCACATCGCCGAACAGGACACGAACGACCTCTGCAAGGCCTTCCGTTTCGTCCAGTCCATGTGCTGCATCTCGGACAAGCCCTCCGTCGCACTCCTCGGCACGACGGGCAAACGCGAGGACCACGCGCTCGCAAACATCTTCCACCTACTCGATTTCACCGCATACATCCCAGACACGTCAATCATCACCGACTACGGCACGTTTGTCGCAGTGCGCGACGAACAGACATTCCCCTGCCATCCCGGCGAGGCCGTATCGGTGTTCGCCCCCCTTCCCGGCACGCACGTAACATCGCGTGGGCTCGTCTGGCCGCTCGACGGTGTTGATCTCGCTCCGCTCTGGAGCGGCTCGCTCAACCGCACTGCCGGCATCGCATTCACGCTCAACGCCAACCGCCCGATTCTCCTGTACCGTCCACACCGTCCACACGAAAAAGACGGGCAGACTGGCGCGTAAGCGCCTTTTTTGGTAGAATACGAGCCATGGGCTACCAGTTGATGGATCTTAAAAGCGCCGCTGCCCACCTGCACATGAAGGTAAATGACCTTCGGCATTTCGCGCAGCGGGAAGAAGTCTCCAGCGTCCGACGCGGGGACGCCTTCTTCTTCGAGCACCGTTTGCTCGACGAATGGGCGCAGCGTCGCATGATGGAGATCTCCGACAAGCAGCTTACGGGCGAACACCAGCTCGCCATGGCCGAGCGGCGCCAGGCGGATGGGCACGACTTCCACATCGCCGACATCCTCTCCCCTGCAGTCATCGCCCCCGCGCTCACGTCCAAGACGCGCGCCGGCGTGCTGCGCGACATGACCGACTTCGCCGACTCCACCGGTCTCCTCTACGATCCCGAGACGCTCTTCGTGGAGCTGCAGGCGCGCGAGGAAGTGGCCTCCACGGCGGCCGGCGGAGGTGCCGCGTTCCTACATCCGCGCTACCACGACCCGTATCTCTTCCAGGAAACGTTCCTCGCACTCGGACGCACCGTGCGCCCCGTGTTCTTCGGTTCGCAGGACGGCACCGGAACAGACCTCTTCTTCCTCATCTGCTGCACGGACCACGCGCTCCACCTCCACATCCTCGCACGGCTCTGCCTGCTCGCGCACGGAACCACGCTGCTGGAGGAGCTCCGCGAGGCTCCGGACGGCGAAGCCATGCACGCGGCGATAAAGAAGGCCGAGGACGAATTCCTCGGCCACATGCACTAGAGCGTTTTTACGTATTTATCGAGAATCCGGAGGTCCGATCTGACGGACACGTCCGAACGCGCGCGGACGAGCTTTGTCTTGCGGTCTGCCACGGTGATCACGAGTTCAATGTCGTCACGGGCGTGGAATCCGCTGAAGCCCGCGTCGTTGTACTCCCATCCAAGTACCTTCGCCGTCATCACGAGGTCGGCCTCCTCCCTGCGGTCCTTCACCTCGAACCCGCGCGCACGTAATGCCCTCTTCAGGACAGTCTCGACCCGACGCTCGGTCTTCTCCACGAAAAACGACGAACTGGCTGGGAATTTCTCGGTGTGCTTCGGCATTACCTCCCGAACGGAGCCGGGAGTCCAGCAACCGCATAACGCGGCAAGTGCAAGGGCTGTCAGTATTCTGCGCATACTATCCTGTCGTCGAACGGCAGCACGCGCGTGCCGATCGTCTGTGTGGTTTCGTGTCCCTTCCCGCACACGACGACCGTGTCGCCGTGTGCTGCGCGTGCAAGGGCTAGATTGATTGCCGTGCGGCGGTCTGGTTCAACTGCCACGTCGGTACCGGCGGGTATGCCCGCCAATATTTCGGCGATGATGTCCTCTGGGCGTTCGCTGCGGGGATTGTCGCTCGTCACCACAAGGTGGTCCGCCCACCGCGCGGCTGCGGCGCCCATGAGCGGACGCTTCGCGCGGTCGCGGTCGCCGCCTGCGCCGAACACGGCCCACACCTTCCCCTTCGTGAATGCGCGGACTGTCGAAAGCACGTTCGCAAGCGCGTCGTCGGTGTGCGCGAAGTCCACGAACACCTCGGCGGCGCTGCGCGTCTTAACACGCTCAAGGCGTCCCCAACGCGGCGTAAGCGTGGGAACGGCGGCGCGGATTGCCTCCTCAGAGACTCCTACCGCTCGTGCAAGCGCTGCCGCCACAAGCACATTCTGCACGTTGTAGCGTCCCGCGAGCGGACTTCGCCGGGATACGAAGTCGGCGAAGTCCGCGTCGCGCGGGACGGTAAATCCGCAAGTTACCACATTGAGCGGGAGAGCCCCGAGCTCGTCCGCCAGACGCCGCCCCCATTCGCCGTCCACGCACACCACGACGGGCGAGCCGGGCTTGTCGACGGCAAGACGCTCAAAGAAAAGGCGTTTCGCGGCGAAGTAGGCCTCCATCGTCTTGTGGTAGTCGAGGTGATCCTCTGAAAGGTTCGTGAACGCGCCACCCGTGAAATTCGTACCAGCCGTGCGGTTCTGGTGGATGGCGTGGCTTGAAGCCTCCATCACGCAGTTCGCAATGCCGTTGGACTCCATCTCCGCAAAGATGTCCATAAGGACCTTGTTCGGCGGCGTGGTGTAGCCAGTGGAGAATTTTCGCGAGCCAGTATCCACCTCGACGGTGGTGATGTACCCCGCGCGGCCAAGCGGCTTGAGGAACTCGGCAAGCACCCAGGTGGTGGTGGTCTTGCCGTTAGTGCCGGTGATGCCGTAGACGTTCATGCGTCGTCCTCCTCAGGCACTTCGTCTGGTACGTCCGGCTCCACGGCGAGATAGCGAAGCACAAACGCGGCTATTTCGCTGAACGTGGGGCCTGCACATACTCCGCCCTGGTGGTTGTAGATCGGCACGCCGCGCGCCTCGGACGTATCGCGCCTCCTGCAAGTGAAAGGCTTGTGGTACGTGACGAGGATGACGACCTGGGGCTTTGAGGCGGGCACGATGCCGATGAACGAGGCGTTGAACTGGTCGTCGTAGTATCCTCCACCTGGCCGGGCGATCTGGGCGGTACCAGTCTTGCCCGCCACGGTATAGCCTGCCACGGCGGCCTTGCGGGCCGTGCCGCCCTTCTTCGCCACTCCGAGCATCATCTCGCGGACATGGCGCGCGGTCTCAGGGCGAATCGGGTGCCCGAGGACCTGCCGCTCGTGCTGGTATACGACGGTGGAGACGTCGTCATCGCCAGAAGTTCCGTGCTGCACGATGCGCTCGACGATGTAGGGACGCAGCAGTTCTCCGTCGTTGGCGATGCAGCAATAGGCCGCGGCCAGCTGGATTGCGGTAACGGAGACGCCCTGTCCGATGGGCGCGCGCGACTGTTTGAGCTTATCCCATTTCTGCCAAGGCGGCAACAGTCCCTTCTCCTCGGCTGGCAGTTCGATGCCGGTCTTGCTACCAAAGCCGAATTCCGCCATGTACGTGCGGAGCCGCCGCGGGCCGAGATCGCATCCCAGCTTTCCGTAGATGACGTTGCAGGAGTGCACTAGCGCGTTGCGCACGGTCATGTAGTCGTCCATCTTGTGCGAGTCGGTAGGCAGGCGGTAGTAGCGAGGATCCTTCCTGTCGGTGCTCATTATCGTGTCGGGGCCGACGATCCGCTCGTTGATTGCCGCGCAGGCGGTGATCGTCTTCATCACGCTTCCGGGGTCGTAGACTTGGGCGATTGCGTAGTTCTTGCGCAGCGCGGAGGTGGACGACGTGAAGTTGGATGGATCGTAGTCCGGCTGCGTCGCCATCGCGAGCACGGCACCGGTCTTCACGTCCATGACTATCGACCACACGCGCTCGGCCTGGTGGCGGAGACGCCCTTCAAGGAGAATCCTCTCGACTTCGTGCTGGATGTTGTGGTCGATCGTGAGGTACACGTCGTTGCCCGGACGAGATTCCGCATAGCTTTCGCGCAGGATGCGCAGTTCGCGCCCGTGGGCGTCCTTCACGCCGGTCATGCGCCCCGGCGCCCCCTTGAGCTGCCGCTCGAACCTCTGCTCCAAGCCGGCTGCTCCCACGGCGTTTGTGACGTCGCGGCTCACGAAACCGACGACCTGCGAAAGGTCCCTGCCCTGCGGATACACGCGGACGATCTTCTCGGAGACGCTTAGCTCGTGGATCCGCGACAGCTTGGCATGTACTGTCTCGTCCTCGTTTGTCGCCAGAAACACGTACCTCCGCTTCCGCCTTGCGTATTCCGCATAGGCGTCCATTACCTTTTCCAGGGGCAGGTTCAGCGATTCCGAGAGATTCGTGATGTTCGCCCACCGGACCGCCGGATCAACCGGGCGGTTGGGGTGTACGGCGTTCTCGTTTCCCGCCTTGGGATCGACTGCGTACTCCCAGACCACTTTCGAGCGAGCGTATGGAACTCCCGTGGACGAAAAGATGCTGCCGCGCAAAGCCACGGTGTTCCGTACGAGCGTATAGGTGGGCTTCTTCTCTATCTCAACGTATCCAAGGTGCAACATGACGAGGCGCGCGGACAGACCCGCGAGGCAGAAACATAGAATAACTACCGGGCACCAAAACCGGTACTTTTCGCCGCGCCATGCCATTCACATCCCTGACTACCTGATTTTCGCGCGCGCCGTCCTCTTACGGGCGGGCGCATCGGAAGAATTCTGCGCCATGTTCGCCGTGGCCATCCGCTCACGGGCGCGCACGACGGCGATCTGCCCCGGAAGCGGACGTCCAGACGCGCCCATGCGTATCATCTGGTCCGCGCGCGGGATGTTCATCTCGAGGCCAAAGCGCACGAGCTTCTCCTGAAGGCGGTCCACCGCCATGAGTTCGTTCCAGCGGGCCGCCACGCGCTCACTCTCCTTCGTCAGCTGCTTGTAGGATTTCTCCGCCTCCTGCAGTTCCTGTGCGATTGACGTACACCGCATTCCCAGTAGGCAATAGCACATCCCCATCGAGAATGCAGTCACCAGCAACGCAACGATGCCGGCCGTGTTTACCGTAAAACGGGAAAAGCGTCTGTTAAGTTTCCTATTCCTTCTCCTCATGCTGCCATCCTTTCTACCGCCCGCAGTTTGGCGCCGCGGGAACGCGGGTTGTCTTTTTTCTCTTCGTCCGACGCGACCACCGCGTGGCGAGTGACCAGGCGGACTCGCGGAAGGCTTCCCTCCCACTGTTCCCCGCCCTGTTGTAATGAAACCATGCGGCCGGCGTGCGCGGCGAAGAACCGCTTCACGATCCGATCCGTCAAGCTCTCGAAAGTGATCACCGCGAACCGGCCGCCGGCCTTCAGAAGTCCGAGACCTCCGTCAAGCGCCCGTTCCAGTTCGCCTATCTCGTCATTCACGGCCATGCGGAGCGCCTGAAAAGTCCGTGTGGCCGGATGGTGCGGGCCATGCCGCCCAACCGTCCGTTCCACAAGCCCAGCGAGCTGGCCCGTTGTCTTGATCGTACGTACCGCACGCTCCCGCACTATTGCGCGCGCAATGCGCCGCGCGTTCGGCTCCTCGCCGAGCGAACGGAAAATCTCTGCAAGTTCCTCCTCCGTCCGCGTCGCCACCAGCGACGCGGCCGTCAAGTCGCGCGACCGGTCCATCCGCATGTCAAGAGGTCCGTCCGCCTGGAAACTGAACCCGCGCCCGGCCTCGTCGAGCTGCGGACTCGACACGCCCAGATCCAGCAAAATACCGTCCACTTCCCCAATCCCCTTGCCGCGGACAATCTCCGCGACCGAACCATGGCACCCGTGGACCAGCACCACGTTTACGCCGGACATCTCTCCAAGGCGTGCTGAGCTCTCGGCAAGTGCCTGCTCGTCGCGGTCGATACCCACCAGGGTCGTGCCGGCACCGCCGCGCAGGAGTATCTCCCGCGCGTGGCCGGCACGCCCCAGTGTCCCGTCCACGTACACACCGCCCTGCCGAACCGCCAAAGAATCAACTGCCTCTCTGAGAAGAACTGGAATGTGCATCTTCAAGTCCTCCTCAGAAACGCAGCCGCTTCCTAGCGGCACGCAGGTTATCCGACTCCTCCGCCGACCGTTGAGGCACGTTCTCAGGAGCCCATAGACGGGCCATTCGAACAGCACCTTTCAGGACAACGGGTCCAGTTAGGTTCGCATACGCAAGCAGCCTGTCACTGATGCGAATACGCCCCTGCACGTCAAATTCAAGGAGCTCTGAATCTTCGCCAACCTTTTCGAGTACGTCATTGAGATCGTCGTCTGACAAGGCCTCATCCTGAATGCCCGCCATTCGAGACTCGAACACCCCTTTCGGGATGAGTTGGAGACAGGGTTTCCCCTCCTCCTTCATGACGTAGACGTAGTCGGAACCCAATGCATGGCGCCAGACGCTAGGAACCGTAAGGCGCTTCTTCGGGTCAAGAGGACGCTCGTAGGTGTTCACCAGCAACCCAGTGGACGCCTCTTTCGTCTCTTCGACACTCTGTCTACCTTTTATTGACATCGCTGGACACTATTAAACACTTTTCCCCACCGGAAGTCAATGCCAAAAAATAAAAAAATTAAAAAAAATTTATTGCCCCTTGTCTCCACAATAACGGGATTCAAGAAAACCCTTGAAAATAAAGGGCGAAACGCACTTCATGCCCTCTACGGGAGGTGTTCAGCGTAACATTGAGCTAAGGCGGCCTCACGAGCTCTCAGTCCCCGCCCCCCCCCCACCGGCCCACACACTGCCCCCCACCGGCACCCACACTGCCCCCCACCGGCACCCACACCGCCCCCCACTACTCCCCACCTGACATAAAACAAGAGACGGGCAAGGGTAGCACCCCGCCCGTCTCTCGTCTCGTGTCTATCGTCTCGTTTTATTACACGATCTTGCGTCCGCGCACGCCTGCCGCCGTCGCGGCGTTGGCCTTGGCCTTCTCATGCGGACGCAGCGAGCGCACGGCCGCGCCGGCCTGCCACATCTCGCCGTCGTGCATGTCCTGCAACTTTGCGGCCATGAACTCCTTGTAGTCGGGACGGCCCGTATCGCGGATCACTTCCTTCGCCTCCTTCATCGTCTTCACACTCGCGTAGAGCTTCTTGAAGACGGGCTCGACGGCCTTGCGGAAAATCGGACGCCACTTGAGCGCGCCGTGCTGCGCGGTCTGCGAGCAGTTGGAGTACATCCAGTCCATGCCGTTCTCGTCCACGAGGCGGATGAGCGACTGCGTGAGCTCCTCACACGTCTCGTTGAACGCCTCGCTCGGGCTATGGCCGTTCGCACGGAGGGTGTAGAACTGGGCCTCCATCACGCCGCAGAGCGCGCCCATGAGGATGCCGCGCTCGCCCACGAGGTCGCTCGTGACTTCACGCTCGAAGGTGGTGGGGAAGAGGTAGCCGGAACCGACGGCGATGCCGATCGCGATCGTGAGCTCGCGCGTCTTCGCCTCGTCCGCGCCATTCGGTTCGTAGGCGTAGGAGCTGTTGATGCCCGCGCCGGAGAGGAAGTTACGGCGCACGGACGTGCCAGAGCCCTTCGGGGCGACCATGACGAGCATCACGCCCTTCTGAGGCTTGATACCTGTGAGCTTGTTGTAGACATAGCCGAAGCCATGGGAGAAGTAGAGAGCCTTGCCGGGCGTGACGTACTTCTCGATCGCCTTCCAGATCGTGGGCTGCGAGGCGTCGGACGTGAGCATCATGATCACGTCGCCCTTCTCGGCGGCCTCCTCCAACGAGAACAGCGTCTTGCCCGGCACCCAGCCGTCCTTGATTGCGCGCTTCCAGCTAGAATTGGCATTCGTGGACTTGCGCTGTCCAACGATCACGTTGATGCCGTTGTCGCGCATGTTGAGCGCCTGCCCAGGTCCCTGGATGCCGTATCCCAGCACCGCGATTGTCTTGCCCTTGAGGACCTTCTGGGCCTTCTTGAGCGGGAATTCCTTACGCGTTACGATCTTCTCGACGACGCCGCCGAAGTTGATGTCCATCTTTCTTTTACTCCTTTTTTCTCCGCTAAGGCGGAATTGGGAAATATTATACCACACCATCCCCGCCTATGCAACACCCCAGAACGCCAGAACGCAAGGGGAAATGAACCGCATCACCGCCTTCTCCACCACCTTGCTTTGGTGCTGTCGTCGCCGTGAATTTTCAGTGAAGAACTTCCTTTAACACTGCATAAAGAAAGCGCTCGATGAGGGCGTCGACCTTCTCCCAGGTTTTGATGGCCCTGACCCAGCGGTCGGGGATTGCGCCGAAGCCGTAGAAGGCACCCGCAAGCTGTCCGTAGACCGCCCCGATGGAATCTGAGTCACCACCGAGGTTCACGGCTGCGATGAGGCCGTCGGCGAAGTTCTCCGTGGTGTTGAACGCCCAAAGCGCGGCGTCAAGCGTCGAGACCGCCCAGCCAGAGTTGTTCACCTGTTCGCGCTTCAGCTCCGCGCGTGGACCGGTCTTCGTGCGCGTACCGGCGAGGTGTTCGTCCAGAACCCCCGCGAACCTGTCGCAGACCTCGCGCACCGTCGCCGACGCATGCGTCACGTCGCTCACTTCGTGGATGATCTCCGGGCGACCAAGCGCGCGGGCGATGAGGTAGCTCGGCGCGAAGCGCATGACAGAACCGTTCCCCTGCGATTCCTCGTGTCCGTTCACGAGCGAGCCGGTGCGGGCGAATACTGCCAGCGAGTCGTAGGTAGCGCAGCCCACGTCGAAGGAACGCCCTTCAATCGAAGAAAGATAACCCTCATTCAGCCACTTCAGGAACGTCCCGGCGATATCCTTGAGGTCGTACCCGCCCTTGCGGACGAACGAATCCATGACGCACATCGCCATCGATCCGTCATCCGTCCAGTAGCCGGGCGGGAGGTTGAAAACGGGACACGCCACCATCTCCGTGATCCACGGATGGGAGTCCCTGCCGCTGAACTGTATGGGGCTTCCGAAGGCATCGCCCACGACGAGTCCCCACAGCATTCCCTTTGCCTTTTTTCTGTCCATTTGATTTCTCCTTTCAGTTGTTCGGCGCGGCTGGAATCCGCGCCGGGCCTCGATTGAATTCCCTGTCGAACGGCGCGAAGTTCGAATGCCGCGAGTTGTGGTCTTCAATAACCGCGAAACGCACGATGCGATACTTGCGGGCTAATTCGTCCTCTTCCAAAACCTCGTGGAAAAGCCGCGCCATGTGTTCCGGAGGATTGCAAAACGCGCCGCAGCCCCACGCGCCCAACACGATGGCATCGTGTCCGTGCAACAGCCCGATGCGAAGCATGGTGCGGATCTTCTTCGTGGCCACGACCGCCCAATCAACGAGACGCCCGTCGGAAGTGAGGTCGGGACGGTTGATGGCCGCGACCGAAACGACCGCGCACTCAAATGGTGTCTCGACAAGCTCATCGCCCTTGCGTGAACTGGTGCGGAAAAACGTGACGCGGCCGGAGTAGATGCCGCCAGTATTCCGATCCATCGGATAGCACCCGTTGCCGAGCGGCAGATCAAGGATCCGCGCATGGTATTCATCGAACTGGTAGAGCGAGACGCAGAGGTTGCTCTGACGGAAGAGAGACTCCTCCTGCGCCCGCGCCCCGTTGATGACGCCACCGCCGGGCGTGTGCCGGTTGGCCATGTTCAGCATGATTGGCCGATAGCCTTCCTCGACGAGTTTGCGCGCGACTTCGATGCAGTCGTCGTTCACCGCATCACACACGCTCGTTTCTGCCGTCACGATTGAATCCACTCTCGGCGGATTCTGGTAGAACACGCTTGCCTTCAGCACTTCTTCCGTGCTGGGGAGTCGAACTTCAGCACCAGAAGGAGCGACGTATCCGCCCCTGCGGCAGATGCGCATCGTCTCCGCGAAGATATCGCGGTTCTTCTGTTGTCTCTCGGCTATCGCCGGATCGTATGGATGATGATGGTAACTCATTCTCTTTTTTCCTTTTTAGCAATATGAAATCCGTTTCCGCAAAGCTCGGCCACTAGCCACTAGCAACTAATCACTAACAACTCCTTCTGCGATACAGCTTTGCGGGAGCGTGTGCGCGCCCGCCGAGGTCTTCCCACTCGCCCTCGCACACTTCCAGAAGCGGCTCCTTAGTCGCGGTCAACTGACGCCTAAAGCTCGGAATGTTGGCGTCACTGACGGAATTGCGCGTGAGGTACTGATAAATGTCAATGTAATTGGAAAGCGTGAACTTTTCCGGGAGGAAGAAGAACACAAGCTTCTTCTTGTCGAACGAGAGCATCCGCAGGAACGCCTGCGCGATGATCTCCGCATGGTCGAACGCCAGCGGATTGTCCTCGACGGACAAGACCGTGCCGCCGCCGATATCATCCTCGCGGTACGAACCAGTCAGGCAGAACGCCAGCTTTCCGTCCTCGTGGAACGGGAGATAGAACCGCCCGTAGCCGATGGAAGGAGCCTTCATCGTGAGCCATTTGGCCTCGCGCGCATCGTCGCCGCCCTTGACGTGGCAGCCATGCCCGCGCTTGTGTACGGACACAAATGCGTTGGAGATGATCCACGCCCTCATGTCGCGGTCCGGCTTCGAGAACACGCCGACAGGGATGAGGCGGTCAGTCTCAAGGGCCGTCTCCTCACGAAGCTCCCGCCTCGCACCCTCATCTACGGTTTCCGTGGGGCGGATAAATCCGCCCGGCAGCGCCCAGCTTCCCTCGAACGGCCATTGCCCGCGCTTGATGAGCAACACTTCAAGTGCGAACTCCGGGTTCTCCCTCCACTGTCCCTCTTCAAGTTCGCTGTAGGCAGGACGCACGGCGACTATATCCGCCGTGACGCTCGGTTTTGGATACTTGTCGAGCGTCTTTCGGTAATCTTCAATCTTCTTTCTGTCTTCTGGCGAATGCGCCTTCATCGATTTACCTTTTGCGAATTACCTTAATTGGGGTGACGGCAGACATTATATCATATTGCCTATCTAGCCACAAGTCGAATTTCTCATTTTTTCATTGCGGTCTTGATAGCGGTCTTGCGTACCGGTCAACTCCTGATATCTTGACTCCGCGCTTATATGCAAGCATAAGCCATACCAAAGCTAAAAACATTCTTTTTCGCCTTCGCCGAAAAACAGCTTTTCAAGCAAAACATTAGCTTTGCCGATTCTTATCCCCCTGTCACTTTTTGTCCAAAGTGACAATTTTTGACTATCATCGAGGAACAACGCGCAGAGATTCCAAAACTAGGGAATCCTTCTATGTGAAGTGACGCCTTTAGCGGCAGATTTCTTCACGACCGAAAAACTTTTCCGCTCGATCTCATACAGGAATGTGGCGTCGGACGTATCGCGGGCCGTATTGGCCGTGAACGTGAGCGTCGTTCCGTCCCATGACGACGGAACTTCGCCACGACGCGAACCGTCCGCGCAGAGCGCATAAACGCGCGGCACGGCATTCCCGTCAAGCCGGATCGAAACCAACGCGCGCCCGGCGCGCATCAGGTGCGGAAGCTTTCCCCACTTGAGCAGCACCTTTCTTTCTTCGTCGGCGAACGTCGCACCTTCATCCTGAACGTCCGTCACGTGCGTGAGGAGCAACCTCCCCGACCGCGCCACAGGCGCATCGTCAAGGGCACTCACCCACACCGCAGCCGGCGCGCCGCTGATGCGCGCGGAAAGCACTCCCGCCGTGTGGCGTCCCGACTCCGCGAAGAACCCCTGCGTGCGCGGCGTATCGACGACGAACGTCCCCTCATCGCGCGAGATGGCGACCTGTCCGTCGCCCATCCGATGGCCAGACGCAAGTCCCTTGAAGTAGTCGGCCTTGAGCGAACACGCCTCGGGAAACTCTGCGCCGTCGTTGGCGAACTTGGGTTTTCCGTTTCCGACCCATGTCCCAAACCTCTCGTACCACCCGAACCACATTTCATTGATGTCGGCGTGGGGGCCAACGCCGAAAGTCGTGCGCACCTTCGATTCGGGGATCGTCACGGCGAATGTCCTCTTCAGGGGCGTCATGTCGCGCCGCATGTAAAGCGTGAGCGCGGCGCGTTCCGTCGCGCGCTGGAGCGGGTCGCGTGCGACGTCGAAGTACGTCATCGGCTTCGATTCGAGGACGCCGTCGTGCGAATGGCTCCACGCAAAGCGCCAGATCGCGTCGTATTCCTGCAGCGCGGCCTGTGCGCCGAGCATCATCCCGCCGACGCCGCGGAACTGTCCCGGACCTGAGTAGTTGAACTCCGAAATCGTGAACGGACGGTCCAGCAGGCGATGCCGCGCCACGCCTTCGAAACCCATGCTCGCGCGACGGACGGGATTCGCGTTCGGACACTTCGACGGAAGGTTCCAGGGCTTCTCGAGGAACTGCGGGTGGTCAATGTAGAAATGATCGTCAACGTAATCGTAGCGCGTTCGCACGAGCTGGTACGCGATGGGGTTTCGCCAGCACGACATGTCCGTGAGAAGCACTTTCGAGCCAATCTCGTCGCGGACGAATTTCGTCATCCTCTCCGCGAAGGACGATTCAAGGTCTGCGAGGAAGAGCGTGAACGCGCAGTTCTGCCGCGAGTGTTCCCAGGCGTTGCCGGGGATCTTCTCGGTGATGTCGCGATAGAGGTCCGGGGACTCGGCGCGTCGAGCCGACAGCCACGCGCGCCACTTCTTTTTGAAGGTTTCCTGACTTGCAAGAAACGCATAGCCGTGATTGCCGAGGTTGCCTTCGTTGATCAGCGCGAGGAACGCGAACGCCGGCTCGTCCGCCCAGCGGCGACCGGTCTTCGGGTTGACGTGGCAGAGGAGGTTCCGGGAGAACGCGAGGTAGTTGCGGAACACCCGTTCGTCAAACAGCGCGAGTTCCTTGAACTCGCCCATTCCAATCATCCCGTCGCGGTCGATGCCGCACGTGCGCCACTTGACGCGGCGCGACACGAAGAGGTCCGTCGTCAGGTAGATTCCGTGCTTGATGCAGGCGTTGAGGAGTCCGTCAAGCTGCGCCATCTTCTCGGGGAGAAGCGTCGTCCCGTCCTTCGGATCGCACAACGTGCTTTCGTAGTGGTGGATTCGGAGCGCGTTGTACCCCATGCGCGCGAGACGTGCGCAGAGCGCGTCGGCCTCGTCGTCGGAGAGGTAGTTTGCCGTGAAGCAGAGATTGCATCCGTAGAAGCGCTGGGGGACGCCCGGCTTCCTCTCGAACTCGAAATGCGCCCCCTTCGCGACGACGCGTCCGTGCTTGCCGGCCGGCGCGTCCATCCAACCGAGCTTCGAGAAGTCGAGCGCGGAGCCGGGCGCGATGTCAGTCGTATCGTGCAGCGGCACCCACTCCGCCGAACGCGAGATGACGAATGGCCTGCCGACGACGCGGTCGATTCCGTCGGGCGCGTCGAGGGTCATCTCGATGCGACGGCGTTCCCCGGCCTTGAGCTGCGAACCGCCGATCCCGACGCGAAGCGCGAAGTGCTGTCCGCCCCACTTGCGGTCGTCCTGAACCATCACCGACGCGTCTTCCGCGAGCGTGAACGAAAACACCTCGCCCTTCGCGTCGCTCACCCGCACCTCACGACACATTGCGTTGCCGATCCACGGCTCGCCGCCGAACGTCGCCGGAAGCGCGAACTTTCTTTTCCCGAAACGTACCTCTCCGCCGCCGAAGCGGGACGTCGGCAACGACAACGCGATGCAGAATGTGGAGGACGAGTAGTCGCGGCGAACGGAGAAATCCCATGCAAGCACGGCCCGCCGATCCTGTCCCTCGACTGTCGCACGCACGTCGGCTATCTTGTCGCCTCCGTCGAGAATCGAGAACCCATACGCGCCGTCATTCCCCGGCGTCCATCCACCCTTGAGCTGACAGCGGTTCCAGTCCTTCTTGAAGAGCGTCGGCGAGAAAGTGACACCCGCCCCCTTCAATGCGACATCGCGTCCGAACCCCGCAGACACCGTTTCACCCGCCCATGCGCCGTACGCACACGCCACCGAAACCGCAAAAGCCAAAGCCTTCTTCATGGAAAAGTACCAGACCGCACACGCAGTCTGTTTCATGGATTCATTCTTGATCATAACGCTGCACTCCTTTTTGCCGTTGCCGCGTATTATACCATATAATCCCTCATGCGACGGCTTGCCGGCGCAACACTTCGCGACGAAAGATACGCAACATATCGGGGTTATCACAATTTGTGATAACCTCCTCCAGCTCTTCTTTAGTCAGTTGGAAACGAAAGTTTTCCGGGAATCTCTTGATGTTGCGTTTTACGGCCTGATTGAAACTACGCGTTTCAACCTGATACAAGTCGGCGAGGTCTGGCGCAAGCATGACCTGGACGCCGCGAACCGTAAGGATTCGCGAACGTATGGCGTCAACGCACATTGGTTCGTTTCGTCCGCACCGACATCCCGATCTGTCTTTTTCTTCACTGCATAGTTCGCTTTCAGTCCTGACGCGCAAGATTATACCAAACCGCGGCGCGGAAGTTGCAACGCAACTGTATAAGAATTGTCTATTTTCTGTCTAATTTTTGTATCAGAAATGTCTCGAAACCGATACAACAGGCGTCCCGACTGTTGTGGAAGAACGAGCACCCATGCAAGCCACAGCGGGAGGGCCGCGCTTGTCGCGGCCTAAATGGTAGGGCCCGCTCACCGAGCGGGCTGCGCTAACTGGGGAAGCCGCCATCTTGGCGGCGCTTCAACCACCCGCCGACCACCACCGCATTTCGCAAAGTCCGCATGGTAGGGTCATGCGTCCCGCCGAGCAGCCCGGTAGGGCGGTCGCCCCGCGACCGCCGCATGGAAAGCCGCCATCTTGGCGGCGCACTGGGACAACGGGCGTCCCGCCCGTTGCAGGATGCCTTTTACCCGCTACGTCACATATTCAGATATGTGACGTACCGCGCAAGGGGGGAGGCGCTTTCTGATTACCATTCCGAAAACGGATGTACGGCGAGGTTGTTGTTCTTGTAGCGGTGGTCGTTGGTGACTTCAAGTCCGATCCAATCCGGCAGTTCGATAACCGTATTCTCATCCGGCAGTTCGATCTCCGCCGTGACGAGCGGGGCGTTATCACCAAAGAACTCATCCACCTCCCAAAACAGCCCTGCCTCTTTTGCCGGAATGCGATAGCGGTTCTTCTCCACAAGATTCCCGCACATCGTATCGAGGATAGTCTCGGCGTCGCCAACCGGAATCGGATACTCGAACTCATGGCGCACAAGCCCGACGGCACGATCCTTCAACGTGATGAACGCCTCGCCCCCAACCACCCTCACCCGCACCGTCGTGCCGTCCTTCGTCGGCACATACCCTTGGCGGATGCGCACTGGCTTAGCCAAGCCGCGCCACGTATCACCCTTCACCAGAAACTTTCTCTCGATCTCGAATGCCACAATCGCACTCCTTGTGTTATATCCGCGTTCCTCAACCTGTTGTTCTTCCTTTTGGGATAGATTAACCATTTGCCCATTCTTGTCGCAGTCAACCTTGCCGGGACAACGACATCTCCCTGCGGCTAATTGTGGTTAATTATTGTTAATCCACTTGTCAATCCCAAAACGGAAAACTCCTCTTTTTCGCAACAACATGGCACAACTCGCCAATTATACCAATTAACCATTGTCAATACTTGTTAATTCACTTGTCAATTCAGAAGCTCTTTGACCCAACGACCTTCCGGGGACGCTTGTCAGTAATGCCGAACACGATCTTTCCGCCGCCCTCGTTCGAGATGGCGGACGCATACTTCTGAAGCTCGGTATAACTAAAGCGATTTTCAGCCGTCTTGAACTCGAAGTTCTCGCCTTCCTTGGCCGTCACTATCTCTTCGATGGTCATACCATTTCTCCTTCGGCAATCATCTCGTAGGCGTCGCGGTACTGTCCGGTGGCCTCTTTCACCTCCACCGTCTCACCCTCGTCGCTGGCGATCAGTTTCTTGAGTTCTTCGCTTGTCATGCCTTTTTCTCCGGGGCGTTATTCTACCATATATGCCGCCCGTATGCGACACCGCATTTTCTGGAACCGGGTGTCTCGCCCGTTGCAGGATACCTTTTACCCGCTACGTCACATATCTGAATATGTGACGTAGCGCGCAAAGAATAGAGCCGGCCAAGGCGACAGTCTACTCGCCCCTTTCATCACCTCAACCAGGCGATCATAATGGGCATGACGCGCAATTTTTTAGAGTCTCAGAAATCGAGACCACCATTCGGCAGAGTCGGGCGACGAGAAGATCGGGATGTCCCGGTCAATCAGGAACTTCATCCGCGTGACCGGGCCTTGGCGACCCTCTACGACCACCTCTCTGCGATAGACGCAGAAACCGCGTTTCTCGACCGTTCCGAGATTGTTCCAGTTGTGGCCTTTCTGCCAGCACATATCCTGCAGCTCCGTCCACTTCCTGTGCTGCAACTCGCCGTGCCGGTACAGGCTTTGCGCCAGCATCGAGAGGCTGTTCGTCGTGGCGTCCTCCTGTCGCCAGATGAAATAGTTTCTGACCTCGTACTCTGGCAGTATGAACGCCCGCGCATCGAAGAACGCGGGGAGCTTCCTCTCGAATGCGTTGTTGGCATTGAACCAGTACGTGGCCAACGACGCCACGATGGAGACGACCTTCTGCAACCGTTTGTCGAACCAGGCGTCGGTGTCGACGTTCTGATCGTCCCTCACGAGAATGGATATCTCGTCCGACTGCCCGTAGGCCAGTTCTGCCCCGCCGATGTTCTCGCAGAGGTACTGCGCCAGCCCGGCCATCATGTCGATGAACGTATGGTCGAACGGGCGGACGCACCCCGACTTCTTCGTCCAAGAGTGAAACGCCTTGCCGTCAAGCCGAACGATCATCGGCAGACGCCGCACAAGCTTCGTGTCGCTTGTGCGCTCGTACTCCTTCATGCGGTCGCCAAGGTTATTCTTTCTCATTGCGCCTCCTCACATCAAAGCCCTTCTCGGAAACCTTCACGTCGTATATCTCGTCGATGCCCTCGCCGAAGTCCGGCGACTCGAACTTCGCCAGTTTGCACTTGATGGCGACTTCCGGGACGCGCACCCGACCCGTTCGCTGCCCGTTCCGGGCGAGACACCCCTCCAAGTCCGGCACAAAGCAATACACGACGATGCGGGCGACCATCTCCTTCCGCGCAAGCGAAATATATCGCCTGCGCTCGGCGGCGGTCACGTTCGTGTTGTCGATGACGCAGGGCTTGTGCCGCTTGAGGGCGAACGCGAACAGCTCCGCCTCCGCCGACCGCGTCCTCAACTGGTCGAGCGAGATGTAGAGATGGGACGGAAACAGCCGCTCGCGATAAAACGTCGTCTTGCCGCTTCCCGGTATTCCCACCATCAGGACTATGTCGAACGGCGTATTCATTAACTTGAGAGGATTACTCCAGCCGGTTCCCAATGTGAATCGCAATCGACGTCGGGCTGAACCCCTCTGGAATGTTGTCGGGGTCGCACTCTTTGAAATTGTCATCCATGAGCGTGACCTTGTCAACTGCCCGCCGCATCTGTTCGGGCGGATCTCCCTGTTCACGGATGATGCAAATGGACGTGATCCCGAGTGTCCGTTTCAGCTCGTCTGCGTTGAAATCGCGGTACACAACCGTCTCGTCTACAAGCTTGATCGCGCCGTAGAGCCCGTCGGCCACCACGAGCCTGCCTTCCGGGCTCTCCGATCTGAGTCGCCCCGCCTTGATTTCTTCGACACACGCCCTATCCTCTTCAAGAACTGATTCAAAAAAGCCCCTCAACGTCATCTTGTACTCCTCGGTGCCCTTCTTGAATTGCATGGCGTCCGGGTGGTTGAGCATGGCGGTATACGTATCGTTTTTTTTGTCGAGGAAGAAACCACAGTAATCGCTCCAGTCGCCCACCGTGAGTGAGATTTCTTCCGGCAAAAGCCCGAGTGCGTGGAAGATGTCGTTGAACGCCCGTCCGCACTTCTCCTCGCCCACGGACCTGGCAACGAACAACATGATGAGGTAGGGGTTCTGCATCGTCGCCCGCTTCAAGACGACGTCGTTTCGCTTGAGGCCGTCGAGCATAACCCGACGGAACTCCTCGTAATCCGGTTCATTCTTTTCGTTCATCTTTTACTGTCCTTTTCTCACGACTGTTCTTTTGGACGTCACATCGTCCGCCTAGACGCCAACATATTAAGCAGATTCCATGCCAGCCAGATGGCGCGGGGCTCCTTTGCTGTCCATTGACGATCCCTGGGCATCATCTTAATAATGTAGATGGGGCATGTCACGGATCTGAATGGTCTAATTATCGTGGCAAAGGTCATTGCGAAAGTACACGATGAACTAGAATGTTGTATAGAACTATCGCACAGGATATTTAGGAGAACCGAAATAAGCATAAAGGAAATCTACGGTCAGGAACTCCGATTGAAAGCGCACCAACGCTTCCAACGCCCCGTCCAAGAACGCACTTTTGCCGAAGCCCCGTTTATCGTCCGCTCACCGGTCTTTCGTGCAGATCAGGAATGCCTTCTCCCCGACAATCCTCACGCGCACCGTCGTGCCGTCCTTCGTCGGCACATACCCCTGCCGGATGCGCAGCGGTTCGGCCAAGCCTCGCCACGCATCGTCCTTCACCAGAAACTTTCTCTCGATCTCAAATGCCATCGCTCTCTTAACAGGCTCACCGCCCCCTCAATCCAGCGTATCCAAGAAATGCATAACCGATTCTAGCGCCGTATGCGCGGGCATCTGAAGCCAATTCGCGCGTGCCCGAGACAATTTCGCGGCAAATATCTTCAAACCAAAGATTTGACGTACCAGCCTCATCATCTCCGAGTGGTTATTAACCCGGCACTTGGGATTACCGTATATCGTCAGGGAAATGTAGCTCTTGAGTCTTTCGATGTCTAGACGACTCGAAAGGTAGTACATGTCAAATACGTCTTTTGGTCTATTCGTGTTTGCACCATGCCGCAGCAGGCTCAACAACTTTTCTGCAAACATCTGTTCCGGCGAATTTGCCTGGAGATCAACATCTCCCTCGCCTGAACCAGTCGGGAAAGAAAAGTCCACCTGAGCCAATTCGTCTTTTACGTGAACGCCAATGTCAACTTTCGTGCGTATGCGGCGCGCCACCGAGCCGTCCTTGACGGTGATGTAGATGCGCTTCCCGCGATAATCATCATGTTTCAGATCCACGGGCTCGCCCATCATTTTGATTTCCGCCTCCGGCATGACTTTTGCCATGCGCCTCACAAAGCGCTTGACTGCAGCGTCGCTGATGGAATAGTGGATGAAGTCGATATCCATGTCCATTGTCGCACGGCGCACGTCACCCGTCAGCGAACTCATCACGACGCCGCCTTTGACGGTGCTGTTCGCCTTGAATCCGCATCGTTGCATGGCCAGCAACACAATGTCATGTGCGACCTTAGCCTGAGCCGTGTCGTTCCTGTAGCCCAAAGACAGACATGCCGCCATTTGATCCTTGATAGGCTTCATCAGTACACCTCTTCGTCGATGATTCGCATAATGCGGTCCCGTTGCGGGAAACGTTCCAGATACTCTGGGAACTTCGACGCGTCAAGAGCATCACGGCACGTCCTGTAGTAGTTCACAACCTCCTTGTACTGATCTGACGGCAGTCTGCCCTTCATGCGAGCTGTGTCAATTAGCAACCTCTCCTTGTCGTAGAGACGTATCTTTGCCCCGTCGTAGTCCAATGTCGTCACGCCAATGTCAAGGACATCCTCCGGAACAAAATAGGTTCTTATGCGGTCATCGCTGATTGGGCGGGCATGATTAGCAATTGTCAACGTGTACAGCTCCGGGACGTAATCTGTCATGTCATAGTAAAAATACGCGCTATCGAAAGAGACGATCGCACGGGGATATTTCATTTGAAGAACCTCTATCTCGCTTTCCGTTCCATCTTCGGAGTAGATTCCCGCGTCCATCTTGAAGAGACGCCCGTCCTTGACCGCCTTGTTGATTTGATAAGGCGATCCATAGCGAAGCCGACATGTCTTGAAATCCAACAGCATTCGACCTTTCGTAGGATTAAACCATAAAGAATCCGTCGTTTGGTCTAAATTATATCACAGCCCCATCGGTTGGTCAACGGGCAAAATTCACGTTTTCTGGAATCGGCCTCTCGCGAGCGTCTACGCGAGTCGCAGCGGGAAAGGCCGCGCTTGTCGCGGCCGAAATGGTAGGGCCCGCTCGCCGAGCGGGCCGCGCTTGCCTGTAACTTCTTTATGGCTTCTCATATTTGCTTCCGCGGGAGTTTTGGAGTTTGGGAGGCTTGGAGGATTTTTATAATTTTCTCCGAAACTCCTAGTCTCCTAATCTCCCAGCAGCGAAAGCAATCATCAAAGTTATCCTCATTTACATTCCCGTGCGAAGCGCGGGCGGCGGGCTAACTGGGAACGCCGCCATCTTGGCGGCGCACTGGGACAACGGGCGTCTCGCCCGTTGCGGAATACCTTTTACCCACTACTTCAAATATTGCAATATGTGACGTACCGCGCAAAGGATAGAGCCGGCCAAGATGAAAATCACATCACCCCACTCGCCCCCTTCATCACCTCAACCAAGCGCCGGTAATGATACCGTCGTGCAGACTGGAACCTCTCCAACGACTCCAGAACGCCCGTCCAGGGGCGGACCCTTTCGAGAACTGGCCCTCGCGGACACATCACGATCCCGCGCAATAGCAGCTCTCGCTCAAACCGATCAATCTCTTTTCTCTGGCACTCCGCCTCATCCCCTGTGGCCGATGGGTCGAACACCGTCTCGCCCTTCACATCTACCCAAGTCAAGGTATTCCACATCACGTCCATGCCACTTGCGTGGCGCGCCTGTCCCCAGAAGAAATCCCAAGCATCCTCTTCGCACATCAGGGGAAGTTCACTACCCGGTTGCAATTCCAAATTGCGCTCAACACCATCCGGGACGTAACTCGACAAACCGTTTTGAACAAGCGCCGCCGACACGCGGATGTCATGGCACAGAACTATTCCTTTATTTTTCGTTAGGCCAAATGTAGACCACGGCATTTTGACGCTGAAAAACCACGACCCGCAGTCCGACGGCTCATAACAGCGGTTTGTGATCAAGTACGTACCATGTTCCGTTGTCAGTTCGAGAACCGGCATTCTGGCTGGTGTTGACTTATCCGGCTCGACCATACGCAATACAAGTGCCCGGCCCAATGATCCGATGCACGGAAGTAACTCGTTGCCGTGCCGGAACCTTCCATTGCCGTTAAAGAACACCCGTCGGTTGTAGTTTACGTTCGCGCTTTCGTCATGTTGCATAAGCATCAATTGCCTCTTTCTGTTAGCTGTCGACGTCACATCGTCCGCCCAGCCAACAACACATTAAGCAGATTCCGTGCCAGCCAGCGGGCGTGGAAATCTTTGCAATCCCTTAACGATCCCTGAGCTGGTGCTTTGATAGCGACTATTGAAGCAGCTTGAGTATTTACACGGGAATCAAACAGGCCAGGCAGAATGTAAACCGCCCGGCCCGTAAGGCATTTGACATTGGCAAGTCAGAGGTCCAATTCCTCAGCCTTCCAAGAAGGTCAAATGTCAAATATAGATTATCAGACGTTGGCTCGGCTGTCAAGAGGGTGCGGAAGAATTCACTGGTGATGACAGCAACATACATGAGAAAAATAAATTCCCGGACGCCGCAATGCCCCTGGTCCGGGCAATTGCGGAGTGGACCTCTAGAGGGGACATTCCCAACTCCGCAAAAGATGTCAATAGCATATCACACCTTGCTGAAGGTGTCAACGCACTACACAAAGCCATTGCCTTTCCGGCCTAAGGAGAGTTTACACTTCCGCAAAGTTCTTTCCCGACAACTCCGAATCACTTTCTTTCTCGCACTACATAGCCTGGAACGGCACAGCCGTACTTTGCCATCCAGATTGAATCATACGCAGGGCCGCGTTCGTGCATCTGGCACTTGCGGCAGAGATCACCGGCAAGTTCTAGGATCACATCCGACAATTCAAGGTTCTTCTTCCACTTGTTGTCTATTGCCGCATAACCAAGGTGCGCACCAAGGATGTTCCCCGTGATTGCGCCTGTCGAATCACTGTCGCCGTCATGGTTGACGGCGGCCATGACGCCTGCGGAAAAGTCGTCATGGTGACGGAGTGCGCAAAAGATGGCGATAGCCAACGCCTCTTCGCCTACCCATCCCTGACCAAGTTCCCTGATGCACTTTCCGTCGTCATCGCGTCCGTCGGCAAGCGCAATCGCCCGATTGACTAGCGTAATCAGCTCGTTGATATGCCGATCTTCGGCGAAAAGGTTTCTTGCCGCGTCCCGCGCCTCGTATACGGCCTCTTTGATGTCCATCGGATTCTGCCTCCCCTCGGCCGGATAGGTGAGCCCGTTCACGACATGTGCAAGAACGGCGGCCGACATATAGCCGAGAGAGTGTCCGTGAGTATATGCAGCCGCTTCCGCCGCTTGCCGGGCAATGATTTTCTTCGCGCTACGATCATCAATCCACCTACGGTCGAAATTGGAAAAGTAAAGTCCGATTGGCGCAACCCGCATGACGCCGCCACATCCCTTGGAATCGTTCACCGGGGATTGAGTTGGATCTCCGTGCGGCCAATCGGCAAGACGTCTTCGGATGCCGGAAAGACACGTCATGCCCGGTGCCCGATTGTGGTAGAGCCTCGGTTCATTCACCAACCAAGAATGCTGGAAACGGATTTTATGGGAATCCAACTCCCGTCTCAACTCCGCCTTGCGCGCATCAAGCGACATCTCCTGCGTCCTGAGCCAGTCCTCGTAATGCTGCGCGACGTAGGTCCAAAGCGGGCCCATGACGCCGCGAAGCTTCCCCCTCGTGTCCCCTACGAGAAGCCCCGTCGCAGTGAAGAGCGTCATCTGCGTGTCGTCCGAGACAAGCGCCTTGCCCGTCTTTGGATCAAGCTCATACTCGCTTATGCCGTCTTTGCCGTAACGCGAGCGTATTTGCAATTCTTGCATGAACTCGACAGGGTACCCAAGCGCATCGCCTGCGGCACCTCCAAAGAGGCATCCTCGAACCCTGTCAAGATTGGTCCGTGACATCAAGACGTTCTCAAATGCCTCGTCATCAGCGCCAACGAGAGCGGACTCCTCCGCCGTCATCATTCTCAACCGTCGCTGTTCCGTATCGTCCAACTCGTCGGTGTCGGACGATTCCCGCGCATTCGCCCCTCCTAAAAGTTTTGCATAGAGGTCTTCAAGACATTCGCCCGTGTTCCGCACCACTTGCTTCGCCCTGTCGTCGTACAGACATTCCATCTTATAGTCTTTTCGGTCTGTTATCTCGGGGCGGAAACCAAGGGCGTCGTCACACCACTTCCAGATGTGCTCCTTCACGGCCTCTTGTCTAGCAGGATCGCTGCCGACGTCGGAAAGCCTGGCCGTGAAAATCTTCACGCGCCGACCTTCCTCATGCAACCTTTTCATGAGATCGCACATCGGCTTGACCGGCCTGCCGATCTTGCCCATGCCAAAGGTATGGGCCGAATTATCGGCTATCGTGCCGTCAAGGTCGAAACCGTACCACTTGTCAGAACGAGGTTTCATGGACATCCCTTTCCCTCTTGCCTGTCGTCATTTCTCGCTTCCCTCTGCCATCCTGGAGGCCGCCCTACGCGGCAGACTCCAGGTTCTCGATGATGTCGACCACGTCTTCCACGCTCTCGTAAACCGCGATCCGGCTCAACTGCTGGTCGTTCATCAAAAGAATCGTCACGCCATTCCGATGCGACGTCACCACACGCCGGACACTATCCGTCGGCACGGCGCAGGCACAGCCATTTGTGTCCTTGACAATCTTTGTGAACGCGGCGAAACGGCGAAGAGGGAACAACTTCTTCACCTCGTGCTCGAAGTGCCCGCATATCTCAAACCGGCGGTCGACGCCCGCAAAAGACAAAAGCATCGTCGTCCCGTCCTCCTTCGACATGTCAAACGCAAGGATGTCCGCAACGCGAACGGCCAAGTAGTAAGACTCCTCGACATACAATTTCCGCTTGAAAAAGACGACCGGCTCGCGCTGCTTCCACTGATTGAAGGCGTCATGGAACTTGTCAACCACATGTACCTGCTGTCCGTCCTTCAAAAAAAGAATGATGGAACGGTCACGCAGATCGGTCGCCATGTAGTGTATGTCCTCCGCACGCACGCTTTCAGAAATCTTGTTTCCGTTCACGTCGATCCGGTGGAGTTTCAGGAACCCCGAGGCCGGCAGGTACTCTTGCTCTGTACCGCCTGCATCTGCGATTTCATTGGGCGCGGGGAGCGCGTTTACGATTGCAACGATTTCATCAGTAGTTTTCATTTCATTTGCCTTTCTTTTTCTGTCCGCATGGACGTCATGGTGTCCGCCTGGACGCCAACACATTGAGCAGAATCCGTGCCAGCTAGAGCGTGGGGAAATTATTGTGGCCATTGACGATCCCGAAACCATCACTTTGATGGTGGCGAAGGGTGTGTCACGGATCTACATGGCAGAATCATCGTGGCAAAGTCATAGCGTGCGCACATAATGAACTAGAATTTTGTATAGAACTATCGCATAGGATAATAAGCATAAAGGAAATCTACGGTCAGGAACTCCGAAACCCAATTCCGGTAAATGACCGAGATTCCCTTTAGGCGCTTCATACTTTAACAGAGTTTTTCGCTGGAGTCAAGAAGGTGCGGAAGAATTCACTACATAAAGCCATTGCCATTCCGATCATCTTGTAGTACACTGTCGGCCGACATCGGGGCTTGTCGTTGGGTAGGGCTACTGGCTCTGCATTTCCCGACAAGCCCTCGATGTCGTCTGCCCTTCCATCCTGCCCGCTACGTCACACACTATGTGACATAGCGTGCAGCGGAATGTGACATAGCGTGCAGCGGACTTGCCGGAAATTAGACCAATCATCCGCCGAGACCTGCACGATCCTCGTTTTCACAGCGCCGCAGCTCCTTCATCGCGTCTGCAAGCACAGGCCTGAACATGCACAACTCCGCGTCAGAAAAAGCGGGGGCACTTTCAAAGCAAATCTCGCCCTGTCCATAATAATAACGCTCCGTTAACATCCAATCAGTCAGAGACTCTCCGTCATATTCTTGATGCAATGATGGATTGCCGAGGCCCAGTTCGTAGCACGCGCAGGCTGTTCCCCTCTCACTATTCCAGACGCCGCATTTTTCAGAAAGTGAAGCGAACACATTCTCGTCACCGTAACGTGCCACAAGAACGACAGCAGCGTCGGACGGCAATGGATAACTGGGCAAAGGCATCCAATCAAAACCATACTTGGCCGCCATGTCTTTGACGACACTCCCAATCGGGCAGCAGTCATCCGACCTGAATATCATCGCGCTCATTCTTTCTAACTTCCTTCTTTTCCCTCATCCTCAGACACAGAAAAAGGCCAGACGGAGGCACGCCATTTCTGACTTGGGGTTTACGGCCCCTGACGCCTCCGCCCGGCCAAAGAGAAAATCACAACACCCCACTCGATCCCTTCCATCACCTCAGCCAAGCGCCGGTAATGATACCGTCGTGCAGACTGGAACCTCTCCAACGACTCCAGAACACCCATCCAGGGGCGGACCCTTTCGAGAACTGGCCCTCGCGGACACATCACGATTCCGCGCAGCAGAAGCTCCCGCTCAAACCGATCAATCTCTTTCCTCAGGTCCTCGCAAATAAATCTTTATTGCGAGGTCAGGATCGTTCAAGTCCGAAGCATCTGCAAAGCTGAATGCAGATGCTCGTGTCACGTCGTCGACCTTCGCGTCACGAAGGGCCTGCGGCAGAGAGGCGATAGTCGCCGCTTCGTATTCCTCAAAATGCAGCTTCCTAAACAACGGATTCATGAACAAGTCCCTCTCCACGCCCCACGCGCCCGGCGAGATGCCTTCGGGGCATTTTTTCTCGCCGTGGTAGAACTTGAACTTGTAGTCTTCGGCGTTCAACTCATTATCCCTAACTCGCTCGCACGCCCACTTGCCTGACGAGTCTCTCACAAGCGTAAATACGCGAGGCAGAAATTGCGGCCTTCCACTGTCCCTGTCCTCAATGAGGGACACGTTGAAAACGACCGTTTTGCCTATCCTCGCCGGCTTGTGGTCATGCGCGTGAATGTGTCCGCAGACGCAGACGGCCGGTTCCTTCTCTTCTATGCAAGACGACAAAGTCTCATTTCCGAACTTGTTGGCGGGATCGCCGGCGATCCACGAGTCCGGGACCGAGGGCGTGGAGTGCGACACCAGTACGTCTATTCCCATGGGCATCTTCGAGTACGCCGCCTTCAGAAACTCCGGCGACTTCTCAAACAGCCTGTATTCACTTGGATGCCCCAGGCGCTTGTGCTTCGGCTTTGTCCAAGGCGTCCCCCATATCTTCACGCCCTTTATCTCGACCATGGAGTCTTGAAGGTAGTGGATGTTCGAGTCCTTGGGAAGATTGCGGAGCGGGTTCTCCGGCATCAACGCAAACTCATCACAGTTGCCTGCCACGATTACAAACTGCGTTTCTTTGTGGCGCTTACACCACGGGATCAGCGTTTCTCTCACCCATGCGACTTGCTTGTCGATGTGGCTTTTGGGAGGCAGGACGGCCGGATAAGATCCCTTGCTCATCAAGTCGCCCGCAATGATCGCAATGTCGCATCCAGACGGGTCCACGCAGTCCAACCCGCACGTGTGTATGTCGCAGCAGGCCAGTATCCTGACTTTCTCCTCCCCTTCCTCCGACGCATTCCCGCCCGTAACGGGTGCCTTGAATTTGCAATTGTCGCATTCCGAGAAGATCTTGATTTCCTCGGAATAATCGCTTTTCCTGATGTCCTTAAGGCGCACGCCAAGGACACTCTCCTTTGACGCCGCAGCCTCGTCATACCACGGCCCGCACAGGAGCGCGCGTTCGCTCTCCCCTTCTTTCATCTGGCGCTCCAGTTCGTTGAACGGAGCGCAGAAGCTCACCGCCAGACGCTCGACGCCTGGAGTCGCGGACTTCAATGTGACGACGAGCCGCGTCTCGCGCTCGTAACACCACCCGCGCTTCTTGAAATACGGCAACAGTTCGGAGCGCTGTTCGGCATTGTACACGCTGTCCGACCAGTTCATGCTCCCGCAGTCCAGCACGCGATAGAACTGTCGGCTGTATTCAACGTTGCCTGTCAGGTTCCCGCGTGTCATCCAACTTGGAATCACGTAGGCGACGTCGACGAGCTTCACCGAGGCAATCTCACTTCTTTCGAGTGCTTCATACCGGAATCCGTTTCCGTCCTTCACGGCCTTGTAGAACCCGTCCCCATTCTTGTGCCGTTCATACCAACTGGCCACCTCGTAGCCGGCAAAACGGATGCGTATCGCGTCGGGGCTCTTCCTCCCATAGTTCATCCACATCGCAACGTCTTCGTAACGACTGTACGAAAAGCATGCCATAAAGACGTTGCCGCCCCAGTTTTTCTCAATCGCGTCGTTCGTCTTATTCGCGGCTGTCAGAAGCAACATGCGCTTATCGCCCTCGACCTTTCGCATCATCTTCGCGAACGACTCCCACTTCGTATAATGGTAGTACGAGGTGTGGTCCACGCCGCCCCGGCGCAACCTCTCGACAAAATCCGCAAGGTCCTCCTCGGGGACATCCTTTCCGGCATCTCTGCGCCCATCAAGGTCTTCGTCGTCCCTGTTTCTTTCGTCATACCTGCTCATGCCACTTCTCCTTTTATCACATCATCTTAGTTGCCATCACGCTAACAATCTCACCCCACCCGTTCGCCGAGGTCGATCGCGATGCAGTCCGGGAGGATGCCCTCGGGCGGGTTGAGCGGGTCGCCCTTCTGCTTCGTATCCGACTCGTACAGCCAGACCTTTTTCACAGTCCAGACCATCTGCTCGGGCTTGCCGCGTCCCTGCCCGCCGTAGCCACGCTGGAACTTGACCGTGCGGACGGGATTCGCCAGGATCTTCTTCACCCAGTTCTCCGTGTAATCGCGGTATTCGGTCTTCTTCGTGCCCACCTTGATCGCGTCGTAGAACTCGTACGCGAGCGTCAGGAACAATTCGCCGCTCGCAGTTTTCGAGGGCGGAGGAATCGGAAGGATGAAATCCCGCCAGTGGCTGCGCATCTCCTCCACCGTCTCGATCGGGACGAGATTCCCGTCACCGTCGATTTCGCAGGGACGGTCCAGTTTCTCGACCTTCAAGAACGACATCGCGGTCTCGCCCTTTGCGGGATGCACAAGCTCATACTGCGCCCTGAAACGCACGAACCCGTCAAAACCCGTGATGTCCTCAAGCGAAGGCACCGTTGCGTCGCCGCGCTCGCGCGCCATGCCCGAAATATCCCCATAGGTGTCCCTCAGCTCCTTCGCCGTCGCATTCTCGCTCGTCTGGAGTAGATAGACCACCCCCTTGGAAGGGAATTCGCGCTCCTCCACGCCAAGCCCCCACAACAGCCCGTCGGCGACGCCGTACACCTCGGGTCCCGACGCCTCCAGGACATCGACTTCCTTACCGTTGAATCTTACCTTCATAATCTCCCGCCTTTCTCCTTAACTGGGACGGCACATATTATATCATATTGCTGTTATAGCCACAAGTAGCAAAGTGAGATTATTTCTCTTTTCCCTCCGACCCGCCGCTTTACGCCCTGACCATGAAGCGCGAGGCGTCGACGCCGCAGGCGGACATGAGTTTGCGCAAGAAGTAGTTCTCATTCCAGAGGTACACTTTGTTCGACATTTCAGACGCGCGAACGTCATTGGCGGTTCCGAACTTATCCGTGTAGCAACCCGTGCAGCGCTTCCCGCGCTTGAACCACTTCGGCTCGTCATCCGGCAGAGAATCAAACAACGCCGGGCTGAGTTCGTTCAACTTGCAGTAGATCGCCCGGAACACTTCCTTCCAGCTCTTCACGTCGCAGAGGTGAGCCCCGTCGAACACGACCCCCTTCGGCTTCCCCATCGGCTTCAGATGCTCCTCGTCCAACGGCTGCGCCCCTGTCACGACCACTTCCGCGCCAACCAGCCGCTGACGGTCAAGTCGCTCGAGAAGCTCACGCACGGAATCCATGACCGCCGCGTAATTCGTTCCACCGCCTGTCGCCGCCACTGCCGCCCGCACGGCCTTTATCTGCGCGTCGAACCCCGCAGCGACACGTCCTCTAACGAACACATCGCGTTCCGCGCCCTGCAACTTACGCTTCTGGTTGCCGCTGCGGAGGAATATCTCGTCTATGACCGGGCTGTTCGCCGAATACTTCTCGCTGCAATAGACGAAATCGTCCTCATCGCACTTCTTCACCTCGACAAGACAGCAGACTTTCGACGACAAAGCCTTTGAAGGCATGGTTGGTACCTTGCTGAATTTAATCTCACCAAGATACTTCATGTGGTTAGGACCGAGAAACGCCTTAAGGATATTGCGCAGCTTCAGCTGGTACTTGTCAGGCGAGGCATCGTATGTGAACGTCGAGTCGTCCATCTGCGGCAAACGCACGGCGACGCTGGACGACTGAAATCCGAGTACATCCAGGTCTTTCTCAAACCCAACGACCGTTCCGTCATCGGCTACACCAATCAACAACACCCCGCCGTCTGCATTCATGAACGCAGCAACGGTCTCGGCGATCGTGCGCATCTGCTTGAAGCCAGGGTTGTGCTCCCCAGGCGCGTAGAACGCAGAGGTCTTGAACTCAAGCTTCTGCCCTTCCACGGCGTTGATCTTCTCTGGTTGGTTTACGGTGATATGCATTGATTTTCCTTTCTTTCAAGCTTCAGCTCTTAACTACTGTGCCTTCATTCTCTCGCGGATTGAAGTGTACGCGGGCCCTGGCGAGTTTTCCGTGCCAATGACGACGTGGTCGCGTAATGGTATGCCAAGGATCTTTGACGCCTCCAGAAGCGTAGCCGTGATCTCTACGTCCTCCATTGATGGCGTTGCATCGCCGCTTGGATGGTTGTGTGCCACGTATAGCGAAGTTGCGCCCCACTGAATTGCTTCGCGGAAGAGTTCTCGCGCATGGAGCAACGAAGCGTTCACAAGACCGGTCGTCACGACCTTCGGCGGACACAGAAGCCGTTTCTTCGGATCAAGGTAGAGTGCGAAGAAATGCTCCTGCATATCTGAGACTCCTAACGCCCGGATATGCTCGAATACGTCATGGGCGTTCTCAACAGGTTTCTGATAATCTTCTGCGGAAAGTTTCGCGCCTCGACGCCCAAGTTCAAACGCCGCAGCAAGTTCCATGGAACGTGTCTTGCCGACTCCCAGAACATGCTTCCCTGCAATCTGACGCCAGTCCGCATAGACCATGTTCCTGATTGAGCCAAAGGCGTCTTTCAACTCCTTGCCGACCTCAACAGCATTTTTCCCGTTACGCCCGCACCGAATAATGAGCCCAAGCAATTCCTCATCACTCAAGGCGAGTATGCTGTTTGCCGCTTCCAATCGCTCACGCGGCTGAACTTCCCTTCCAATTTCCTTAAAGATCGGCACGTCAATCTTCCTTCAGGCTTAAGTTTCGTCGGTCGATTCATCCTCGGCGGCCTTGAGATAGTGAGGTCTCTCTCCATCTTCCCATGTCGACGCTATTTTAGGAATCTTCTCTCCCTTGCCTCCAGAGAGGACAAACTCCTTCAGCACACTTGTGATTTTAGTAGAGTAGCCAACGGCCGACAAAAGCATGCCGAGCGCAATCTCAAGGTAGCGCTTTGCCTTTGTATTGTCAACGCTATCTACCAACCTATCGAATCGACCATATTCATTAAGGTTCGCCTCTGTGACTTTCCCATGACTCAGAATGTCCACAAGCAGATCCCTGTTAAGACCGAATGCCTTGACAGCCAGATCAATGTCGCGATTGAGGGCCTTCGTCTTGTACTGCGTGATGTAATCTTGCAGCGTCATACCGCTTTCCAGCGTGATTGTGCCGTGCGCAATGTCATCCAGGAGCATTTCAGCATATTTCTGGTCATCCTCCGAAAGCGCGGCGAATGTCTTGTGCAACTCCTCCTTGACTGCCGTAAGTTCCTCCTCTGTCACGTTTTTCTGCTCAAGGCACTTAACGTACCTATGGAACTTTGTATTCATATAATCGGCATCGATCATGCCAATGTCGATCTCGGTCAGATATGGATCAATGTCAAACGGAACCTCTGGTACGCCGCCGCCACCAGCTCCTCCTGCGCTTCCTGAAGCTAGTTCCTTGTAGCGCTGCGCTAGAATACCATACACGTGCGCATCGAGTGCCATCGTCACGAGTGTATCGTCAGCGCCCTCGTGCTCGAACGTATATACGGACTCCTTCCATACAAAACCCTGTATCTTTGCGGCGTTCAGATAGTCATTGAACCGCTTGAAGAGACTTGCAAACTGTCCACGAAGGGCCATATCGGAAGGTAAACATGTGAAATTCTCTACGCCAGCCTCATCGAACAATGCCTTGATCTCTGCATACGTCTGATTCATTCCAAGCAGATTTGTTTCGAGACGATCCACGTATAAAGCGAAAGGACGATCACCCGAATACAGCTTAAGCGCATCCTCGATGTTCTGCGTCATTGTGTGCGGCTTGCGATAGTAGCGAATCGACCCAAAAGGCTTATCCGGCCCGAAAAGTCGATTCGTCCGAGAGAATGCCTGTATGAGATTCTCCTCGTCCCTCATCTTGTCGAGATAGAGAGTGTTAAGCCACTTCGAATCAAACCCCGTCAGCATCTGGTCGACAACTATCAGCAGATCAAGTTGCTTTGCCGGAGTCCTTTCAATTCCCTTATAGCCGTCTTTGTGCGCCAATCTGCTTGCGACGTCCTTCTTGAACTTGTCCCACGTCTGTGCAACAAAGTGCATCCCGTATAGTGCATTGTAATCCTGAAGTATTTCAAGGAGCGCCGCCTCCTTGATCTCTGTGCCTCCCTTGTTGTCAATGTTCGGATCGAACACCGACGTAACCTTAAGCGTCGGGTGGTCTGCCTTGAATACCTTGTAGTACTCAATAGCTTCCGAAATACTCGACGTTGCTAGAAGCGCATGGAACTTGCCTGCCACGCTGAGCGTCATCCAGTTCTCCATGATGTCCTCAACGACTTTGCGGCGGTGCTCATCACGTTCGTACTGGACAGACGGCAGCTTCGCCTCAACCTTGGTCATAGGTGACTCTGCCGGGTTCATCCATTTCAAATACACGGCTCTCTTCGTCTCGTCGGCCAACGCCTCTGCCTCGCTCTCAGCCTTCGCCTCGTCGAGCGCCACTGCCTTGCGTATCTTGGCATCCTTGTAGGTCAAGACCATTACAGGGTCAAACCCGAGCACATTCTTGTCGTTGATTCCGTCGGCAATTGTATAGCGATGCAGTTCGTCACCGAAGATGTCCTTCGTCTGTGGATCAGGACCTTCTTTCAGAATTGGAGTGCCGGTGAATCCAAAGAACATCGCCTCAGGGAACGTGCGCTTGATCGTGTAGAGCATCCCGTCCCCATCACCCTGCCCATTCACGCTGCGGTGCGCTTCGTCGACAATGAAGACAATCCTCTTCGTGTTCATCTTCTCGATGTCGGCAGCGCTGATGCCATCCGCATCCTCCCGTATGCGGCTCATCTTCTGCATGGAAGTCACAATCAGCGAGTCGAGATCGCTTTTGCTTCGTAGCTTTGCCGCAAGAACCCTTGTGTTTTCGGTCGCCTGGACGACGGAATCTTCTCCGTCACCACTCTGGTCTTCGCCCGCAAAACCACGATAGTCGCGAAGGGACTGCGTGCCGAGTTCCTTCCGGTCGAGCAGAAACACCACCTTGTCCGCAGACTTGGTGTCGGCGATCATTTGCGCCGCCTTGAAGCAGGTGAGCGTCTTTCCCGAACCCGTCGTATGCCAGACATACCCGCCAAGCCGCGCCCGTCCGCCTTCCCATTCGTCGTTCTTGCGCACCTTCTCGAAAATCGCCTTTGCCGCATAGTACTGGTACGGACGCAGGACCTTCAACACCCCGTCCGTCGTGTCGGCAACGGAATAGTATCCTATCAGCTGATGCGCCATCGGGATGGAGAGCAGCTTTTCAGCGATCTCCCGCCAATCGTTCACACGCACATTGTTGGATTCCGTCCAGTGAAAATAGTAGTCTCGGTTGAAAATTCCGTCAGGGCCTGGATTCGCGAAGTACACGGTCTCGTTCGGCTCCATACCGACGAATATCTGAATAAGCGAGAATATGCCACCCAACGCCCCCTCATGCATGTACTTCTCGATCTGGTTCGTCGCCTGTCCGACCGCGACCCCACTCCGCTTCAACTCGACATGAATCATCGGCATGCCGTTGATGAGCAACATGATGTCGCCGCGCCTGTCGCTCGCGAGCGGATGCGGCGTGGGCAGATATGGCTGGCGAGCAATCTGGTAGCGAGTCTTGCCGCCCGCAATCTGCATCCGGTCGTAAATATCAAGGCTCACTTCCTTGCCGAAATGCGCAGCGTCTGCCGGATTGTCGCGCTTCACGCCAACGGTCTTGCCGTTTATGAACCCGTTTAGCGCAAGCGGCGTGCGAAGATGCTTAATCTGCTCGAGAATCTGCTGCATCTCGCCCTCGGTGAGAGGATAGTCGCCAAGCCGATTAATGTCTCGATTGTTTTCAAAGAGAATCTGAGCCCAGTTCGCAAGTAAATCCTTCTCCGTGGGATGGTTCAGGACACCGTCCTTCCATCCGCACTTCTCCGTGAGCATTTTTACGAGGGCGTCCTCAAAATCAATCTCTTTGTCGAATTCTTTCATACGAACATCCTTTCAAGTAGAGCTTTCTTCATCTGCTTCAGTTTTTCAATTTCCTCGCGCCTTGCCGCAATCAACGCATCTAGCGAGCGGAAATATGCACTAATCTTCTGTTGTTCAGGGAGAGAAGGTACTGCGACTTCCTTTTCAGATGTAGAACCTATCCAATGCCGCGCATGCACATCTGCCACTCTCTCGCCGCTTTTCATCAGATACGCAATAAACTGCAAATCGATTTCTTCGCCCCTTTTGATGCTTAACATTTTTACTGCGGACGATTTCACCTTGAAATCAAAATCAACATACCTCGATATCTCTAGAAAATCATCAAACAATATTGTCGGCTTAATTGATGCTGAATATATTCCAAATTTCTCATCGGTATATCCCAAGACGCCAGTCTTTCCTACGGTTAAAACAGGTATCCCCTGTTCAACATACTCCGTTGTTGAAACAATGTATTGTTGAGGTTGTTCGTAGTCGAGAATCCCACCCAGTAGCTTCTTCTTCCACTCGTCTTCAAATCCCTTAAACCTCACTTCTGGCACTTTTGCATCGCCCTGCGGGAATATCTTCAGCAGCATGGACTTCTTGAGTACTTCCAGTTTCCCAAGCGCCTTCTCCCGCTCCGCAATCAGCGCATCCAAAGAACGGAAGAATGAGCCGATACGGCGCTGCTCGGATGCTGTTGGAGGCGCAAGAAATGCACACTCGTCAAATGCAGATTTCGCAAGATTGCCAAGTGCGCCATTCCCGCCCATCATATTCTCTGCAACAAATTGTTTGTACCACGGAGCACTCATAGCGGCGTCTAGAAACTCAGAGCGATCAGACTCTGCAAGAAGCATAAATCCGCCATGTACAGTATCTTTTTCGCCAACACCATCTACAAGAGCATGCTTCCCAACAAGATGCGAAGATCCATTTGCCGCAGTAATCAAAATATCGCCGTTCTTAGCGAATGGGATGTTTGCCGCTTGTTCAGAAACAAACACATCATCATCGTGCAAAATAAAAGTTCCTTCACTGATATTGGAGGAACGAAGAACTCGAACTCCTTTCCCTCGGCAATCAGCTGGTGTATAGGTCAGCCCGCGCCGAAGTGTTGCAAATTCACAAAAACGCTTTCTCTTCCACTGCGTGGGCTGTGTCCGCGCCCCATCTTCGGCGGTCGAGGGCAAGCGGCCACCCTCTGCGCTCTCTGCGGGAGACATCCTAAACCGCAGTGGCGGCACTAGTTTTTCCTGACCGTTCATCGCACAAGCTCCTTCTTCCACTCGTCGATTCCGGCCTTGTCATCTTCCGTCCCTTCCAATTCACCAAGCATCTCCGCAATCTTGCTCTCGGATGATACGATCTTCTCCTGTACGTCGGAAAGCGTTGTCGCGTACTTCGCCGCCAACGCCGTTATCTTCGCCGCCAGCGCCTCGACAACGACCGTCGACATCGACTTCAGCTTCTCGACAACTGGTTTAACCCACTTCTCTTCGAGAAGCGTAACTGCCTCTTCATCCGTCAGTACTTTTATCTTCTCAATCGCCTTCTTCTCAAGTGCCTTCTCAAGCGCTTTTACCTCGCTCTTGAGCGTCTTTATCTGCTCAAACAGTTTGTTGGCTTCAACAACTATTTGTTCAAACGAACCTTCCGGGAACTTGAACTCTGTTTGAATCGTACGGATGCGAATCAAAACAGTCCCCTTGTTATAGGTTCCGTTCTTCGCCGCCTGCATCTGCGCCCAGTCCACTTCCTTGTGTTGCTCGATAAACGCCTTTTTATCGGCAACAGAACGTAATGCAAGATACTGATTAAGTGATTTCAATTCATCCGTTTCAATTTCTTTTAGAACCTCGTCTGCCACTTCGGCTACCAGTTTTGCATCCAGTTCGTCTTCGCCCTCTTCAACAACCCTGTCGCGGTCTTCACCATTCTCAATTCGCCCTGCCAATTCAGAAATCTTGGACAGGGCTCCTTCTATTTGGCTCAGCTTACTTTGCTTTTCCTGTAGGTCATCAGAATAGAACATCCTCTGCACGAGTTCAAACGGGAAGATGCGTCCAACCCATCCATCCTGAACCCAATCGATTTTGTCGCCGTTCTTCCTGAGCACGATGTTTGGATCGACAGCACGAACCGCATCAAAGCCATCAGTCTGGATGATTTCAAGGTCTATGGCAGTCTGCTTCCATTCGTCGTCGAGAATTTGGTATGCGTCGTACTTGTCGATGAGCGGCATCGGCTCCACGCGCCGAAAGATTTCATCTGCGAGGTTGCTTTCCTCAGCGTTTACCGTAACATCACGGCAATGGTCAACGAGTTCACTCTTGAGATAGGCGTCAAAGCCATCAAAGGCGTTGGCAAATCCCACCTCATAGCTCTTCACAGACTCCGTTTCTGACATCGTCAGACTTAGATCATCCACCTTGAGCGCGGCATAGTTGCCTGTAACCGAGAACAACTTTTCGCGAAGCCCGCCAAACACCTCCCAGTATTTGGCGAGTTCGTCAAGTTCACACACGGGGATGCCACCAAACATAATGGCCCTGATATCCCATTGTTCGGTCTCCCTGTTTGAGACATAACGCGGGATGTTGAGGTTATAGTCATTGGCACGGATTTCGTCGCGTGTCACCCTCCTGGAAAAACCTGGGAGTTCAAGATGCCCGGTTACGACATCGGTGATGCGCTTAACGTCACAGGCACGAAGGCGGTTCTTCTTGCCGTCCTTTACGAACCCGCGCGATGCATCGACAATCAGGACATCATCGCTTGTCTTGACCTTCTTCAAAACGATGACGATTGTAGGAATGCCGGTGCCAAAGAAGATGTTCGGCGGCAAACCAATGATGGCATCGATTTGGTTGTTCTCCACAAGTGCGTGACGGATCGACCATTCAGAACCGTCATCCTCCTTACCACGAAAGAGAACGCCGTGTGGCATGACGATTGTCATGATGCCGTCGGGACGCAAGTGGTAGAGATCGTGCAGAAGAAACGCAAGATCGGCCTTTGACTTCGGCGCAATGCCATAGCCTGCATAGCGTGCATCGCTCTCGTGGGCAGACGGCGACCAATGCTGAGAATACGGAGGATTTGAGACTACCGCATCAACGAACAGCGGCTCGTAAGTGGCATCAGGATTCGCATCGTCAAAAAACGGCCAGTCACGCCCAAGCGTGTCGTCATTGTGCACCTCGATGTTCGCAGGAACAATGCCACGCATAACAAGGTTCATGCGCGTAAGGTTATAAGTCGGCTCCTTCAGTTCCTGTGCGTAGTACTTGATCTTGTCCGGATCGTTCAGGTGGCGGGCAACCGCACGCCCGATGTTTATAAGAAGCGACCCCGAACCGCTCGTCGGATCGTAGATGGTGATATTCTTCCTGTCCTTCAGATGGTCGGCAACGATCTCCGCCATGAAAAGCGCAACTTCATGCGGCGTGTAGAACTCGCCCGCTTTCTTTCCGGCATTCGCGGCGAACATGCCGATCAAATACTCATACACGAACCCGAGAACATCGTAGTCTTGCCGTCCGTCCATCGGGATGTCACGGATGAGTTCGAGAAGCGACTTAATTGCTTTTGTCTGCGCGGCAGCAGTATCTCCCAACTTGCTTAATCCAGTCTCGAGCGTATCGAAAACCTTGGCAAATACTTTTTTGTGCGTTGGGGCTATCAAGCGTGTAAACGACGAAAGAGCGTCTCTCACATTCGACACATTGAAGTCTGTTCCCATCCCCAACCAAGTTGAAAACAAATCTTTGTAGGCAATGAAATAACCAAGTGAGGTATGAAAGAGATTCTTGACCTCTGCATTAGTCTCATAACACTCTTTTTTGATGTCTTCGTCGCTGAAACCCTTAGAGCGCGCGAATATCTCTTCCCTATCCGAAAGAAACTTGTAGAAGATGAAACCAAGAATATAGTCCTTGTACTCGTTCGCCTCAATCTTTGAGCGCAGCTTGTTCGCCGACTCCCAGATCCGGTTCGCCAATTGCCTCTTATCCACTTTTATTAATCCAATTTCAGTCCGCGCTTCCCAAACCGGCCCGCCGTGCCGCGCGGACAAAATAAAACGCGGCGTGCCTTCAATCCAATGTTCCAATTGAGGCACTGAGAAAGCCTTGCAGAAAACATGGATAAAAAGGCACGCCGCGCGGTTACCCGCGCGACGCACCCGCATATCTCGCTTTCTGCTTGAAGATTCTCAGTTTTCAATTGAAGCTCGATACGCAAGTAGCGTAACGTTCGCCCAGGGTAGGTTGCCCATCCGGGGCTTGTTCCTCGCGGCGCGCGCCGCTACCGGAACGACCTGCCGCGCAAGGTGCCACGACGAGTCTATGTCTGTTTCAGTCTATGCCTGCTTTTTCTCCTGCTTTTCCGATGCGGGTAGTATAGCAAAATTGGCGTGGTTTGTGGGATGGAGGTTTGTGATGCAAGCCGCTAATCCTTCCCAACGCCAATTAGTTTTTGTTTCTCTAAAAGCATTTGCAGTCTGCGCGTTTGGTCCGATTCGATTGCCTCAATGCCGGGCAAATCGCTCACGAAATCGGCTGGCAGGAACTTTTCCAATGCATAGTCGGCAATGCCAATCGGCGTCATCACCCCCTCAAGGGAATACTTTGCCGTCACCCGATCCTTTTCCTTGCAGATGATGAGTCCGATTGTTGGGCCATCGCCAGGTTTGCGCAGTTGGTGGTTGACGGCGGCGACGTATGCATTCGTCTGTCCGACATGAGACGGCTCGAACTTCGTCACCTTCACCTCAACAACAAGGTAAAACCTCTTGTCGTCGTTGTAAAACAACATGTCGGGCGGACGCACCTCCCCTCCCATATCCAACGGGTATTCACGTCCCTTGAAACAGAATCCTTGCCCAAGCTCCAGCATATATTTTTCAATGTTGGCGACGAGCGCGTTCTTTAGTTCCTGCTCTCGGTATCTCTCTGTTATAGCAAGGAAACTGAAATCATACGGATCCTTTAACAATTCGTTTGCCAAATCACTATTCCCGTCAATTTCCGCGAACGCGTCGAAGTTTGTCACAGCACGTCCTTCCCGCAGATGTAGATTCGTCCCTATCCAATGTTCCAGCATCGATCTGCTCCACCCGTTCTCGACAATTTTCCTGACGTAGAACAGAGCATCATTCTGCTGCCCCTTGAACTTGTCGATTATCACCTTGTGGTGTCCCCACGGAACGGACAGCAACATTTTGGCAACATTCGGAAAACGAAGCTGATATGCCTCCACAGGCAATTGTTCCCCAACTTGGGGAACTATTGGCGCAAGTTGTTCATCCCTTCCTTTCAATTTTCCCCCAAGTTGGGGGAGAATTGGCCTCATACAATACAACTCGAAAAACCAGCGCATATAGTAGAGGTTTCCACAACTAAAACACCCGGCACCAGGAAGTTCCCTACGGATGTCCGCACTGAGGTGCTGCATGAATTTCGATCCCCAGGGCTGATTGGGTTCCATCCTGACGATATCCGATCCAAGTGACCAGTAGAACTTGAGCATCTCTGAATTGACAGCCGTTGCAGCCTTTATCTGACTGGCGCGATAACGACTTGCAAGTCCGTGCAACCACTCAAGGTATCCAGGCGTAGCTGATGTCATCACATGACCTCCTCGT
>CACZAK010000043.1 GCA_902779075.1 uncultured bacterium | reverse complement strand
CCAGTTTTTGACCCCACTGAAAATATTTTTGAGCCAATGTTTTCAGGGGTGCGACGCAATTTCGGGATAACTCATCCCGAAAAAGTCGGGATAAGCGTGCCGAGCAGGACCTCTTGACCCACGCGGGGGAAAATGCTAATCTATCGTCCATCGGCGCGAGGCCGCGACAAGCGCGACCTTCCCGTATGGAGGCAAATATGAAGGATGTTGAGATGAAAAGCAACCTGAAAAGGCGCGTGTGGGTGGAGATCGACGTATCCCGCCTGCGCGCGAACTACGCGAAGATCGCCGCTGCCGTGAAGCCACTGAAGGTGCTATGCGTGTTGAAGGCTAACGCCTACGGTCTCGGCGTGATGCCCTACGCGGCCGCCCTCGCCGAGACCGACTGCGCCGGGTTCGGCGTGGCGGAACCTTTCGAGGCACTCCAGCTCGCGGGCGGGAAGAAACCCGTGCAGATTCTCTCCTCCATCCTGCCCGACGAGATTGAGCCGATGGTTGCGGCCGGCGTCACCCTTCCCGTGATCGACCTCCCCACCGCGAAGCTGATTAGCACCGCCGCGCGGAAACTCGGACGCACCGCCACCGTCCACTTCAAGCTCGACACCGGCATGGGCCGCCTCGGCATTCTCGCCGCCGACGCCCCCCGCGTGATCCGCGCCGTGAAGCGCCTCCCGAACCTCGACTGCGCAGGCATCTTCTCCCACTGTCCGATGGCCTACGACCCCGCGAACGAGTTCTCAAACGACCAGATCGACCTTTTCTGCGCGATCCTCAAGGACGTCGCGCGCGACGGCATCCGCTTCAAGACCATCCACATCGCCGCATCGGACGCAATCAACAACTTCCCGCGCGCCGCGAAGCGCCCCTTCACGATGGTGCGCACCGGCATCAACCTGCACGGTTCCTTCGACCCGAACGGACGCCGCGCGCTCAAAGTGGAGTCGGTCCTCACCCTCAAGACCCGCGTCGCGCAGGTCCGCGACCTCCCCGCGGGCACCACGCTCGGCTACGGACGCACCTGGTGCCTTGCGAAACGCACGCGCGTGGCGACAATCTCAGCCGGCTATGCGGATGGGCTCCCCCTTGCCCTCACGAACCGAGGCCACGTGCTGATTGACGGCGTACCGTGTCCTGTAATCGGGCGCATCTCAATGGACTACACGACTGTGGATGTCTCGCGCGTCCCCCACGTGAAACCCGGCGACGAGGTGGTATGCCTCGGCGGACGCGGCAAGTACGCTATCACGCCCGACGACTGGGCCGTCCTCAAGGGCACCCACGCCTACGACATCATCTGCTCCTTCGGCAACCGCGTCGAGCGCGTCTACTGCGGACGCTAGACATTCAGTCTGCCGTCATCATGACGCGCGGCGGCGCACGATATACGCCGCGAGCGAGAGCAGCACGAGCGGCGCAACAACTGCGTCCACAAGGGCAGTACGGGCCAACGTGGACCATTCGACGCACGTACCCGTGGCCAGGTCGGAAATCGGCTGCGGCTCCGCGAGCGCGGAAGTCGCAAAGGCCACGGCGTGCGAGAGCCAGAGTCCCATCCTGTCTGACATCGGCAAATCCAAAGTGTCTGGATACTGCGCCACCACCGCCGGCGCCATTTCCGTTACGACTAGCATGACGAGCGCCGTGAAGATCGCCACCGGACGCGACAGCGATGCAGACAGAAACAGCCCGAACGCGCAGAGGAAAGCGACCACGCACAGCATCTCGCACGTCGCCCGCAGCGTGTTCATCACGAAGGAGTCAGCTGGCGTAAGTACCTCCACATCGCGGCGAGGTCTGAGCATCACCGTGGTTTTGCCCGTATTGTGGAAACTCAACTTTGTATCCGATCCCACGCCCTTGTCTTGAGGACGGACAAGCGGAATTTCAAGTATGGACTGCGTGTTGTTGCTCACCACGGCGGACCACGATCCGAGCGTGACGACACCGGAAAGCTCCGAGCGCATATTGAACTGCGTGGAGAATCGGATACGCGCGGTAGCGCCGTCGGATGCCGCAGCCTCGTCCGGGAACGGCCACGAGGCTGTGCATGTCGGAGGGATGTTCTCGTAGCGGTCGATTTCGCGACCGGTGAGGATGGATAGCAGTCTGTGGCGAGGGGCCGTGCGAATCTCGCGCGGGGTGTTCGTGTCCGCGAGGATATCCTGCAGCATCTGTTTTGCCACCGTCTCAGGCGGCTCCAGCACGGGGGCGTAGACATGCCGACAGTCCGTCCAGCCCCCACGCGCGCATGTCAACCCCGCGTTGAAGGCAAGCACCACTGCGGCAACCGCGACAAGCGCAAGGAAAGGTCCGAAAAGGAGCGAGCCAGCGGAGACCGGGCGCACGGCCGCAAGGGCGAGACGGTGCGATTCGCGCGCACGCGCCACGAAACCGCAGGCGCATGCAAGCAATGCCACGCAAAGCACCATGTACACGCCGCCGGGAACGGCCCTCAGGAACACCTCGCGGGCGCCAGCCGCAGTGCCGTCGGACCGCACCAGCGCAGGAAGGAACAGATGCGCAAGCGCCGTCAGCGCAAGAAGCGCCGTCAGGACATGCCCGCGCACAAGCGCGCGCCATGCAAGCAGGAAGGACTCAGCCACGCGCAGCCCCCACTGCTTCTGCGAAGAATTTCTCAAGCGGAACGCTTGGGTGGTCGAACGCGACAGGTTTTCCGTAGCGGCGCGCAAGTTCGTCCGCCAGCGCGCGCGCCTCATCCTCCGCGAGGCCCTCTACCGTGAAGCGGGCGTCCTGCGTGCGCGTGAGGAGGTCGGCAGTGCGTCCGCTGGCGGCGACCTGTCCGTGCGAGAGGATCGCGATCTTGGAGCAGACGTCCTCGGTGTCGGCAAGCAGGTGCGATGTCATCAGCACCGTCACGCCGTCCTTAGCCAGCGTGCGGATGAGCTCCTTCACGTCGCGCGTGCCGATGGGATCGAGGCCCGACGTCGGTTCGTCGAGGACGAGCAGTTCCGGATTCGAGACGAGCGACGCGGCGAGCGCCACGCGGCGGGCCATGCCCTTAGAAAACCCTCCCACCGCGCGGTCTGCGACGGACGCAAGGCCAACGCGCTCCAACAGTTCTTCCGTTCGCTTCTTCGCGGTGCGGCGGTCGAGCGACGAAAGTCCCGCATAGTATCGGATCGTCTCGCGCGCCGTGAGGAACGGATGCAGGTAGGAAAGCTCAGGCAGGTATCCGAGGCGCGCACGCGCCGCACGGGCACGGGGCGAGAGCCCGAACAGACGTATGGTGCCGCCCGACGGCGCAAGAAGGCCGAGGATCATCTTGATGGTCGTGGACTTCCCAGAGCCGTTTGGCCCCAGCAAGCCGAATACGTCTCCGCGTTCTACGGTCAGGTCTATGCCACGCACGGCCTCGGCCACGGGACGCAGCCAGAAGTCACGAAACGTCTTTCGCAGTCCTTTGATCTCCACAACGGGTTCGCTCATGGAATCTCCCTTCTCGCAAGCAACACGGAGCCGACGACAAGCCAAAACGCGACCAGCAGCGCGCCAGCCCCTGCGGCAGCGCAAAGTTCCCGCGCCGGAATCGTCCCGCCTGATGTAAAGGCGTCGACAAGCCAAAAGCGGTTGATGTCCGGCATCACGGCTCGCAGCGGACGGACAAATGACAGCAGCACCGCCACGGTCATTAGCGCCGAGACGGCCGCCGGCTTGAGGCATACCGCGAGTGCGCCCGCCATGACCACGAACACCGAGCAACCCAGGGCAAGCACGCCCAACGCGGGCAAGAGCGTCCATGGCACAGGTGAATGGTTGAAAAACAGGATGCCGGCGAGCGCCACCGGCTGTGCGAGCGCCATCAGCAAACAAGCCCCAACGCAGAAGCGCGTCCTCAGAATGCCGTTCCCCAGCGCCGCAAGCGCAAACGCAAGCAGCGTTCCACCGGCGCCAGCCGCCACTCCGGGTCCCCACACGAGCACGTCGCCCTGCGTGACTATTCGTCCCATCTGCGACGTGACGACAGAGAGCAGCGTTGCCCCTGCCACGGAGAGAAGGAACAGCGCGAACGCGGCCAGCACTCCGGCGACCTTCGCGCAGAAGAACATCGAGCGCGGCACAGGGCGCGCAAGCGCCGCAGCAGCCGTTCCGCTTTCAAGCTCGCGTCCAATCGCATGGACGGCCGCCGACGTGGCAAACACGAGTCCGAACACGAGCAGAGCGGAGAAGCCGCATTCGCGCGACAGACGCCCAGCCTCGCCGAACTGGTGCAGGTGAAAGACTGGCAGAAGATGCACCGCCAGAAGCGCAACGAGGAAAAGAATTGCAGAAAGCGGCTCAGCCAGCGCCTCCAGCGCGGCCGACCGAGCGAGTGCCCAGAACCGACGCATGACGCGCCTTTCCTAGTCCATCTGGATGAACTGCATCTCGTTGGCGCCGGCGACCGGGCCTACGCCCTCCTGCCACAGATGCCACATCAGGAATCCAACCGCAGCAAGGGCGGCGATGGACGTAATGAGCGACATCACAGCCACCCAGCCCGGAACGCCTGCGGACTTGCCCGACTCTCCGCCGGCCATTCCGACGGGAGAGAGGTTGCCAACAGGGGCCATATCCGCCACGGGCATTTCAGGCACGTCGCCTTCGGCTGGCGCAGCAGACGCGGCAGGCGCGGAGGAGATTGTCGGGCGCTTGATTCCGATGCCAGGACGGTGGAGCTTCAGCGTCTTCTTCTGCGTAACGGAAGTTTCACCTTCCGTCGACGCCTCCGACCCTGCGACAGGGGCAGCGGGCGGTTCCGATACTGGCGGCTGCGATGACACGAGCGGCGCAGGTCCATTGGATTTGAGATCCGTTGGGCGCCGCAGACGAATCGTCTTCATCGGAGCTGGAGCCTCCTTCACGGGCGCAACGCCGATGGCGGATTCAAGCGAGATACGGGAGGTTTTAGACTTCGCTGCCTGCTGCTGCGCGGGCGTGAGGATGCCCTCGGCGACAATCCCCGTCTTACGCAGAGTCGCCTGCATGGGAATTGGCCCCGTCACTGCCTTAAGGCTTTGCGTGGCCTTCTTGGTGACCTCCGGAGACGCTGCTGCCGCTACTGTCGCTGGTGGCTTCACCCCGCCAATGACCGGCTTGCGGATCTGCGGTTTACGAATCACGGGCTTGAGCTTTATCGTCGAGACACCGGATGAGGGCAAGGCCGGTGCGGCTGGTACGGCGGCGGCAGGAGCTGCGGCTGCTGGAGCCGCTGGTACTGGCGACGCTGCCGCTGGTGCAGCAGTCTCCGTAGGGCGCGCGCCAAACGGAGAAACCTTGGGCGGAACGGTTGCGGCATCATCTAGCGTAACCGGCGTCATTTCAACTTCTTCTGCCATGTGCTCTTCTCCTTCTTCTCGTTACCCGTCAACAGTCGTTGCTTTGCAGGGTCAGACCGCCATCACTTCGGCTTCCTTGGACTTCAACTCCGCATCGATCTTCGCTATGCCGTCGTCCGTGGCCTTCTGGACCTTGTCGAGCCCCTGCTTGAGGTCATCCTCGGAAATCTTCTTGTCTTTCTCCAGCTTCTTGAGTGCCTCGTTCGCATCACGACGGACGTTACGCATCGCGATCTTCTGGTCCTCAGCCTGCTTCTTGGCGACCTTCACGATCTCCTTGCGGCGCTCCTCGTTCAGCTCGGGCACCGTAATGCGGACCACCTTGCCATCGCTCTGCGGCGTCACGCCGATGTTCGCCGCGAGAATGGCCTTCATGATGCCATCGATCGTCGATGGATCGAACGGCGTGATCTTGATCTGGCGCGGCTCAGGCGTCGAGATCGTGGCGATGTTCTTGAGGGGCTGCTTGGACCCCCACGCCTCGGCCTGTATGCCGTCCACCATCGCAGTGGACGCCTTGCCCGTGCGGAGACCCGCGAACTGCGCCTTGAGCGCGTCGAAGGACTTCTGGATTTTCGACGTCGCGTCGTTCAGGACTTCACTTACTGTTTCCATTTTCTTTTTGCCTTTCTTAAGTTGACTTGGACATCCGACATCGGACAGCCGGCGTCCGCTTTCTCTTGATTTGAAATTCTCAGCCCTTCTCGCTTACGAGCGTGCCCACCGCCTCGCCGCGCACGACGCGCTGGAGCGCGTTGCCGTCGAAAAAGTCGAACACAACGATGGGTATCTCGTTGTCCATGCACAGCGCGAACGCCGCCGCGTCCATAACCTTGAGCCGCTTCTCAAGCGCCGTCTCGTAGCGGAGCGAGCCGTACTTTTTCGCCTTCGGGTCCTTCTTCGGATCGGCCGTGTAGATGCCATCCACCTTCGTGGCCTTCAGGAGCACGTCCGCCCCGATCTCACTCGCGCGCAGGGCGGCCGCCGAGTCCGTGGAAAAATACGGGTTTCCGGTGCCGCCGGCGAACACCACCACGCGGCCCTTCTCTAGATGCCGGATAGCCTTGCGCTGGATGAACGGCTCAGCGAGCTTCGGCATCTCTATGGACGTCATCACGCGCGTGGGCACGCCGATGGCCTCAAGAGCGTTCATCATCGCGAGGCCGTTGATGATCGTGGCGAGCATTCCCATAGAGTCGCCCGTCACGCGGTTCACGCCCTGCGTCGAGCCCGTAAGCCCGCGGAAGATGTTGCCGCCGCCGAGGACGATGCCGACCTGGCAACCAAGGGCGTGGATTTTCTTCACGCGCTCGGCCATGAACGCGAGTTTCGCCGGGTCGATGCACTCGCCCGTCTCGCGGTTCGCGAGCACCTCTCCCGAAAGCTTCAGGAGGATGCGCTTGTACTTTAGCCTTTTCTTCACGGCCACTATTTTACCCTTTTTCGCGGCGCGGCGCAACAGGGATTTCAAATAAGTTTTTGTCGTGAAAAGTCGCCGCAGGTCAGACAAGGTTGAGGATGCCAGAGAAACCTGTGATGTCCAGCACCTCCCGAACGGCTTCCTGCGCGTTGGCGATCTGCAGTTCTCCGCCCTTGGCAAGCATCTTCTTATGCGAGGTGAGCAGGAGTCGGAGCCCTGCCGAGCTCATGTACGGGACGCCCGCGAGGTCGATCACCACGCAAGTTGCATCGCCGAAGTTCAGTGACGCCTCGAGCTCGGGGGCCGTGACCGTGTCAACCCGTCCGCTGACCGCGATGGTCATCCGGGTTCCTTCTGTAGTTGTTTTAATCTCCATAGTCTTTTCCTATTGTAAGTATGTTGTTGCCGTTGCGCCGCCTGTAGGTGACGGGCGACATCGTCTTTTTGACGATCAAGATACCGAGTCCGCCGACTTCGCGCTCCGCCGCGCTGAGCGTCGTGTCGGGGTCGCGGTGGATGAGCGGATCGAATGGCTTCCCGTCGTCGGACATGACCAGGCGCACTCCCTCCGGATTGTGCGTGAGCACGACGGATAGCGACCAGCGCGTCGCGCCGGAATAGCGCACGATGTTGGCGAAGATTTCGTCGGCCGCGACAAGAAGCTTGTTCTTGGCCTTTGCGGGCACCGGCTTGAGCGCGGCGGCGAGGTCGTCCGTGGCGCGTGCAAGATCCTCCATCGTCGGAGCGTATTCGCGGGTGACTACGTCCGGTTCGCCGCGATAGCGTATCAGGAGCTGCGTGCAGTCGTCCGCCTGCTCGACGCCCGCCGCGTACTGGCGCACGTCCGCCAACACGGCGTCAAGGACGTCTTTTCCATTCTTGGTCGTATCCGAAAGAACCTTGAGCATCCTGTCCTCTCCGTAGAGGTTCCCAGATTCGTCCGGCTGCTCGACTATGCCATCCGTGTAAAGGTAGATTTCGTCGCCCGGCTTAAGCCACATCTCGCCGGTGCGGTAACGGATTCCAGACATTGCGCCAAGCGCAAGCGAGGGACGCGACTTCAGGAGCTCCGGCTTGCCGCCGTGCAGGACAACCGGCGGATTGTGCCCCGCGTTCACAAACGTCACGTGCCCCGTCCGAGTGTTGAGCTCGCCGGCCCACGCCGTGACGAACGTGCAGGAGGAATTGCCCTCGCTGAGCGCGTCGTTCACCTCCTCGAACGCCTGCGCGATCGGCTTGCCCGTCTGTTCGGCGCCCTTGAGGAGCGTCTTCGCGCGCATCATGAACATCGCCGCCGGGACGCCCTTCCCGCTCACGTCGGCGACGAGGAAGAGCAGGCGGTCCTTCCCGATGAAGTAGAAGTCGTAGAAGTCGCCGCCCACCTCCTTCGCCGTCTCCATCGACGCCCAGATGTCGAAGCGCGTCTCGTCCGGGAACGGCGGGAACACGTTCGGCAGCGCAGAGAGCTGGATGTCCGTCGCCATCTTCATCTCCTTCGCCGCCTGCGCGCGCATCTGCTGTCGGACGAACGCGGAGATGACGAAGCCGACGAGCAGCGCCACGAACACGAGCGCCACGCCGTTCAGCAAGGCCGTCGAGCCTACGAGGACGTCGCGCTGCACCGCGGCGGATCCCTTCGGTATCATCACGTAGACGGGGAAGCTCTCGATTTCCTTGCGCTTCCAGTAGAAGAAATCCCCGTCTGGTTCCTGGAACTGCGTACCCTCGCGGTTCGGCTCCTCGTAGTCGGAGAGGACGAGTCCGGAAGGAGTGGTGACTACGATGCCGCCCGTTCCGCCGACGTGCCAATTGCGGAAGAGGTCCACGCAGGTGGAACGCGCAAGCGACTGCAGCGCCTTCGCGTCGCATCCGATCTCGAAGAATCCGCCGGCGTGCCGCCATACTCCCACGAACTTGCGCCAGTTGCCGTTCGCAGGGTTGCTGCGGAACGGCTGGCAGTACTCAGTGTATCTGCCGTCTACGAGGCCCATCATTTCGTTTGCGACCTTGTCGTCGGTTGCGGCGAAGTTGAAGGCCGGCCTTCCTGGGCGCGCGAGGTAGTCGTCCACGGACGAACGCACGATGTCGCCCTTCTCGTCTGCGATGCTGACCTCGGTGACGCGCAGCTCGCGTGCGAGCTTCTGCATTGAGGCCGGATCGTCAGGGTGTCCGTCCTCAAGCTGCTCCCGGGCCGCCATGCACACGAGCACGAGCCGTTCGTTGACGCAGTCGGCGAGCTCGTCCTGCACATGGTCGAACGTGCGGTCGATGAGCGCGTACGCGTCGCGTTCGGATAGACGGTCGTGCAGGAACCACGAGAAGGCCAGCGACAGCAGGAACGCCGCAAGCACGCTTAATATGAGCTTGAGGTTCAGGCTTCGGCGATTGGTCATTTCGCACCCCCCTCCGCGATCACGGCGTTTGCGGCGGCGAGCACGTCGGGCCTCCGCTTGTCCACGGCAACTCCATATCCATCGCGCGTCTCGAACGGCGTAATGGAGAAACGTCCGCTGGATTTCTCTGCCAATTTCCTGAGCGGGATGTCGTCGAGGAATATGGCGTCTATCTCGCCGCTCTCAAGCGCGGCCACTGCCTCCACGAGACCCTTGTAGCGCATGGGATCGCCTCCGTGGCAGCTGATGTAGAAATCCTGCACGGTGTCGGTCTTGACCCCTACGTTCAGCGTGTCGACCTGCGACATGCGCGGCTTCGGATCCCCGCTCCTGTACAGGAAGCACGATCCGCCGAATGCGTACGGCGCCGAGAAGTTCACGTCGCGCTGGCGAGCTTCGTTTATAGTGATTGTCGCGATGCCGAAGTCAGCCGTGCCCGCCTTGAGCCTTGGCAGGATGTCGGGGAACATGACTTTCTCCACGACGAGCTTGCGATTCATCTTCGCTGCGATCCGCCGCGCAAGGTCGATGTCCGTGCCTACGACCTCCCCTGAAGCGTTCGTGTAGGAGGTCGGCGGCTCCGTCGGGTTGGTGATGAAAACGAGCGGACGCGACGCGTCGGCGATGCGCGGATCTACGCTTTGCGCGGAGCGGTCCGAACAGCCGACAAGGGCGACAAGCGCCAGAATGGTCAATATCCTCATAATCTGAAAACCTTCCTGTGCCGATATTATACCATAGTTTTGTTCCCATGATGGCAAAGCCGCTGTCGCTTTACGAGAAAAAGATATTCCGTCACCTTCAGCGGCCGACTACGGAGATTGCGGCTGCCCTTGAATGCGTTGTACTCGATCTCCACCGGCGTTACTGAGCCGAGCGTTTCAAGAAACGCCGTGAAGCTCTCCTTCCCGATGAACCCCTCGGAGTTGTAGGACACCATCAGATAACTGGCCGGCGTGTTCCTCAACAATTCGAAGAGCGTCTCCTCCGCCTCGCGTTTCCTGTTGTACCTGGAATGGTTCCAGCCGTCGGGAATGCCGCTGACCGCGCTCATCTTCCCTGGTGCCCTGTTCTCAGCCAACAGGTTGAGCATGAAGTAGTTCGATCCGTACGGATGCTGGTTGTACGGCGGGTCGAAATAGGCGAGGTCCACGGGATCGATTGCAGGAGCGACCGCGTTGGCGTCGCCACGCAGGATGAGGCTTTCGCAGTCGAAGTTGGAGAGCACTGGCTTCTGAAGCCGGATCTCTCCGCAGATGCGCGCGCAGGCGTTCTTCCCTTCGCCGCCGAATTCGCCTATCCCGCGCCTGTTCTTGTAGAACCCCTTGAAGACGCCGGACGTGTTCGCGTGTATCGACGCCTCCGCAAGGAGCGGCCCCAGCAGCAAGTTGAAATACTTCGGCGGAACGACCGCGTCAAGCGCGTTCCTCGCGGAATCTAGCGTCACGGCATTTGCGTGCGTGTAGAACACGCGCTCTCCCTTTTGGATGGCATCGTCATCTTTCGGCGCATAAAGTTTTGTGATGAAACCCTCGACCCTGTGCGCGGACGCATACGCAGTCCATTCCCTGAAAACTGCATCGAGTTCAGTTTCGTCGATCGACGACCGGTTCGTCAGATAGCACCTGTTCTCGACTTCGCTGTAGCGTTCCAGGTCGTTTGCTACAATCAGCGACGCATGCCGCTTCATGAAGCGGGAAACGACGCCGCTCCCCGAAAATGCGTCAAAGAATGTGATCCTGTCCTTGCCGAGTTCCCTTTTCACCGTATCGACGCAGTCGCCGATGAACCGCAGGAGTGAACGCTTGTTCCCCAGATAGGTTAGGAGCTGGGTAGTAAGATACGCCTCCGACTCCTCGTTCATATTCTCATTGCCGTTCATCTTTCGCATACTCCGCCAAGATGACGGCATAGACGGTGGAGGCGCAAACCCTTGAGATTGCGCTTGATGCGCCCGAATGCGCCCCAGAGATTTGAGACGAGCGCATGGGAGTCGTGGAGGACGACTGCTGACTTGTCCAGCCGCTGGACGATGCTCTCGCCTTTCCTGATGCGCATGCCCGCTCTCTTTGCGCCCGCCGCCACCCACGCGAGGGCAAGATCCGCCATGAGATGGTTGTCGTCGTACAACCCGCCCACGTCGCTGTGGCTTCCCGGAAACACCACTTCCACCACGTCGCCTTTTCCACAGGATTTCAGCGGCACGTACTGGTAGAACCTCCGCGTCTCGTCCCTGGCCACCGCATGACGTGCGTGCTTCACGTTTGGGGGACACGTCTCCGAAACGTCCAAACCGATCGTCGAGTCAACCGTGTCCCATAAGCCAAGGTAGGCAACCAGAACGCCAAGTTTGTCCAGCCATTCCGCAAAATGGCGCGCGATGAGCGCCCCGCGCGAAAAGCCGAAGATAAACACGCGTGTCGCGATGTCGTCAGGCGGCAAGGACATATAGTTCTCCTCAAACCAACGCCGCGCGTCGCGGAAGACATCCTCCCATCCCACGCCTGCAAGGCTGCCGCGCACGTATGAACCGAAGCGCGTACCGGGTCCCGGCTCAAGGTGCAGCCTCTGGCGCGTATCCTCGGCGCAGATGCCGTGCAGGCGCGTCACGTTCGTGATCTTTCCCGCGACGCCCTGCCCGGTCCCCTCAAAGAATAGGCACAAGTTCATGCGCCCGTCCCGCTGGCCGTTGCGCTATGCGCGCGCCTCAAGGTCTTTCATCGTGGCGATGGCCGTATGGATGTTCTTCTCAAGATCCGCCTTGTTGCCCCAGCCGCATTCGCACGAGACGCCGCCCGTGTAGCCGATGCGCTTGAGCGCGGCGAAGTACGGAAGAAACACCTCCGTGTCATTCGCCCCGGGATAGGAGCGCTTGCCCTTCGTGGCGATGTGGCAGTGCTTGAGGCATCCGCCGGCCTTGACTATCGAATCAGCGGATTCGCCGCCCTCGATCATGTGGTAGATGTCCGCAAGCAGCTGGATGCGCGGCGAATTGACCTCGTCCACGATCTTCTTGCCCTGCCAGACGAAGTTGACGACGTTCGACTCCTTCGGGCGCAGCGGCTCGATGACCACCTGAACCGTCTTGAGGTCCGCAACGCGCTTCGCGAGCTCCGCGCAGAAATCGGAATATTGCTTCACTCCCCTCTCGACGGCGGAGGGGTCTGCCTTCACAAGCTCCTTCGGAAGGTTCCGCGCGCCGCCGGACCCGAACACGATGGTCTTCACGCCGACCTCTTCCGCACGGCGGAGCACCCTCTCCGCGTAGTCAAGGGCCGGCGCGAATTTGGCCTTCGGTCCCGTAAGGCGGAACTTGCCCGGGATGAAGCCGTTGCAGGAGCGGAGCGGCAGCGGAGCGGCGAGAATCTCGTCACGGCGCTTCGCCCACTTGTCGGCGTTCGGCTCGTCCGGGATGAACGCGGAGGACGCACCCCACTCCCAGAAATCGTAGCCCGCCTTCTTGAGCAGCGGAACGTCCTTCGGTCCGCGACATGCGCCGAACAGGATGCGCCCCTTCTTTCCAGTGCCGGCCAATCCCGTCCACGCGCACGCACCCGCCGCCAATGCCAAAAATTCCCGCCTATTCACCATTTCACATTCTCCGCTTTGCACTTTACACTTTACATTTTACACTTTACATTTTACACTTTACATTTCCCACTCGCTCACCGGCTCCACGCAGGATTCATCCAGTTGCCGCCATTGCGGAAAAGACGAGTCGGACGGTCGCCGTCAGGCGCGGTGTCGATGATGAAGAGAGCCTGGTCGCGCGAGGCGACTATGTGACGGCAGTCAGCCGCCCAGCTGGGGTGCTCCCAGGAGCCGCCGTCCGTCACGAGACGGGCGGAACCTTCGCCCTGCGCGGGATTCATCACCGCCACGTAGTTCTGCCCGCCGCGCTTCGTGCACCAGGTGAGCATGCCGTCCGCGCCCCAGTCGGGGTTCGTGTTCTCGCCGCCCATGTTCGTGATGCGGCGGGACTTGCGCGTGGAGACGTCAACGATGTAGACCTGCGGATGGCGCGTCTCGTCGCTCACGTATGCGATCTTGCTGCCATCGGGGCTCCAGCAGGGCGACGCCTCCGAGGCCTTCACCGTGCGCGTCATGCGCGCGACGCGCTTAGTGGCGAAGTCGAGCACGTACAGCTCGGGATTCCCCTGGTAGGAGAGCACGATCGCGCACGACTTGCCGTCGGGCGACACCGCCGCGCCGGTCGCAAGGCCCTTGAACTGCGCGAGCAGGGAACGACGGCCCGTCGCCGCGTCGAGGCGGTAGACGAGCGGCGTGCGCTGCAGGAAGCCAGTGTAGTAGATGTCGTTCTTGTTCGGCGCCCAGCGCGGACCGACTACCGCGCGCCGGTCGCTCGTGAGCTCGCGGATGTCGTAGCCGTCGGGGAAGCACATGTAGAGCTCCGCGTTGTCCGGCCCCTTGCGGTTCACAAACGCGATGCGGTCCATCGCGAAGCCAGGCTTGCCCGTATGCGCCTGAACGATCGCGTCAGACATCTGGCGCGCGGCCATGCGCGCCGACTTGTCATCGGAAACCGGAGCCGAGAGCGCCACCTGCTTGCCGGCGCCCGTAGCCGTAACCGTGCGGCCAGGCACGCCAGTGACGCGAATCTGTCCGTTGGGCCCCACCTGGAAATACCCCGTCAGCTCCAGATTCCTCTGGAGGGACCTGTTGTACGCGGCGGCGGACGCGCCGCCTGCCGTCTCTATGGACACGACCACGCGGCTCGCGCCCTCCTTGGTGACATGGACCGTGGGCGCCGCCGCGAAGGCGGACGCAACTGCGCAAACAATGAACGCGCAAGCGAACTGACGCATTTCTTATACTCCTTTTTCTGTTTCTTTTGTGGACAAATGGATGGCATGTAGTATACCGAACCCCGCCGCCAAAAGCAATGCGAAATTAACAGAGTTATTTCAAAAATCATGGCGGCGGCTCCTCGCCAGCTACAAAGTAAACCCCCTTGCGCGGTTCCGGTACGGCGTGCCGACGCCGCTGGCGGTCAAGTTCCCACTCAAGCGGATGCGCCATCAGGCGGAAACGTCGCCATGCTGGGGCGGACTTGTCATGCTCAAGGATGCGCCGCGCAGCGGCAAGCTCCGCCTCAATGCGATCGAGCGTCTCTACGGGATAGAGCGACCGCACCCGCGTCGCTGGCACGCTCACCGCAAGAAAAGCATCCTTCAAAATGCGATGTAGCTCGCGCAGGTGCGTACCGGCCTCCGAGCCGTAGAACAGCGTCCAGTGCTCGTCAAGCGCCGCTTCCGGATTGAAACGCGCCCCGCCCCACAGCGCGCGGAATGCACAGTACGTCTCGTAGTAGAAATGAAACGGAATGCACTGGCCGGGCAACGTAACAGGATAGAGCCCGAGGTCTACGATGATCCCCGTCTCGCCAAGGTCTTTTCCGAAAGCCGCTATCGTCTCTGGCAGGAACTCGTTCGCCACGGCCTGTTCGAACGGGCTGTTGAAGGCGTTGTAGGTCCATATTTGCTGGACGGGACGTCCCCCGATCACCTCGGTCCAGCGGTGGAGTTCGCGCACCATGAGGTCGCGTACCTGCTGGTTGCGGATGAAGCGCGGCACTTTCGGCAGGCACACGCAGAGTTCCACGTTGTCGGGCAGACGCCGGAAACGTTCCTGCGTGGGCGCGTACGTACATCCTGCGTACGGCATTAGGATCAGCCGACGCCCCGGCAGACATTCGTTGAGACGCTCGGCGAGACGTTGGTAGAAGCGCCCGTAGATGTCCGAAAAGTAACCGCACGGCCCCAGAGCAACGTTCGCGTCGGTGATGAGACCCTCTCGCTTCACGACTGGGTTCGCACGCATCTCCTCAAGAGTTCGGAAGGAGTCGCACTGTCCGAACACCACGGTACGCGCGTCGCAGATGGTGAATCCCTGCCTACGGTGCCCTTCCGGCGTGTCGTCGCGCGCAAGCCCCTCCACAAGGGCATCTGCGAAATCCAGGTTCGTCACGTCAAAGTAGTTCTTCATGTGGTTCGTGGGGCAGTAGTAGAATCCGCCGTCGGGACGGCGGAGGAACGAAAGCCCTATCCACTCAGGGTGCGACGACGCCCACGCGCATGGTTCTGGCGAGTGGTTCGCACTGAACGAAACCGTGCGCGCGAGACGCGAGGCGGCACGCCAGTCTGAAATGCTGGCACGCACGAGCGGCGTTCCGAGCGTGCGTGAGACGGTGGCGAGGTCGGGATTGAATCCACCGTCGCGGTTGCGGAAGCGCGGAGCGTCCGTATATGCACATGGCGCCAGCACCAGGTTCGTACACGACGGGCGCACGCTGCCGTCCGGCCCAGGATAATAGTAGCGGCAACCGAGAAAACGCTCGATGAAATCGTACGCACCCCAGAGCGTCGCCCCAGCGATCCTCACGCCATTCGAGCATGTCGTGACGACGAACCCTTCCGGAGGAAGACTTGACGAATCGATTCCTGGCGCGCCCACAAGAATGACCGCCCGCACATCCTTCGGGGTGGCGGGCCTCCGTGCCCGCAGTTGCGATACGGGCGTCCCGCCCGTATCCACCACCTCCACCTCCTTGCCCGTGCAGAGGCCGATTTCGCGCCGCAGCGTGCGCACGGCCTCGCGCACAGACCGGAGCTCTCGCCCGGATGCATCGCGCGCCCGCGCGGCTGCGGAGTCCCACATGAGCACGAACTGCGGCACGCCCCCCGACACGAGCGTGACTGGCGGATGCGATGGCGTCGGCAGCGGCGTGACGGGATTCAGGGCCGGATGGGCGAGCGGATTTCCGCCAAACGACGCCGCAGTGGCAAGTACGGAAAAACATACGGCCATTACGGCGGTGTAGGGTGCGGTTGCCATACGGAGATTTTCAGATCGTCTTGCCGGTGAGCGGGCGTTCAATTCGCAATTACCGTTCGAGGCCAGATTTTAAGGTTCATCTTCGCTCTCTTTGTTGCTGCCATGTTTGCTCCTTTGTCTTCTTTTGGAGGTGTGTTTTTATGGCACAATTATACCAAAACTCCATCGTATGCGCTACACGCGCGCGCGAATTTATGGTATAATATACAGCGCAAAAGAGAAAAAAGGAACGACATGCTCATACGCACCAGATCCTACGCGCGCGCGGGTTTCCTCGGGAACCCGTCCGATGGCTATTTCGGCAAGACGATTTCGTTCGCCTTCAGTGATTTTTCAGCCGAAGTGACGCTGTATGAAACGCCCGAACTCGGCTTCGTGCCGGGTGAAGTGGATGACTCAACCTTCGACTCGCCTGACGACCTCCTAAAGGAAATCCAGCTCTTCGGCTACTATGGCGGCATCCGCCTGCTGAAGGCCGTCACCAAGCTCTTCTTCCTATATTGCCGCGACAACGGATTCGCCCTACCGCAGAAGAACTTCACAGTTCGCTATACATCGAACATTCCCCGCCTCGTGGGCCTTTCTGGTTCGTCCGCAATCTGCACGGCCATGCTCAAGGCACTCCAGCAGTTCTACGGCGTGGAGGTGCCCCTCGAATACGCACCCACGCTCTGCCTGGAGGCGGAACGCGACGAACTCGGCATCCAGTGCGGTCTCCAGGACCGCGTGATCCAGATGTACGGCGGGTGCGTGTTCATGGATTTCGACAAGGCGCTCGTAGAGTCCAAGGGACACGGGCGCTACGAACGGCTCGACCCGACGCTTCTGCCGAACCTCTACGTGGCATACGACCCCAACCGCGCAGAGATCTCTGGCACCTACCACAAGAAGCTCCGCGTCCTCTTTGAGGAGAAGAAGCCGGACATCGTGGCCGCGATGTCGGAATTCGCGGACATCGCCCAGCAGGGTCGCGATGCGCTCGTCGCAGGGCGGAAGGACGCCCTTCCCGAGCTCGTCAACGCGAACTTCGACCTGCGCGACCGCATCTTCAACGTCGCCGCCGCCAACCGCCGCATGGTGATGACAGCCCGCGGCGCGGGCGCCTCCGCCAAGTTCGCCGGCTCGGGCGGCGCCATCGTGGGTACCTACGAGGACGACGCGCAGTATGCGCGCCTCACTGAGGTGCTCGCCGCGATCGGCTGCACGACAATCCGTCCGACGATCATCTGAAATAGCTAGGCTTTCAATGGCTGCAACCCCCAACATCCATCTCTTCGTCGGCGAGGACTCCTACCTCGTCGATGCGGCCGCGCATCGCGTCATCGAGGCGGCCGTGCCGTCCGAACTGCGCGCGACGGCAGTCGAGACGGTGTCGGGCGAAGCGGAGAACATGGACGCGCAGCTTGCCTCCCTGCGTGAATGCACTGCCTCCATCCAGACGCCGCCCTTCCTTGACCCCGTGAAACTCACCTGGTGGCGCGGCGTGACGTTCCTTCCGGGTGGCGGCGTGGGGGGCCGCCTCTCCGAAGACGTAAAAGCCGCACTCGACAAGTTTTCCGAAAACCTCGTCGCCTCGCCCCTTCCCTCCAACCAGGTGCTCGTTATCACCGCCACGAAGCTCCTCATGGCAAGCATCTTCGCGAAGCGGCTCAAGACGATTGCGCACGTCGTGGAGTTCGGCGGCGGCAAGGGCAAGGACCGCGCGCAGGATGCGCTCCTGCGCCTGCCTGACCTCGCGGACGACGAGAAGCTCACCTTCGCTCCGGGCGCAGACCAGGCGTTCCTCGCAAAAGTCGGGTCCGATACGCGCACGATCGTCTCCGAGCTACAGAAGATGCGGGCCTACCTAGGCACGGAGCGCAACGAGGTGACGACGGAAGACGTCGCCGCCGTCACGTCCGTGGGAGGCGACGAGCCGGAGCTTTGGGCAATCCACGACGCCGTCTCCCAGCGTAGTCCGTCCGCGCTCCTCAAGGCGCTCGCCCCGTACGAAAAGGACGGCGCGGGCATCCTCATCGCCACGGTCATGGAGAAGTACTTCCGCGAGGCAATCGTATGCCGCGACGCACTCGACCACGGCTGGCTCGACAAGTGGGGCCGCTGGTCCGACAAGATGCCCCCCGCCGCGCGCGAGGCGCTTGACGCAGCAGGCTTCGGGCCGACTACGGCGAAGAATTCCTGGGCCGTCAAGAACGCAGTACGGCGCGCAATCCCCTTCACGCTCACCGAACTGCGCGTAGCGCGCTACCGCATGCTCGCCGCGCGAGAGAAACTAGTTTCGTCGGACGCCGGCGACGCGCTCGTCGTCTCCGAGCTCCTCCGCACCATTTCAAAACCAAGGACAAAACAACCATGCTAAAAAAACTGTTCTCAACGGAAACGAGGAAGCCCGGCGCATTTTTCCGCCGCATCGACTGGACGGCGTTCTGGAGCGCCACGGCGATATCATTCCTCGTGTATTTCTTCACCCTCGGCCCATCGGTGGGACTTGAGGACTCCGGCGAACTCGCCACGGCGGCCGACCACCTCGGCGTGCCGCACCCTCCGGGCTATCCGTTCTGGACGCTCTGCTGCTGGATCTTCTGCCGCGTGTTCTCATGGGTCACATACATGGGCCAGCCCACGCCCGCCTGGGCAGTGTCGCTGTTCTCCGCCGTCGCCGGCGCGTTCGCGGCCGGGTGCACCGCAATGCTCATCTGCCGGTCCGGGAGCGACATGCTCGACTCAATGGATTCGGACGCGACGGGGCGCGTCCCTCCTGCGGATGCGGCACAGCGCCATGCGCTCATGAGCTTTGCGGGCGGCCTCGGCGGCGCGCTCCTCTTCGCGTTCTCGCCGGTAGAGTGGTCGCAGTCCACTATCGTGGAGATCTACTCGCTCAACGCCCTCTTCCTGATGGCCGTGTTCCTGCTCTCCTACCGCTGGATGCGCCAGCCGTCGCACAAGATCCTCTGGCTTACGGCGTTCATCTTCGGCCTTGGCCTCACGAACTACCAGGTGCTGCTCATGGCCGCGCTGCCGCTCGCCGTGATCATCTTCTTCAAGGACATCCGTCTGTTCCGCGACTTCGTGCTCATCCTCATTCCCGTCGCGCTCACGGCGCAGGTGTTGCAGATAGGCAGCAAGCTGCGCGCCTCGGCGGGGATGGCCGCGGACGTGATCAACAAGTTCGACCCAGTCATGTCCACGCAGAGCTGCCCGAACGAGATACTGCTCTGGCTCGCCTTCGCGTTCATTATCGCGGCGCCGATCGTCGGAAAAGTGCTCGCCTTGCGCAAGCAGCGGCAGGACGTCGTACTCATCGGCGCGGTCGGCACGGGACTTGCTGGCGCAGCCCTCATCCTGCTGGCCATTCTCACAGGTGGAAAGGAAACGTGGGCCAACCCGGACTTCGCACCGCTCCTCGCCCCGTCGCAGTACGCCTGGATAGCCCTGTTCCTGGCGGCGACGTGCGTCCTGTCGCTGGGCGCAGTGTTCGCTCCGGCTGACGCGCCGCTCTCCGACCGCCGCGTATGGGGATGGCTCGCGGGCGCCGGTTTCTGCGCCTTCATCGCTGTGTCCGTAGCCGCCGGCATAAAGGCCGCGGGGAGCGCCGGATACCGTGGCGAGGCGTTCAGCTGGCTGAAGCCCACTCTCATGCTGCTCATGGGAATCACCCTGCTCGTGGGTCTTTCGCTGCTCACCCCACGCAAGCGCGGACTCGCCTTCGCGGTTCCCGTCGCGTCCGTCCAGCTCGTCGTATTCATCCTCCTCTCCAAGGGCGCGATGAACGGCCTCACGCATCCGACCACCTGGTGGTTCTACTGGCCCTGCATCTGGAATTTCGTCATTCTCGGCCTCGCCACCGTCGCGTTGCCGAACGGCAGGGCAATCGGCCCGGCGATGTTCTTCGCCGAACTCGGCGTGAGCTTCTACGCCTACATGCCGATCGTCTCGGACCTACGCAACCCGCCGATGAACTGGGGCTATCCGCGCACATGGGAGGGATTCAAGCACGCAATCCTGCGCGGACAGTACGAAGCCATCAAGATGCCGTCCATCTTCACCAGCGATGGATTCGACCTGTTCTGCAAACAGATGGGCTTCTACTTCCAGGACCTCCGCATGCAGTTCACGCTCGTCGCCGCCGCGCTGGCGCTCATCCCGTTTGCCCTCTGGAGGGGTCTGGTGAAGACTAAGGAGAAGCTCGTCACGATACACGCGGCCAGCATCGCCGTGGGCTTCTACGTGGTCACGGCCGCGCTCGTCATCGTGTTCTCCGAACTGTTCGCTGGTGAAGTGCCTGGCCGCGTCGATAAATACCTCCTTCTCGTCATGGCGCTCACGGCCTTCGTGGGAGTGGGCGCGATGCTCGTGCGCCAGACGCTCGTGATCATCCGCCAGCTGCGCGGGAAAGACGTGCTGCCCGAGAACCCAGACGCCCCGCTGCGCGTAAGGTTCCTCGCGGACGACATCACGCAGCAGTGGCTCATCGCAATCGGCTCCTGCTTCGCCATCATGTCGTTCTTCCTCGTCGCCCTCGCCAATGTCAAGGGCGACATCCAGGACGGCTTCATCCAGAAGGTCAAGTTCATCTCCTCGCACGGCATGTTCTCTCTCTGGATCGGATACGGCCTCGTAGTGGGCCTCGTAGTGGCGAACCGCATCGTGAAGAAGCTGTTCGACAACAACGACTCCGCGCAGCGCATCTGTTTCGCCATCCTCTGCGCCGGCGCGGCCTGCACGGCCCTCATCCCGATATACGAGAACTACTCGAACGACAAGCTCGTCTTCGCCATGGGCTCGGCCGAGCAGAACGGCCACACCTTCGGCTGGCAGTTCGGCAACTACCAGCTGCGCGGCGCGAACGCGATACGCGAAGAACTCTCGCCCGACGAGGAGCCGCTCCCGAACCCGCTCTGGCCCGAGGAGATGGGACCGTCGGCCGTCTTCTTCGGCGGCACCGACCCGGGGCGTTTCGTCCCCACCTACATGATCTACTCCGCCAACGTGCGTCCCGACGTGTACCTCATCACGCAGAACGCCCTCGCCGACGACACCTACATGAGCGTCGAACGCGACCTCTACGGCGACGACATCTGGATTCCGTCCAAGGACGATTCCGCCGCCGCGTTCTCCGAGTACGTTACCAGCTTGTCGCCCGAGGAGCGCGCCGCAAAGGGCGTGGTCACGGAAAACGGACGCGTCCAGGTCACGGGCGCGCTGAGCGTGATGGACATCAACGGCATCCTCACCAGGAAGATGTTCGACCACGAGCGCCTCCGTCGCGACTTCTACGTGGAGGAAAGCTACGTCATCAAGTGGATGTACCCCTTCCTCACGCCGCACGGCCTGATCATGAAGATCAACGCCGAGGAGAACGCCCTGAACGACTCCATCATCCGCAACGACATGGAGTTCTGGGACTGGTACACGCGCCGTCTGCTGAAGGATCCAGCCTTCCGACGTGACTTCCCCGCGCAGAAGAGCTTCTCCAAGCTCCGCGCTGCCATCGCCGGACTCTACTCCGACTCCCGCTACAAGACACGCAGCGACGGCGACTTCCAGAAGTACAACGGGCTAGCGGCACAGGCCTTCCGCGAAGCCGTTTCCCTCTACCCCGCCTCGCCCGAGGCCACGTTCCGCTATATCCAGGATATCCTCGGCACGGCCAGCAAGTGGGACGCGATCCTGGACATGGTATGCTACACCGACCGCGTAGACCCCAACAACTCCCGGACGAAGGACATACGTAAGCACGCACAGGCCGCGCTTGACGCCATGGCGACGATGAACGCCCTTCTCGTCAAGCACATGCCTGAGGGGAAAAAGCCAGACGTCACGCGCGCGCCATTCCCCGCCGAGGTACTGAAGAAGCTCTCCGAAAACGAGCTGGACGCCCTCGCGGAGGCCAGGCTCGCATACGCAGAGGCAAACCTCATCTTCGGCCGCGTGCAGCTCGCATACCAATCCGTCGCCTTGCTCCAGAGCAACCCAGCACATGCGAACAGCTACGACCGCCTCTGGCGCTCGGCCATGATCTTCCAGCGTCTCCGCAGTTACCAGCAGGCGGCAAAGAACATCGTGGACGCCTTGAAGTTCCCTGAAGCCAACAAGTATGAAAGACTGCACGCCGCTGCGCTCATGCTCGCCCAGGGCGGACGGAAGGATGAGTGTGCTGAGGTCGTAAAAACCCTAATGAAATTCCCCGAGGCATCGAACTTCGACTCGCTCATCCAGTACGCCGACCTCCTAGACAAGTGCGAAAAGCCGGACGCGGCCGTCCAGGCCATAAGCGCAGCGCTGCCCATGGCGGACAGGGCCAATCCGTCTAGCATCTTCACGGCGGCGGAACTGCTCCTGAAGATCGACTCCACCACATACGCGCCGTATGTCCTCGGCAAGCTCCTGCAGCCGCTCCAGCGGCGCAAGGGCATTTCCTGGAACGATATAGCCCACCTGGGAGAGCTGTTCATCCGCTGCAATGCACTGGAGGACGCACAAAAGTGCTACTTGGAATACGCGCGCGCCTCGAGGAATCCCGACGCCTATCTCCAAGCTGCCCTCGTCTGCGTCCAGGCCGGCAACACAAAGGAGGCGCGTGAGGCCTTGCAGACGGCCGCGCAGCTCGATCCCGCGCGCGTGAGGTCAGTAATCGGACAGGAGCCCTGGAAGAGCCTCTACCGCAAACTCCGTCCCTGATGGTTTTCGACCGCACATTCCATCCCGACGAGGCCAACCAGGCCTTCACCACGGGACGCCTCATCGAGACCGGCCGATACACGTACCAGCCGCAGGACCACCATGGTCCCACGCTCTATTACGCCGCCGCCGCCCTCCAGAGGGCGGCCGGCCATGGCGAAACCGCCTCGCTCGACGGTACGCTCCTGCGCTGCACGCCCCTTGTATTCGCGGTCCTTGCGCTAGTCTTCGGCTTCTTCGCCCTAAAGCGCCTCACGAAAAGCTTCTTCCCCGGTCTGGTGTTCGCCGTGCTGCTTGGCACGTCCCCCTTCTTCGCCTTCTTCGCCACCGACTTCATTCAGGAAATACTCCTCGCATGTTTTCTCGTCATGATGTTCTGGGCCGGGACGGGCTACCTCTGCCCCGGAACGAAATGGAAGACGGGCACATGGGCTCTTTTCTTTGGAACTGTAACCGCACTCGCCTTCGCCACGAAGGAGACATGCCTGATTTCATTTGCCGCAGCCGCCATCGCCACCACCCCGTTCATCGTCAAACGAATGTCATTCGACGCCGTGCGCGCACGCACGCGCGATGTCATCTTGGCAATCCTCGGTTTCCTCATCGTCGCATTCATTCTCTACTCAGATTTCGGACATGACTTCCACGGCGTCTACAACGCCTTCATCGCCGCCCCTCTCTCCTACCTCGGACGCGCCGCCGGCGATGCGACGGCCTCAACGGGCGCGAACTGGCACGTCCATCCCTGGTGGCAGTACTTCCGCTGGCTCTATGATGGCAATTCCGGTATGCTCTTCTTATTCCTCGTCTCGGTATCCTGCGGCGCGTTTGCCGCATGGCGTCGAGCGTCCAAAACAACATCGCGGGCATTCCGCTTCACGCTCTGCTACGCGCTTGCCACGCTCGCCATCTACTCGCTGATCCCGTACAAGACGCCGTGGTGCGTAGTGCAGATCGAGATGCCGCTTGTACTCGCCTCGGTACTTGGACTCGCCTGCACGGCAGAGGCGCTACCCCGTTTCAAATGGATTCCTCTCGCAGTTCTCCCCGCGCTTCTCCTGGCGTTCAACGTCCCCGCGCTCGTGCGGATGAACCGCGATCCCGATTCCACGGCGAATCCCTGTAACTACGCAGCCGCGTCGCCCGAAGTGAAGGGACTCGCCCAAACGGTCGCCTCCGCAATGTCCTCCGCCACGAACCAATCACCCTTCATCGCCGTAGCCCTGCCCGCCGCCGATACGTGGCCCTTCCCGTGGTACAACCGCCCATACGAAAACATGACGGGCTACTGGGATTCCTTTGACGATCTCAAGCGCCTTGCCGAGACCAGCATCAAGCCAACGGTCGTGATCGTTCCAATGGAGGAAGGCCACCTCGTGCAACCGTACTTCCCCCACCTAAAGCACACGAAACGCTTCTACATGCGCCCGCGCATCCCCGAACGCAAGGTCAAAGGCGTGCGCGTCCGCGTGTTCTGGTAATCCCAAACTCCTCGGTCGATTTTCTCACGTATTCCGCTAGATGACCGACAACTAGATAGCGATCTCTCCAAAACCGCCCCGAACGATGAGACTGTGATCCCCTTCCAGTCGATTGTCCAATCAGGCGCGGAGGGGGATGTTGAACGGAAGCGCAATCATCCCGCCTTCAGTATCGGCATCTCCGCATCGGCCGTTCGCCTCGCACCATTCGCGCAGATGTTCGATGTGGCCGGTCGTTGCCACATCTTATACTTCCATCCACACGCGGCGGCGGATGTAGTCGGTGTAGGAGAGGATGATCTTCACCACCTTCTCGCCCACGTTCGGCATGGAGTAGTCCGCCACGTGGCGCACCGGACCGCACACCGTCAGCTGCGCAAGGCCCTGGAGGATGCGCTCCTTCGAAAGCCCCGTCATGATCACGGCCGCCTCTTCCATCGCCTCCGGACGCTCATGCGCCTCGCGCAGGTTGAGCGCCGGGAAGCCGAGGATGCTCGACTCCTCGCTGATCGTGCCCGAATCGCTCAGCACAGCCTTCGCGTTCAGCTGGAGGGCGAGGTACTCCGTGAGGCCCATCGGCTTCATCAGCCTCACGAGCTTGTCGAACGTCACGCCCTTCTTCTCGATCATCTTGCGCGTACGCGGGTGCGTGGAGACGATGATCGGCAGCTTGTACGTCGCGGCGATCTCGTTCAGCGCCTCGACGAGTCCGATGAAATGACGCTCCTCCGCGATGTTCTCCTCGCGGTGTGCGCTCACGACGAAGTACTTCCCCTTCGCGACGCCGTTCGCCTTCAGCACCTTCGCGGCGCTGCGCTTCACCTTCGGCATCTGCGCGGCGAGCACCTCGCACATCGGGCTGCCTGTCTTGATCACCTGGTCCGGCGGCAGGCCCTCGCGCAACAGGTACTCGCGGGCGATGTCGCTGTAGCAGAGGTTGATGTCGCTGATGTGATCGACGATCTTGCGGTTCGACTCCTCGGGAACGCGCTGGTCGAAGCAGCGGTTGCCCGCCTCCATGTGGAAGATCGGGATATGGCGCTTCTTCGCCGCGATCGTGCAGAGACACGAGTTCGTGTCGCCCAGGACGAGAAACGCGTCCGGCTTCACCGTCTCCAACACGGGGTCGATCGCCTCAAGGATTTTCCCCGCCGTCTCCGTGGCGTTGCGTCCCGCCGCGCTCAGGAAGTGGTCGGGTTTTCGCAGACCGAGGTCCTTGAAGAACACCTCGTTCAGCTCGTAATCGTAGTTCTGTCCCGTATGGACGAGCACGTGGTCGATCGCCGGACTCGCCTCCAGCGCCTTCATCACACACGCGAGGCGGATGATCTCGGGACGCGTCCCGACAACCGTCATGACC
>CACZAK010000042.1 GCA_902779075.1 uncultured bacterium | reverse complement strand
GGTGTAGTTGCCGATGATCTTGATGGAGTTCTTGTTCGCGCCCACCGTGCCGTCGGCGCCGAGGCCCCAGAACATGCACTCCTTGCGGTCGCCCTTCGGCACGACGAACGAGTCGTCGCCGAGGAGGTAGCGGCCCGTGACGTCGTCGACGATGCCCACGACGAAGTGGTCGAGCGGCTTCGCCTCGAGCATGTTGTCGTAGATCTTCTTGCACATCTGCGGCGTGAAGTCCTTCGAGCCGATGCCGTAGCGGCCGGCGAGGACCTTGGGATACGCGAAGGAGATGATGCCGTCCTGCTTGGCCTGGCCGATCGCGGCGCAGACGTCGAGGTAGAGCGGGTCGTTCGCGCCGGGCTCCTTCGTGCGGTCGAGCACCGTGATGCACTTGACCGTGGCCGGGATGGCGGCGACGAAGTCCTTCATGGAGAACGGACGGTAGAGGTGCACCTTGATGAGGCCGACCTTCTTGCCCTCCTTGAGGAGCGCGTCGACCGTCTCGTGCAGCGTGTCGCAGCCGGAGCCCATCGCGATCGTGATGTACTCGGCGTCGGGCGCGCCCACGTAGTCGTAGAGCTTGTACTTGCGGCCCGTCAGCTCGGCGAGCTTGTCCATGTACTTCTGGACGATCGCCGGCGCCGCCTCGTAGTACTTCTCGCAGCTCTCGCGGCCCTGGAAGTTGACGTCGGGGTTCTGCGCCGTGCCGCGCATCGTGGGATGCTCGGGGTCGAGGGCGCGCGCGCGGAAGGCCTCGACGTACTTGTCGTCGATCATCGCGCGGATCGTCTCCATCGGTATCTCGTCGATCTTCAGCGTGGACGCATGGGCGACCATCGCCATGTCGTGCGCTTCCTGCACGGAGTTGGAGCAGAGCATCGCGAAGCCCGTCTGGCGGCACGCCATCACGTCGCCCTGGTCGCCGAAGATGCAGAGGCCCTGGCACGCGAGGGAGCGCGCGGACACGTGGAACACGGTCGGGGTGAGTTCGCCCGCGATCTTGTACATGTTCGGGATCATCAGCAGGAGGCCCTGCGAAGCCGTGAACGTCGTGGTGAGCGAGCCGGTCGTGAGCGAACCGTGCACCGCGCCGGCGGCGCCGCCTTCGGACTCCATCTCGACGATCGAGGGGATTGAGCCCCAGATGTTCGTCTTGGCGTGCGCAGCCAGTTCGTCGCACGTTTCCGCCATCGGCGATGACGGGGTGATCGGGTAGATCGCCGCCACTTCGCTGCACGCGAAGGCGATCTGAGCGGCCGCGGTGTTGCCGTCGACCATGATCTTCTTAGCCATGTTCTCTTTTTTCCTTCTTCGGGTTGGATGAAAAATGAATGTTTATTATAGGATTATTCCCCGGCAAATTCAAGCGCGAAATCCTAGAATTTCAAAACGGACGGGACAGAAGGCCCCGGCGAAGACCAAACTAGCGTCAGCCAGCGGTGAAAAACGACTGCATTTCCTCGAACTCTGGGACTTTCGAGAGCACCAGCGCGCGGCACTCAGCGTAGATCTCCGCCGCCGTACGGGACGATCCGTACCCCAGCACACGCTCCGCAAGTGCGCGCGCATCGTCCGCAGAAACCGCCTGAAGCACCTTCCGAATCGGCGGAATGTAGCCCGCGCTCATGGAAAGCTCCGTCACGCCAAGGCCCATCCAGAGGACGCCCAGCACCGGGTCGGAGGCCGACTCACCGCACACAGCCACTGGGATTCCAGTTGCGCGCGCAGCACGCACCGTCATGTCCACAAGCCTGATTACGGCAGGATTCGCCGGCTGGTAGAGGTACGAGACTCGCTCGTTCGCGCGGTCCGCCGCCATCGTATATTGGACAAGATCGTTCGTGCCAATGGAGAAAAAGTCACATTCCTTCGCGAAGGCGTCCGCGTTCAGCGCTGCGGACGGCACCTCTACCATCATGCCGCGCGGAATCTTCGCGTCAAACGGGACGCCATCGGCGCGCAGGGACTCCATCGCCCGGACTAACTCCGCATTCGCCTCGCGCAGTTCATCAAGGGTGGCGATCATGGGGTACATCACTGCGCTTGGTCCCTGCACGCTCGCGCGCAGGATGGCGCGCAACTGCACGTGGAACACTTCGCGGTGCGAAAGCAGGTAGCGGATGGACCGGTTGCCGAGGAACGGGTTGGACTCGTGGACGCGCTGTCCGCGCTGCATCTTGTCCCCGCCGAGATCAAGAACGCGGAAGACGACTCGCGCGTCGGCACCGAGTTCCGCCGCCGTCCGAGCGGCCTCGGAATAGGCGGCGACCTGCTCTTCTTCGTCGGGATCAGCCTCCCCGCCCAGCCAGAGGTACTCGCTGCGGTAGAGCCCTATGCCCTGCGCACCGTATGAAGAAAGGTCTTTGATCGACACGCCCGGCTGCACGTTCGCACACAGCCGCACGGACGGCACGGATGTTCCCCTTGCATCCACGTCATCCTTCTCAATGCGCGCGAGCAGCTCCTGTTCGCTCTTCGCATGGCGGTCGAAAGCGGCGCGCGTCTGCGCGTCCGGGTTGACGGTGACGACGCCAGTCGAGCCGTCCAGCTGAATGATGTCGCCTGCCTGAACGCGGGATGTAATGTCGCCAAGTCCCACCACCGCCGGAATCCCCAACGCACGGGCGAGCAGGGCCGCGTGCGACGTAGCGGAGCCGCGATTCGTGGCGAAGCCGAGAATCAGCTCGCGGGGGAAAGTTACGGTCTCGGACGGAGTGAGGTCGTCTGCCACAACAATAACGGGACTTGTGACGTGCTCGAACGCCGAATCGCCGCATCCCAGCAGGATTCGCATCATGCGAGCCTCGATGTCCTCGACGTCCCGCTGGCGTTCGCGGAGATATTCGTCCTTCATCTTCGCGAACATGGCGCGGAAGTCGTCCGTCGTACGGCGGATTGCGGCCTCGGCGTTGAGATGCTCATCTCTAATCCGACGCTCCACGGCGGAAATAGCCACGGGGTCTTCCAGAAGGAGCAGGTGATTAGCGAGAACGTCTGTCGCGATTCCGTCCGCATCGGACTTTAACTTAGCAGCCAGCTCCTCAATCTGGCGGCGCGTCTCAGCAAGGGCCGCCCGGTAGCGGCTAAGCTCGGCCGCCACGTCGGCATCTGAAAGGATGTACTCGGGAACGGAGAGCGCGCTGGTCTTGGAGTATAGGAACACGGGTCCGACGGCGAAGCCGCGGGACGTGGCAAGGCCGGAGACGGAAACCGTCGCCGACGCCGCGCGCCCTGATGGCGCGTCCGTGTTCGGACAATCGCTCACTGCTCGTCAGGGATGTCGAACTTGCGGGAGACCAGCGCCTCCAGCTCCTCCAGCACCTCTTTGGCCTGAGGCCCCGAGGCCGTGACCTTGAGCGTCGTTCCGCACACAGCCTCGAGCGTCATGAGCGCCATGATGGATTTTCCGCTCACCACGTTGCCGTCCTTCTCCACCTCCACGTCCGCGTTGAAGCGCGAGGCGATCTTCGCGAACAGCCCAGCCGGCCGCACGTGCATGCCGTACTTGTTCTTGAGCGTGAGTTCTTTTGTCAGTTTGTCGTCAGCCATTAGGCCCTCCCGTCTGTCTGTGCACCGGCGGCCTCGGCACGGGCGCAGATGCGCGAGTCAAGGTCCTTCACGGCGTCATAACCGCTCGCCAACAGCTTGTACTGCTGCGCTGCGGTCTCAATCAGGTTCACCAGGTCGCGACCGGCCGAGACCGGGATCGTGATCTGCGGCACCTCCACGCCGAGGATCGTCCGCGTGCGGCGTTCCTGGCCGGTGCGGTCGAGTTCGCCGTTGACGTCCTCCATGCGTTGGAGCGAGATGACGAGGTCGATCCTCTTCTCGCCGCGCACTGCCGTCACGCCGAACACCTTCGGTACGTTGATGATGCCAATTCCGCGTATTTCCATGTAGTTGCGCGTCACTTCGCTCGCGGATGCGAAGATCGCGTTGATTGCCACGTCCTTGCGGATGCATGTGAAGTCGTCCGCCACCAGCGCGTTGCCACGCTTGATGAGGCCAAGCGCCGTCTCGCTCTTACCGAGTCCGGCCGCGCCTTCGATCAGCACGCCTAGACCAGCCACCTCGACGGTTGTTGCGTACATGCGAATCTTAGGCGCGCGCAGCGTTTCCAGCACGAACGTGCTCTGGTGGAAGAATTCGCGCGTCAAGAGGTCCGTGCGCATCACGGCTGCGCCCGCCGCGGCCGCCTCGGCCTCCAGGCCATCCGGCACCTGCATGCCGTTGGCGAAGATGATGCAGTAGGCGCCGCGGTGGATGAGGGCCTTGACGCGCGCGATTCTTTCGCCGGACGGCAGGCTCTCGAGGTAGGCTTGCTCGGCCCGTCCGATCACCTGGAGCCGACGCCAGGCAAAACACCCGTAGAAACCAGTCAGCGCGAGGCCGGGCCGATTGCACATCGGCTCCTGCACCTCGTGCTGCAACCCCTCCCCGCCCACGACAACGTCGAGGTGCAGACGCTCACGCCCCAACTCGACAAAGTCGCGGAGCGTGAACGGCCGGGGTTCGGTCTCTTTCGCGGCGTCAGCCATCGACCCTTCCGGCGTTTTAGTTGCGCGGGGAACCGGCGCGCGCGGCGCGCACGTTGCCCTTGCGCGCCTTCACGCGCATCTTCAGCAGCTGGCGCTCAGCACGCGCGGCCGCGGCGTCGATCACGCTCTTGCCGGATTCGCTGAACTCCTTCGCGCCCACTGCCGTCTCGCCGAGGCGGTTAGCCACGACTTCGGCCATGTACATGTGCTTCTTCACGTCGACGTCGATCACTATCGAGATCTTCGTAACCTTAGGAAAGGCCTGCTGCAGCTTCTCCATGCGCATCTGCGCATATTCCTTGAGCGACTCGATCTTCACGTCGCTGTGGCGCATCGTAACTTCAATACTCATCTGTTTCCTCCTTGTTGGTTGGTTCTTGTTACATCCTGAAATCCTCGCCGAGGTAGAGACGGCGGGCGTCCTCGTCGTTGACGAGGTACTCGCTCGTACCCTCGCAGAGCAGCCGGCCGTCGTACACCAGGTAGGCGCGGTCCACCACGTTGAGCGTCTCGCGCACGTTGTGGTCCGTGATGATGATGCCGAGACCCTGGTTGCGGAGCCCGCGCACGATCTCCTGAATGTCGTGGACGGCGAGCGGGTCCACCCCCGCGAACGGCTCGTCCAGCATCAGGATCGACGGACGCCGCACGAGTGCGCGTGCAATCTCCAGCTTGCGCCGCTCGCCCCCGGAAAGCGTGTACGCCGGCTGCTTAGCGACCTTCATCAGGTCAAGCGTGGAAAGCAGCTCCTCGCAGCGCGCCATGCGGTCGGCCCTCTTCATGTCCAGCGTCTCGAGGATGGCCATAACGTTGTTCCACACGCTGAGCTTGCGGAACACGCTCGCCTCCTGCGCGAGATAGCCAAGACCCCTGCGCGCGCGCTGGAACACCGGCAGACGCGTCACGTCCTCGCCGCGGAAGACCACGCTTCCCTCGTTGGGCTTCACGAGGCCCACGATCATGTAGAACGTCGTCGTCTTCCCCGCGCCGTTGGGTCCAAGCAACCCCACGATCTCGCCGCACCGCACTTCCATCGACATGCCGTTAACCACCGTGCGGTCGCCATAAGACTTCACCAGCCCCTTTGCGACGAGGTCGGGGGCCTTCTCGCTTTCGCGCGCCATTTCCGTCATGGCTCTGATTACGGGGTCATCCATCTCTTTCGCACTCCGCCTACTTCCCGTGCTCCAGAAGTTTCTTGGGATCCTTCCCCTTCAACATGCCGCCAGGCAGGTTCACGGTGGATCCCTCCACCGACACCTGTTCGGCATCGAGCCAGAAGGTGATCTTCTTGCCCTCCACCATGCCGCCGCGCTGCGACGGATCCGCCAGCTTCGCGTTCGTGGTATCGTCGCCGTACATCACGATCTTCGACGCCGCCTTAGTGAACACCGCTTTCGAGCAGGACGCCGTGCGCGCCTCGTTCGTTATCGACACGTTCCCGATCGCAACGATGCGCTTGAGGTCATTCGTACCGTCGAGAAACACGAACAGCCTGTCCGCATGCATCTGGTACTGCTCATCGTCCACGAACACATTCCGATCGAAGAGGATGATACCCTCCTTGCGGTCGTAGTCCGTACGCTCGCTCGTAATCACGGCATCACGCCCCGTACGCGGAGCATTGACTTTTACCTTTGCCTTCTTATCTGACTTCTTGTCCTTGCCGGGCTTGTCCTTGCCTGCCGCCGACACTTCCTGCTTCTTCGCATCTGCTTCGGCCTTCGCTTTGGCCTCCGCCTCCACAGCGGCCCTGGCGGCCTCTTCCTTTGCCTTTCTCTCTGCCTCGGCTTTCGCCTTTGCTTCCGCCTCCGCTGCGGCCTTGGCGGCCTCTTCCTTTGCCTTTCTCTCTGCCTCGGCCTTCGCCTTGGCTTCCGCCTCCGCAGCGGCCTTGGCGGCCTCTTCCTGAGCCTTTCTCTCTGCCTCGGCCTTCGCCTTGGCTTCCGCCTCCGCAGCGGCCCTGGCGGCCTCTTCCTTGGCTTTCCTCTCAGCCTCGGCCTTCGCCTTGGCTTCCGCCTCAGCAGCGGCCCTGGCGGCCTCTTCCTTGGCTTTCCTCTCAGCCTCGGCCTTCGCCTTTGCCTCGGCTTCCGCTTTCGCGCGTTCCTGAGCTTCCGCAGCGGCGGCCGCAGCCCTGGCACGCGCCTCCATGTCGGATCGATTGCGTCCCTCAGGACGGCGCAGCATCACGTCGTCGGGATTGACGGTCTCCTTGGCGGGTGCTGGCGACGGTATGATCAAGTCCGCCAAATCAACAGCGCCGACGGTTGCCACGCAGGCTGCGCAGATTGCTATAAACGAAAGATGTTTCATTTCTTAATGAGTCTCCCAGGGTTGATCTTTCCGCCTTTGGTACGTATCTCCGACTGCGAGAAGATCTTGATGAACTCGCGTGTCAGCGAAAAATAGATGCCTCTCCCCTTCACCGTGGCGTCGCCGTACAGCATGTCGGCGTTGCCGTCCACCCAGCCGGTCTTCGTCGCACGGTCCACCAGACAATTCTCGGCGTCAAGCCGCGCCGTCCTGTTCGTACCGGTAGCGTCAAACTGCTCAAGGCGGATTTTCTCCGCCCAGATGTAGCTTGAATCGGAGAAGATCATGGCCCGCGCGGCCGTGATGCGCGACTTGGCCGTGCCGTCTGGATACGATTCGAGCACCATGGACACGTTCTCGGCCGGCGCGACGACCTTCTTCGCGCACTCGGCGAACGCCGCCCTCAGACGCAGCATGTCGGAGTCGTCGGCCCGCTCCGCGAGCCAGCGTTCGCTTGAGAAAGCAGCCACCGCCGCGCCCGCCGCCAGCACGCCCGCCACCCACACGAGGAATCTATGCGCTTTGCCTGCCATTTCCGTTTTCACCCTCGCACAATTCCATGGATCGCCAGCAGTTTCTTCCACAACGCCTTCACGTCCTTGAAGGCGATCGCGTTCGCCGCGTCGGAAAGAGCCTTCTTCGGGTTGACGTGCGTCTCCATGAACACGCCGTCCACGCCCGTCGCCACGGCCGCGCGAGCGAGCGCGGGCGCGTACTTACCGTCGCCGCCGGACCCCGTGCCGAGGCCGCCCGGACGCTGCACCGAATGCGTCGCGTCAAAAATCACCGGATAGCCGAGATCTCGCATAATCAGCAGTGAACGCATGTCCGCCACGAGGTTGCGGTAGCCGAAGCTCGCCCCTCGCTCGCAGAGGACGATGCGCCGGTTGCCCGTGGACTCGATTTTCTTCACGACGTTCGCCATGTCCTCAGGGGCCATGAACTGCCCCTTCTTCACGTTCACCACGGCGCCCGTCTCGCCCGCAGCAACCACGAGGTCCGTCTGCCGCACAAGGAACGCGGGAATCTGCAGCACATCGCACACCTCCGCCGCGCGCGCGCACTGCCAGGGCTCGTGTACGTCCGTCAGCACCGGCACCTCGAACGTCTCGCGTATCTCGGCAAGTATGTCCAGCCCCGCATCGATGCCGGGGCCGCGGAAGGAGTCCACGCTAGTGCGATTCGCCTTGTCAAAGCTCGCCTTGAAGACATAGTTGACCGAAAGGTCGTTGGCGACCTCTACGAGACGCGCCGCGAGATCGATGGCCATTCGACGGCTCTCAATCACGCACGGGCCCGCGACGAACGTCAACGAACCATCGCCGAACGCCACACCGCGATCGACATCTATTTGCCGGACTTTATTCATGTAGCTGATATTCCTTGCCGAATATTATACCACAAAAATGCCGTCCGTGCAGTCACCATTTCCCAAATGTACGAATCTTTAAATTGCGGAACTCGACCGTGCCGCCGTCCGGCTCAAGGACAATGCGTCCCCGCAACTCGGCGTCATCGCGTTTTTTCCGGTCTACGATCTTCCCGTCAAGCCAGTGCGTGACAGGCTTCCGGCGCGCGACGATGCGTACCGTCTGCCACGCAAGAGGATCCTTCGCCTCGGGCGGTAAAGGCGTCAGCGGGTAGGCGATCGACGCGTCGACGTTCGTCTCGACGTTATGGAAGTACAGGATTTGGCCTGACGCCCCAGGAGACAGACGATAGTCGACCTTGAGGTCGAAGTCCTTGAAGGAATCCGCTGTTCGGATGGCGTCCGCCCCGGCGGACGCCACAAGCGCGTCGTTCGTTGCACACCACCCGCGCGCCGTGAAGTTCGAGCTGCCGGCCGACACGTCCACCCAACTGTTTGTGAGAGACTCTCCGTCCCAGAGGAGAATCCATCCCTGAACCTCCTCTTCGGGCGTCAACATGTTGGGTGGCGGCTCCCTCCTGAACAGTGCGCACCCGCACAGACCGACAACCGTCGCCATCGCGGTCCTTACAATCATCTTCATTTTCACCATACTCCTTATTTGCTTGTTTTTGAAATCCTATTCGCTCTCCTGACGAGCTCTTCCTTGACGATATTGTAGTAGGCGTATGGGTCGGATTTGGTGGATTCATGTACGTGTATTTTGTTCCGGGCCCCACTGACATCCGCAATGCCCCAGAAGATGCAGTCGCACGTGTCGTCGTACGTGCCGATGACGGCATACTCCTTCGCGCCAAGGCACCACTTCACGCGCCTGCGCCACTCGTTCGCGTCCACGCGCGCCCACTCCTTCGGACCCACGCCCGAGTTCGGCGCGACGAAGCGCGCAAGGTCGGTGGAACCTGCGGACATGTTGCGGTAGCCCCAGCCATCGGTCGGCGTCGGAACGATCGGATCGTTCACCTGACACGTGCCGATCCTGAACTTCGCGAGCCAGCATTTCTCGTTTTCAGGCGTGCGCTCGAAATGGCTTTTGAAGCCCTTGCCGGGAAGGAAAATCGTCAGCATCGGACGGTTGTCGCCAAATCCGTACCTGCGGTAATGCCGGTCCTGCGCGAACGTCTCCCACACAATCTTCGCCTTTTCGTTCCAGTATTTCATCGTGTGGGCGTGCGTGTTGCCCATGAAGATGAAATACTGCATGTCTAGTTCCGCCGCGGCCTTGGCGACATTCTCCAGCATCGGCCAGTGGTGCGCCTTGAACTGGTCCCACTGCGAGGGATTGGTGAAGTCCACGCCGACGAATCCCGATAGTCGTGCTTCGTATCCCATTCACCGTTCGCAAGGAACTTCGTTCCCTTGTCCGCCCCGTGGCAGCACACCATGATGTATGTGACCGGCACAGGCACCCTCGAGTCAAACACGCCAATCGGCGCATCGTCCGCACCAAACGCCGCTCCACACGACATCGCGAAAGCGAACAGTAAACGAATCATCCTTTTCATCTCATAACTCCCTTCAGAACTCCTTGCACGCGCTCGGCGCAGGCTCGCCACGTGAAATCGGCAAGCATCCAGGCACGTCCGCGCGCGCCCATTGCGGCGAGTTCCGCGCGCGATCGCGACGCACAATCCGCAAGCGCCGCGCGCAGCGATGCGGCATTGACGTCCGTCCACCAGCCGCAGCCATGCGCCTCCAGCCCTTCCCACGGCGCACCCTTCGTGGTAATCGCGGGCGTACCCACCACGAGCGCCTCGGCCACCGCAAACCCGAAGTTCTCGCTGTGCGTGGGCAGCACGAGTGCGTCCGCACGCCGCATCTCGGCCAATTTCTCCGTCCCGGTCTTCACGCCAAGGAACGTCACGCGGTCGGCAACTCCGAGTCGCCGCGCCAACCGCTCGTAACGCGCCTGCTGCCCGTCATCTGGCGCGATCACGCGCAACGACGCATCTGCGGGCAATGCGGCAAGCAGCATATCCAAACCTTTCAGAGGATGGAGGCGCCCCACGAAGAGAAAAGTTTTCGGTCCCTTATCCGTATGCTTCGGCGGCAAGTCCGGAATATCCGGAAAATCCGGAATATCCGGATGATCCGGAAAGTCCGGAAAATCCGGAATATCCGGAATATCCGGAGTGAGCAGATCGTCGATGCCCATGCCCACCACTTCGACGCGCTGCGCGCTGCGTATCCACCGTTCGACGGCAGTCTTCTCCGTTTCCGTCGTCACGAGAATGCACGTAGCACGGCGCATGTAATGGCGCTCGGGCGGCGAGACAAGCGCCTTCTTCCACGCGCTGTGTCGGAGCGCCGCGGGATTCAGACACCCGTGCGGCACGCGCACAAGCGGCGTGCCGGCACGCAACGCGGCGTGGCACGCGCGCAACACGGGCGGCGTCCACATGGAGTGCACGATTACGACATCCGACATCCGACAGTCGGCAGCCGTGCAGCTTGTGGACACCGAGACCTCGTCGCCCAACGCGCGTTGCTCTTCTGCGAGGCGCGTCGCCATCGCCGCGATGCCGTTGGCCGGATCGCCGAGTCCCGGTACGACGTGGAGAATCTTCACAGCGTCACCCCCACTTTCGGCCAGGCCTGCAGGATGCGCCCGAGGTTCTCCGCGCGCGTCATGCCCGCGAGCGCCATGTTGCGCGACGCGCCGAACGTCTCCGCCGTCACAAGGCCTTGACGCGTGTAGACGGGCACGAGCCCGCGCGCGCGCAGGGCCGCGTCGAGGGAGGGCGTGCCGCGCCCGAACGGGTACGCCGCGAGACGCGGCGCGCGGCCCGTCCAGTCCGTCAACGTCCGCTGCGCGCGGTCGAGCTCGTCGAGCACCTCCGCCTCCGGACGATGCGGCGTGCTGGGATGCGTCCAAAAATGGTTCTCCACCGTCACGAGGGGATGCGCCGCCAGCTTTCGCACGCCCGCCTCGTCGAGAAGACGGCGCGGACGCGTCCTGCCCGCCCACGCCGCATCGACACGCGCATACCGCTCTTCCGCCGGGAGCGCGTACCACTGATGCCATTCGGAATCGGACAGCAAGTTCCATAGGTTATCGGTCCACACCCACCCGCGCGCCGTCTCGCCGGGCGCAATGAACACGCTCGCCGGAGCGTTGAAGCGTTCAAGAACGGGAAGTGCCTCCGCCGTCTCGCACCACCCGTCGTCAAAACTGATCCACGCGCAATTTCCATCCGCAGCGCGCCCAGCAAGCACATCCTCCGACGAGACGAACCGAAAGCCCCATTTCTTCAGTGCTGCAAGCACGCCCTCCACCTCTTTTGCAGGCGAATCGTGGAACACCATCGGCAGGATGGTTCCCGGCACGCGACACCGTGCACGCGCACGCCGGCGCGCCCACGCCATGGCGTACGCCATGGCCACGCACCAGCCAACCTGTCGGCGGAACCTCATGCCGTAGCCCACTCCATTTATTGTCCCTTCATTTTTAACGTCATTTTTCGCGGCTCCCCCAATACACACGAATGAAACGCCAGTTCATGCGCAGATAGGCATAAAGGCGAGAAAAGAATCCCCGACCCCAACGCAAGGAGAACGTACACTCGAGCTTCGGGCGAAAAGGCCTCATTTTATAGTCGTATATGCCGACCCCAAAATCAAAAGCGCATCCTCCTACGCGAGCTAACTTATCAAGACAAAGAACATGCAAATAAGCATTCCATTTTGCGTCTTGGTAAAGCATGAGCCAACATAGCACGCTTTTATGATACTTAAGCAGAATTGCAATGGACATAACCTCGTCGCCATCGCTTACTGACAACACCTCGCAAAGACCGCTTTCGTAAACCCGGCGAATGAACTGCAGCATCGTCTCGTCTATAAAATTTGTATCGCGCCACCCTTTTCGACGCATGAGGTCACGCAACATTACAATCTGAGTCTCAGGAAAAGTAGTCCCAGACTGTAAAGAATAGACTGTAACTCGCGCCGAGGCCGCCTCCCGCTGACAATACGCGATTCTGTTACGATCCCTGCTGCGAAGATGTCTTTGCGCTGAACTGAAATCCTCTGCGTGAGGAATCTCCAACCATGGGTAAGCATGGTCACGATAGACAAGAGGCCCCCTCAGGAAAACGCTAAGATATCCCAACGCTTCGGAATAACGTCGGATTTTCTGAAGGCAAACAGAACGGACGCAACGATCCGCAATTAAGGCTTCAGCCAGTTCCTTGAATGCAAAATGATTGTTGTATCCGCGCTCGTAGATGGCATCGCCGCAGTCTGAATGCTCGTCGTTTATGAAACGCAACGTCCCATGATTGTCGAGGAACGTAGGCATGATGACCGGACTTTCCTCTTCGAGGCCACTCCAAAGCATCAAGTACAGGCGATTACCGGCCCGAGATGCAAGCAGCGACTCCCATGCATTTCGGCACCAGTCAAGTGATTGAAACACCGAACCGTCAGAAATATCCTCCAACTTCCGCCATGCGGAAACAACATTGTCGGCAAAAGTATCAAACACCCTGACCATTTGATCCCCCTCTCTCCGCCAGCGATTCGCCAATGGCCTTTAGCATCCTGTCCGCAATGGCAGGCGCTCCCACTTTGCGCATGACAAGCCGAGCATTTGCACCATGCTCAGCGGCCAGTTCCGGTGCATCTGCATACCGCATCATTGCCTCTGTAAGAGCCTCAACGTCTCCTGACTTCACGACAAAGCCATTTCTCGGGGTGTCCGAAACGAGTTCCGAAGCCCCAACCCTGTCGCCGGCTATCATCGCCATTCCCATTGCCGCCCCCTCCACCAGCGCTATGCCCCACGCATCACGCCGACTCGGCAACACAATCACGTCGCAATCCGAGACGGCCCCTGCCACGGCATCCGGTGCGACGACGCCAAACATTTCAACACCATCCATGCCTGCAAACAGATATCTGAGAGGTCCCGTACCGACAATCTTTAAAGATGCGTCTTTGTGCACGGCCCTCACCGCAGAAAATGCAGCTGCCAAGACGTCAACTGCCTTGTGCTCCATCAATGCTCCGACAAACGCAAAACGGACTCCTTCATGAATTTTCCGAACGCACAAGGCATCATCGCGGAGCGGTGGCATTGCGTATGCGCTCCATTCAAGTTTTCTGCGCCGCACACCCAATGCCGCAAACTGTTCAATGGCAAGATTTCCAATGCAGAACAACTTAAGCGCATAGCGATTGACGGCCATCGCAAACGCCTTGCGAACCGGCCAGGAACGCAACCTGCACACAGAACGCTCCACAAACGCAAACCATGGATGCCGAAACGCAATGCACCAAAGTACGAGCCGCCAGCTTATTCCATCTGAAAACGACGGCACGAGCTGAACGCGATCGATGAAATCAGGTATCTGCCGGCGTGCGGAGCGAATCGTCTCAGCAAAAAATTCATGGCTCTCAAGAGGACGCTCCCTCCAACCGATCATCTTGCGGTATGCGTCGTATTTCCTGAAATAACAGACGACAACGTCCGCGCCAGATGAACGCAACGCCGCGACAAGCGCTGACTCGTTAACCGTCGGGAAAGGTGTCCACCAGCAGATCTTCATCGGCGCGCGATCTTGTACCACCAGTAGCCGAGCACTTCCTTCCAGATCGTGCAGGACGCGGCAAGGGCGTAGTAGTCCGGGCACAGGTCTCCGCAGCGGAACGGATGGGCACGGTTGATCATGCTTTCATAGTCGCAGGCCGCCGGGACGATCTCCAAATTCTGAGCGTAGCGCTGGTACATGAGAAGCGCACGGCGCATGTGCCAGGCGCTCGTGACGAGGATCACCCTCGGGTGGTCGCGGTCCTTTAGGAGTTCGGCCACGAATTTCGCGTTCTCCTCCGTGTTGCGCGACTCAGCCTCGGCGCGGATAGCCCCGCGCGGCACGCCCAAATCGACGAGGAACGGCACTTCGGTGCACTCGCATCCTACGCCGCTCGGCACGATCAGCGGTGCCTTGCCCGCCTTGAATATCCGCGCCGAATGCCACGCACGGTCGGCTGCGGCGCTGATGTTCGCGTAAGGGCAGACGTTGGTCGCCGCGCTCATTCCGCCGCCGAGGAGGATTATCGCGTCCGCCTGTGGCAACTGCTCCACGGACTCGGGCGGGAACTCGGACTCAAGCGATGAGCCTAACGCATCCGCAACAAGCGGCATGGACCAGAACCACAACCATGTGACGGCTGACACGAACAGCCCCACGCATGTCTTGCGCTTCCGCAGACAGGCAAAAACGATTCCTGCAACTGCGAGCAGCATTCCGATGGCAAACGGATTTACCATCGCCCACACGATTTTGTTCAGGTAGTACATGGCCTACACCTTCGTCACGTCGAAGCTGCGGCTCACGCACGCGCGGGCATCTGCGAGGTCGGCGAGTTCGCCCGCGGCGATGAACTGCACGATGAGGTTGCCGATCGCCGTGCCCTCGGTGGGACCGGCGAACACCTCAAGGCCAGTAGCCTCGGCGGTGAGCTTGTTGAGGTAGCCGTCCTTCGAGCCGCCGCCCACGATGTTGATAGAGGTGTAGGTCTTGCCCGTGAGCTGCGCGAGGTTCTTGATCATCTTCGCGTAGCAGTCGGCGAGCGAGGCGTAAACACACTGCATCAGCTCGCCCACGGTGGCGGGCTTGACGTCCGCCGCCGCCTGCACCTCCGCGATCATCGAGGCGGGCGCGAGGAAGCGCGTGTCGTTCGCGCTCACGCGTCCCGCGAACGACGTGGCCGCCTTGGCCGCGTTTTCGAGGTCGGCGAAGGAGTACTTCTTCCCCTTCTCGTAGTCGGCGAGCGTCCAGGTCGCCGTCGTCTCCTTGCCCTCCACGTAGTCCACGCCGTTCAGCTCACGGCGGATGGACTGAATCATCCAGAGACCCATGATGTTCTTAAGGAAGCGGAAACGGTACCACGCGCCGCCCTCGTTCGTGAAGTTCGCGGCCTTCGCCTCGGGCGTGGTGATCGGCTCGGCGTTCTCAACGCCGAGGAGGGACCAGGTACCGCTCGAGATGTACACCGCCTGGTCGTCGCGCGCCGGGACGGCGAGGAAGGCGCTGCCCGTATCGTGCGTGGCGGGCAGGACGACCTGTGCGTCGAAGCCCACTGCGGCCTGTACGGCGGAGGTGAGTCCACCCAGCGTCGTGCCGGGCATTTCCAGCTTACCGAAAATGCGGCGCGGGAGGCCGAGCTTGTCGATCACCTCCCAGTCCCAGTCCTTCGCGCGCGCGTTGACGAGGTTGCCCGTCGTCGCGTTCGTGTATTCGTTCGCCATCTTGCCCGTGAGGACGAAGTTCAGGTACTCCGGCACCATCAGGAGGCGCTGCGCCTTCTCGATCTGCTCGGGATGCTCCTTCTTGAGCGCGGCGAGCTGGTAGATGGTGTTGAAGAGCATCTTCTGGATGCCGCAGCGGGCGTAGAGCTCGTCGGCGGAGATCGCGGCGTCCACGAGCGCGTCCGCACCCTCCGTGCGCGCGTCGCGGTAGGCCACCATATCCGAGCAGGGCAAGCCCTGCTCATCAAGAAGAACAAAGTCGACGCCCCAGGTATCGATGCCGATAGTGGCGGGGCTCTTGCCGATCTCCTTGCACTTCGCGATGCCCTGCAGCACGCTGCGGGCGAGTGCCTGGTGGTCCCAGCAGTCGTGTCCGTCCTTGCGGATCTGCGAGTTGTCGAAGCGGAACACCTCCTCGAGAATCATCTTCCCGTCTTCGAGGTGGCCGAGGATGTGGCGTCCCGAAGACGCCCCGATGTCGATTGCGAGATGGTAGGTCATTGTTTCTCCTAGATTTGGATGACGCAATAGTTTATCATAATTTCACCGATGAGGGGTGGTTTTTCGGCGAAATAACCGCCATTCGGCACCAAGGCCGCCACGCACGCTCCTGACATAGTCATATAGCCTGGAATCGACAGTGTTCATGCCGCCATAGCCGCTTCCAACGCGGATGAAGAGGTAGTCGTCGGGATAGGGGCATAGTCTGCGTCCTTGCAGCGCTCCCTCCGACTGACCGCGGACCATCCATGCCGCCGCGGCAAAGTCGCTAAACACGACGGGGCGTCGCGTCGTGTAATACTCGGCAAGGGTTCTTTTATTCTCTGTCTGCCGTTTTGGCCCCCTGTAGTCGCCGCGAATAGTCGGCGCGATGCGCTCGGCGGCGACCAATGCGTCATGCCGGGCACCCTTGCGGTAGAATGTCTCGAACGACATCACGCCCTGAGATATGAAAATCCACCCCAGCGCACCAACGACCGCGCTGCGGGCAAGCCACCGTCTCCAACCTGACGACACGTTCCAAAGCGCCGCAAGCGACCATGCCGACCAAAGCCATAGAAGCGGCGCAAACACGCCAAAATAGCGGGGAAGGCCCCATGTCTCACCGCCGAAAAACGAAAAACCGTCAACGGCGAGCTGCAATCCCTCAAGTAACAGTGCGCCGGTAAAAATCGCAAAAAGCCCCAGCTCGCACCTACCCATGCGCCCCATTACCAGGCGCACAAGCAGAACACCCCACGCGGGCAGCGCATAGATCAGGAAATGCGCGCCGCCAAGCGCAACCGCGATTGGCCTATCCAAGAAGAACCTGACACACTCCGCAACCACCGCCTTATCCTCCAAACGCTTTCTGCCACAAAGGCACGTAATGCGGGGCGGGCAGCCAATATCCCGTCCAGGAATAGACAAGCGCGCACATCGGCTGCAGGGCCAGCGCGCCCGAAAGAGCCACGACGAGCGTCCGCCAGCGGAACCCGTCGAGCAGTGCAAAAACAAACGCGAGGACGCCGCCCAGGGCAATTGCGTCGCACTTGAACATGAAAAGAAGGCAAAGCGCCACAGCCGCCTTCGCCGCAGCGCGCCACGACTGCGAGCGCGCCGAGAAGATCGCGTCGGCCATCATAATAACCCCAAGCATCTTGAACGGCTCGCGGAGCCCCTTTAACGCCCATACGAGCGGCTGCGGACACAGCACATACAGGATTACGGCGAACCAGGCAACGCGTCGATCCCATATCCGTGACGCAATTCCATAGACAGGCCATGCGCAGAATGCCCATGCAAGCGTCGAGGCGGCGGCACATGCCGAATATCCGTCACAGCGCGTCACGAAACGTATCAGCCCGGCGATCACTGGAAAGCCCACACCAAAGCGCGGATGGAACGCCTCGGACCAGTTCCCCTCGGCGAAAGCCTCCGCCATCGGCGCGTACCTGCAGGCCGCATCCGTCGCAAAAAGCGGGAACATGGCCGCCAGCGCGGCGGCTAAAAAAGGCAGGGCCGCACGAAGTACGGCCCCGGCAAAAGACGCAGAAATCTTCAATCAAACGTCTCCATGGCGAAGGCGATGCGCGATCCGGCGGACCGCGCACCGCCCCCGTCCGCAAAGGCTACTTCAGCTCAAAGCCGAAGGAGCCAACCTTCTTGATCGTGGCAGTTCCGTAGCCCTTTCCGCCGACAATGGCGCCGGACAACGTCACGGAGACCTTCTTGATCTTCTCCCCGTTCTTCACGTAGAACGTGAACGAACCCTTGAGCGCGCCCGTCTTCGGGGTGCATTTCAACTTAAGCCCAGAGGCGTTCGTGCCGTTGATCCTGATGGTTCCGTCCTTGCCGAGTGAAACCTTCGCGCGCTTGGCCACGGAGACCTTGCCGTCGGCAACCGCCACATCGACTCCGTCAGGCAGCAGGCTAGTGCCGTCGGGGGCGGCGGCAAGGATCTGAGCGCCTCTGATCGTCGCAGGTGCGTCGACGAGCGCAAAGGACAGCTTGCCGCCCGCCGCGCCAATCGCCCCGGCCGCAATCGGCTCGTGCGTGGCGACAAAGGGGGTTTTGGACTTGGCATCCCACGCCGAAACGCTTTCCACCGTCACGGCGCCGTCCTTCGCGAGCCACAGCATGAAGCCCAAACCGCCCTTCTTCGTGTACAGCGGAATGGATGCGTTGACGCACGCCTCTGCGCCGGACTCGGCGATCATGAGCTGTGTGGACGCCTTCACCTTCGACCCGTCGGCCATGGTGCCCGTTATCTTGACCTTGCCCTTCGCCCCAATGGCGACGGACACAGTGGAGCGTCCCCAGGCGAAGCTTGCACCGTCGCCCGTCGCGTCGACCGTCCTGAACGCCACGTTCACCGTGCGGGTCCAGTTCTCGTATGCGGCGGCCGCGACAGTCCTCTTCTTCGACACATTCCGCGCACCGTTGATTTCATAACTGCCCCAGGTGCCGGTAAGGCCGTTCTCGGCGACGTCCACGGTGATGGGCGCGAAGTCCTTAGAAACGAGCTCAACGCCGTACGTCGCGCCGGTCTCCAGGAGCGCGGCCTTGCCATTGTCCTTGGCCTTGAACGCGATCTTCTTCTTGGTGCCGATGAGCTGAACCGTCGCGGACACCTTCGCAAGGCCGTCCTTTCTGCCGGGCCTGCCGACCTTGACGACGATGGAACCGGCGCTGTTGCCGTTCTTGTCGAGGATGTAGCCGTCGTACGTCTGGGCGGCAATTGCCTCGACCGCGTTCTTGTCGTCCTCGTAGAGCGGGTTGAACGTCTCCCACACGGCCGAAAGCTTCATGCCGTCCCTCACGATCGTAGAGGCGTTGGCGTAGTTCTTGCCGTCAAGGAGTCCGGCCAGCCTGCGCCCGTGACGAGGCGCAACGGACTCCTCAATGGCCTTCACCAATTTGACGAAGTTGTCCTTACCAATCGCCTTGCCCGCAACGAGCACAACGTTCGACGGCATCACGAAATCTTTCACGCCCTCGCCTACAACGACCTCAACTGCAGCCGGTTGGGTAGTGTCTGGCGTATCCGGGGTAACCGGAGTATCCGGGGTAACTGGGGTATCCGGAGTATTCGGATTGTCCGGGGGATTCGGATTGTCCGGGGGATTCGGATTGTCCGGATCGTCCGTGGGATTCGGATTGTCAGGGGGATTCGGATTGTCAGGATTGTCCGGATCGTCCGTAGGATTCGGATTGTCAGGATTGTCCGTGGGATTCGGAGTAATCGCCTCCCAACGGGCCGTAATGGTCGCGTCTGCCTCTCCCATCAAGGTATCAGCCGTAACAGGATTTCCGTCAGCGTCGAACCAGCCGAGGAACGTGTAGCCCTCGCGCGTAGGCACGGGAAGCTCGCCGTATGCCGCGCCGGGCACGAGTGCCAGCGTAGCCTCAACGCCCTCGGCGAACACGCCGCCCGCAGGGTCGAACGTCAGGGTATAGGTCACGACGTCAATTGGTTCAATTACTTCCGCATCGCATTGGAAGTTCCTGACCCAACCGCAGTCCTCGCCCTCAGTATAGCTACCATCCTTGGAGTACGTCCAAGAGAGGACATGGTTGCCTTCTCCCTTCACGCTGAAGTTGATGGTTTCCCAGTCAGTCTCGCCACTGACTTCGCTTACATAATCTCCGTCAATGGTGAACATCAACCGATCATACCCGGCCTCCGAAGAGACCTTCCACTCGAATGATCCCTGCGCGGGGCCAACCACGAACAACTCCTTTGTAGAAGCTTCGCTGTTTGTGATTGCGCCGGAACGCCATGTTCCGTCCTCTTCAACCGTCCATTTCACGGGGATGTACTGCTCCCATGCGATGGAGAACCCTTCGACAACGTAGTTCCACGTCGCCAGAGAGACATAATAGGTCTCACCCTCTTTTACAGCAAACCTAACGGTATTGCCATAATCATATCCACAATCGTTCCACTCGCCTTTTTCTTCATCGTAACCGTATGTTGCGACGAGATAAAGAAGGTCGTCGCGGCCATTCGCAGCGGTCGCGGTGAATTTCACCTGTCCCGTAAATGGCGCGGTCCACTTGTACCATACCGTTCTTTCAGCATCTCCATAATACCAGATGCAGTCGTTGTCTGCGATGGTAGCGTCAACAAGCGTTCCTTCAACAGAACCCGACGCGCCGCTGATTTCCTCGGCATTGCCGTAGTCGTCATTCGCCGGGGGAGCAGCTAGTCTCCAATGGGCGTAGAGCGTCTCAAGGTCTTCCGTAACAACTGTGGATCTTGTAACAAGCTCACCACCCTCCCGTTCTGTGAACCAGCCAACGAAGCAATAGCCGTTATAGACGCCGTACATCTCGTGATCATAAGATGGAAGTCTACTACCAATGGCGATGCCGTCAGCAACTTGGATTGAATCTGTCCCCAGGTCTTCCATATTGTAGTCAAGCGTAATGTCGCGGATCTCGCCTTCGAATGGGTTGACCTGCAGATTCCTGACCCAACCACAGCCCTCGTCTAAGCTTTGGCTGATTTCGTAATCGTCAAAATACTCCCAGAAAAGCCGTAATTCTGCAGTATCTGTAACTACCAATGAAACGGGCATCCAATCTGTCTCGCCACTGATGTCATAACTGTCTAGACCAATAAGGGAAGCTTCGCTTGAATAATCTTCATAGGTCCAGAAACTCAACACACCCTCACCGTCTGACGAAGATGACTTCATCTCGAAGGAGACAACGGCCGGACCAACCGCATATACGCTAGTGTCAACATATACACTGGCATAAGAGTATCCCACGCCTATCCGCCCCGAACGCCACGAGCCGTCTTCTTCGACAGTCCATGGTGCATCACCTCGAATCTCATCTGAACCTGCAGTTTCATCGAAGTTCTCGATAGGAGCGGCATTTGCACTGCGATTCGCGAATAAGGCGAACATGGCAGCACTTGCCAGCACAACTACTTTTCGTAGCACTTTCATTCCTTTTTCCTTGTCGGTTGCGTCTCCCATTTCGCAATCTCGGCGGTGGTGGGGAAACACAACACCCTCCGCCGATGCATCGGACTTCGTCCAACGCAATCCCAAACGCGAATCAAGTACGGCAATCGCACTCCTTACCGCGCGAGAAATCTGCTTGCCCCCTAGATTGAACCTTTTCAAGACCCAATCCTCAGGAGAAAGGTGTAGTATATCAAAAACCACCTTACGACACAAGGCGGTTTTTGATTTTTTTTGCTTTTTTGCTTTCGGAATTGTGGAGGCAATTGCAAAAGAAGGCCTACTCCACCTTCACCGCAACGCCGCCGGACTTCTGGGCCGTGGCGGCGCCATAGCCGACGCCGCCCACCAGTACGCCTGCCACCTTCACCGTAGTCGCCTTCGGCTTGCCGCCGACTTCCGCGTAAACCTTGAACGACCCCTTGAACGTACCGTCCTTCGCCTTGTACGTGAGCTTTAGCGCGGACGGGTTTTCGCCCGCCTTCGCCGCGTCCACGGTGGTCGTGCCCTTCGCGTAGACGACCTTCCCCGCCCTAGGCAGCGTCCACCTCGCGCCGCCCGTCACCGGCAAACCATCAGGCAGATAGGCGCTGTACTTCGCGTCACCCAGCGACGCCCCAAGGCGGAACGTCGCCCCGTCCTTAAGCGTCCCCGGCTTGCCCATAATGGCATCCCCAAGCCCGACCACCACGGGAGGGACGCGCCCCGTCGCGTCCATCGGCAACCATACCGCGAACTGGAGGTTCACCCCCTTCTTCGACACCACCACCGGCACGCAGCACCACTCCTCGCCAACGACCAACTGCCCCTTCGCGCTCACCTTCGTGCCATCCGCAAGCGTTCCGACCACCTTCGCCTTGCCCTTGGCGGCAATCGTCACGGACAACGTATGGTAGGGCGAGCCGTCCCCGGCGAGCCGCCATGCCACATTCACCGACCCCTGCCACTTGCCAAGCACACCCGCCGCCACGGCCTTATCCGCCGCATCCTTCGACGTAAACACGTTCAACCCGCCGTCAATCTCGTAGTTTCCGTAGGTACCGCCCATGCCCTTCGCGCCGAGGGTCACCACACAGGTGTCCCCGCCCACGAGCGAGACAGTGGTCGGGCCGTTAGACGCAAGCTTCACCTTGCCCCTATCGGCAGCCCTGAGGGTCTTCTTATTGCCGTCCGTTCCGACCACCGTCGCCTTGACGGTGGCAAGGCCCGTCTTCGTATTCGGCTTGCCCACCTTCACCTGGATCGTGCCCGCAAGGGATCCGTTCCGGTAAAGATACCCGTCGTAAACGGAAGCCAAAGCCGGCACCGCGCCATCAACGGCATTATATAGGATATACGCAGCTGGATCGTTCGGCTGAGTGGCACCGGAACCGCCGCCACCATATGAACCACCGTTGCCGGAGCCTCCGCCGTTCGACGTCCAGTGCGCATAGTAGGTCACGCTTCCTGTCACGACCGTATCGGCCGACACCCGCCTTCCGCCATCCGCCGCCGTGAACCAGCCGTCGAACGTATAGCCAGTCCGCGTCGGGACGGGAATGTCGCCTATGGTTGTGCCGTTCGGGATGATCTTAAACCCTGTGTCGCTGCTCCCACCATCGGCGTCAAAGCAGACCAGGCTTGATACATAAGGCGCAAGATCCCCAGGAGCCTCGACAACGACAAACGGAACAGACCGAGTAGTGGTTCCCGAGGAAATGGTTACGGTTGTTTCGCCAATTGCGGACGCAAAGCCGTAAATCTCGCCATTTGAGTACAAGAAACCAGACGGCAACCCCGAGACTGAAATCGCCGCGCCATCGCCAGCCGACAGCTCAAAGGCGTACGCAGACCCCTTGGCCACTACATACCGATCATAGCAGTACAAACGGTGCCCCGCAGCAGTCACGGAATCGGTCGTCACCTTCTTCCTTAAGTTTTTCGGCAAATCCGAACCCGCATTTGCGTTGTTGACTACTTTAGCCCTAAATTGGGCAGCGACCTTTACATTAGCAGAGACCGACGTCGCACCGACATTGCGCAGTTCAGGTCCCCCGTTTCCCATCTTCCAGACACCACTGAAATCCCAGCCGGAATACGACGACGGATTCAGTGCCTGCGCCACCGACAAACCGGTGCCTGTGCCCGAATAATTCTGCCCCGTCGAATCTTTGTTCCAGAAGCAGGAATCAGAGGGCTCCATATTGGACCGAATCATTTCCTGCAATTGCTCTGCAGGAATGGTAATGCCGGGAAGAGAAGGTATTGCAATTGGCGTCAAACCGCCGGATGTAACTATATCATTAAAACTGGCAGCAGATGGTGCGGACACCATCCCGCTGGCATAGCACCGCTGCAAAGTCACGCCCCCCGTCGATGGATGTGCAACTGCGGCGAAACCGCCGACGGCAGCGGATGTTGTCGAGTACCCTCCAGCCGACAAGGTCACACCCTTTGCCGTCACGGCTCCCATGGCACAGCAATCTGAAATCATGCAATACGACAAGCCTCCGGCAAAGCCACCAACATCTGTCCCACCGGTCACAACGCCTTGTGCGCAGCACCGTTGGATAACGGTTCCACTTGGGTTGTCAGTATTTCCTGTGCATGAGCCGACAAAGCCACCTACGCCAGTGGCTGCATCCGCCACTACGGCACCGGTAGCAACACAGTCCGAGACCTCGCAATCCTCGGATATCTCTCCAACGAACCCACCCAAATTACCATTTGGATCTGATGGATCGCTGCTGCTGGCAACGACTTTTCCCGATGCCGAGCAGTGGGAAGCGGCAGAGCCCACCTTAAAAGCTCCGGCGAAACCACCTCCATTTATTCCAGAGACATCCCCGCTTGCCCTGCAGTTGGTGAATTTGCTACCCGCTCCGTAACTAAGATGTTCACATGAATAGCCAACAAAGCCACCGACAATAGATCTACCGTCAACTTTCCCCGTCGAGCTACATCCGTTAAATTCGCAACTCGTAGCATACCCGACCAATCCTCCCACTTCTTCATCTCCAGTGACAGCCACACTTGATTTGCAGTTGGAGAATTCACTGTCTATTGCCAACCCGACAATACCGCCAACATTGTCTTCGCCGCTCACGATGCCACTGGCACGGCAATTCTGAAACTCGCACCTTCTCACTTCCGCAACCAAAGCACCCAATTCATACGCATCGGCATTGTCGATTGACGCCTCGATGCTGACATCAGCAAATGAACTATCTTGCGCTGTACCCACAAACGGCCTCAAGGCATTTTTTACAGAACAAAGTGTAAACGCGCATTCATTCGCTGTAAGCATTTCATAATTGCCGTAATTTGCGAACATGACATTATTAAATCTGCATTCTTCCGCTTTGATTCCCCCTGCCGCAAATGTCACGTTGACAAACTCGCAGTTTGAAGCATCATTTATCACATCAATGCTTTCAAACATTACATTAACGAACTTACAACCTGTTGCCTTACCTATACTTCCCGATACTTTGAATGTAACGTTGCTGAATTCACAGTTCGATGCTTCTGACATCTCACCAATAGTTCCAAATATGACATTTTTGAACTTGCAATCCGTAGCGATCTCTATGCCAGCATTTTCTAGTCTAACGTTCTCAAACGTCGCCCCTCTAGCAGAAGGGAAAAGATAACCCGTGGACGTTAACGTATGTCCATTACCCAATAATTTCCCAGAGAACCCTGGCAATTCACTTTGATCATACGTATTCACTTTAATGAGATCGTCTGTATTAGATCTATAACTGCCGCCATACTTGCTATTTTTGACATAAACCAGCAAGAACCACTGACCATACTCATCAAGTTCTCGCCACATGTTTTGCACTGATGCACCATCATCTTCCAGGACAAACAAATTACCGCTCTTGTCATAAAGAGGGCCACGATTACGATCAAGATCAATTGTTAGATCAGCACCTAGTGAATAGGTATTTGATTCCCATCCTTTGTCTGCGGCCTTCCAAAGCCATGCATCCTGATCTTTTATATCGCCTCCTTCCATGTTTTCAAGGTGTGCCCCAGTCCCTCCAACACAATCACTGCCGCTATCAGGCTCGGGATCAGGCTCAGGCTCGGGTTCTGGGTCGGGAGTCGGTTTGGGATCAGGTTCGGGATCAGGTTCGAGATCAATATTAGGATTGGGATCTGGGTCGTCATCGCCAGAGCCATCAATATCGATGGTATATTCATACTCCAAATGAATCTGCTCCGCGATCTTGTTGTTAATATCAGATATCATTGCCGTATTGACAAAGCCAGGAGTATCTTTCATCGCCTCGGCAATTGACCAAGTGCTTAAAAATCTGCTCATGTTATAACAAAACTCATTTTCAAGTGTCAAACCGGCACCTGGTGAACCTATTAAAAAATCGATGCCTAAATTTGAATCGATATTTTCGGCGAATTGAATAATTCCAGCCTCAATCAAGTCATTTATCGCCAAATCTTCTGGCACCCCATCTAAAGACGATTGCACACTACCCGATACCATTCCTCCCACAAAATACGGTGTAATAACAGAGCCTGTGACTTTTACTGCCACACCGGGGGTCAAATCGCCAAATGAAAACGCTACAGCGCCTCCAGGCGACGTACTCGTGCCCTTTGAATAACAGACAACAAAATCACCGGAGGGGCTAGACCCCGCAGACACAGAATTAATCCATCCAATTAAAGAAGCTGACATAGCTAATCTCCACAAGCCGTACATGTCACTATAAATTATCGGATTATCTCCGCAATATCGATAAAGATTAACATCTTTTCCTTTCATCCCAACTGGATCCATCTGAATGAAACGTCCCAACGTGGGCGAGTAGTAGCGGTTGCGCATGAAGAGGAGGCCGGTGGGGTCGGTTTCGACGCCGAGGGTGCCGACGTAGCCGGCCGAGGCGGTCGCAGAGGACTGCGAACCTCCTGCGATGCGCGTTTCTCCAAACGCCTTGTAGGCGCGACGGCTGATGACCGCGCCATTGCCGTCTGTGACGAGGCGCGTGGAGCCGATGAGGTCGGCGTGGTAGTAGCGGGTTTCCTCATTTTGAACGGGCGAGCCGCCCGTTCTACTAATATCGGCGATACGGACTGCGCCGACGACTATGTGTCGCTCTTTGAGTTCGCCGTTCACGTATTCCGCCGCGACTGACGGCAATGACCCTTGCAGGTATGTGCGCTCTGTGGTGACGCCGTTGTGGGTGACGGAAACGCGGTTGCCGAACACGTCGTATTTGCAGCTCCAATGGATATTCGCCGCCTTGTTCTCGACGGCGACAAGGCGGTTGAGAGTGTCGTAGGTGTAGGTTGTCGTGCCGGTAGCGTCGGTCATCGAGGTCATGTTGCCGTCTTTGTCGTAGGACATAGTAGAACGCGCAGCCTGCGCGTTCACTATTTCAGTGTACTGGTTCAGGTTGTTCACCTTGTATGTTTCCTGAACGGGCGAGCCGCCCGTTCTACTCGTGCGGTTGCCGACGGCGTCGTAGGCGAAGGACTCGTTCGCCCCGTCAGGATATTCCACCGCCGTCAGCTGGCCGTCCTTGTCGTACCCGTATCGTTCCTCGCCGAGAAGCGATGCCGCGCGGATGCAGCGCCCGTCGGCGTCGTAGCAGTACTGGAGCGCCTCCGCAATCTTTCCGTCCGCGCCGCGATGCTCGATTGAGACGACGCGCCCGAGTTTGTCGTAGAGGTATGAAACGCTCGTTCCGTTGCCGTTCTCCTGTTTCGCGAGACGTCCGGTCGTCTCGTCGTAGGTGTTCTTGAGGTAGACCTTGCCGTTACCGTCGGAAACAGACGCCAGCCGCCCCGATGCATCGTAGGCAAAGACCTCTGCGCTGTCTTCGTCATACTCAAGCTTGAATTCCTCCTGCCAAATATCGTATTCGGGGTTTGGCGATTCCGGCCGCCCCGTGACAGTTGCCTTGCCGTGCTTTCTGAGAACCAACTTGCCCGTCTCTCTGTCGTATTTGTAAAATATCGCACGTCCATTTGGATAGAATATGCAATTCAGACGCCCTCCGACGATGTAATACATCGACACCTGCCCCGTCTCGCTATCCGAGGCGGCAACCATGTTGCCCTCTTCGTCGTATGCGTATGCGAACGTACGCCCGTTCGACCATGTTTTCTTCGTGAGCCGCCCCTGGGAATCATATTCATACGTGATTGACTGTCCGCGACGATTCGTGGACTTCACAACGTCACCAAGGTCGTTGTATTCGAGCGTCGAGGCGGAACCATCCGCGAACGTCACGGACGTGCCGCGCCCTAATTCGTCATAGCCGTATGTGACGGCGTTGTTCCTGGCGTCCGTCACCGACTTGAGGTTGCCGAATGTCTCCTCGTAAGTGAAAGCCGTCGCTGTCCCGGCGGCGGAGACTGACTTGCTTACGCGCCCAAGCGCGTCATGGGATATCGAACCCGTCAGACCAGACGGCGAGACGACGGATTTCAGAAGGCCGTCGTCCGTGTAGCCTTTCGTCGAGACCCCGCCCAGGGCATCCGTAGTCTTCAGCGCCTCGCCATGAACTCCCGTGGCGACGGTCGTCGCCGCGCCGTCAGGGCCTGTCAGCGTTACGTTCAACCCGTTGCGGGAAATCGTCGTCTTTTCCTTGCCGCCATTCACGGAAATGGCCGTGACGAGGCCGCTGGACGTGTCGTAGGTGAATTCGCGCGTCGTGCCGTCGGGATATACGATACGCGACAGCGCGCGGGCGGCCGCCGTACCGTCCGCAGGGCGGTACTCGTAAGATGTTTCCAGTCCATCGGAAGCCGTCACCTTCGTCAACAACGAATTGGAGTATGTGTATCGCGTCGTGCGTCCGCAGTCATCCGTCACGGAAGAAAGCAGTTCGTCTGGATCTTCGTCGGAATATTCAAAGGACAGGAACTGCCCGTCCGTATGGTCGATCTCCAGTAGCGTGGTTCCACTCCAAAAGAACGACAGAGCGTTGCCGGAGGCGTCGGCTATGGATGAAGTGCGCATGTTGAACTTGGCGAATGTCTGCACCGTGCCGTTCTGGTATTCTAGCCTGTAGGCATCCGAGGATTCGGTCAAAACCGTCTTGTCGCGGGCGTCTTCGGGCTGCCATGTCCCGGTTACTTTGGTAAAGGCGTACGAACCACCGCCGGGGATGCGGAACACGAGCGTGTCTTCATCCGTCAGTTCGGCGTATGCGGAAAGGTTGTCCGTCCAGCCGTAGCCGAAAATGCCGCTTGAGAAGCGGCCATGCATCGCCGACGAATACGAGCGCGTGAAGGAAAGGCCCATGCCACGCGCCGACCGCGCCGCGTCCGTCACGCTTGCAAGCACCGGCACGGCGGCGTCAACGCCAAGCGCAGCATTGACCTCGACCTGCAGCAGCCGGTCCACGCGCCTGACATTGCTCCCCGCTTTCGCCAAATCGAACGCATCAAGGCAAAGCTGATCCAGATAACTGTTCCAAGTGTCGCCCAAACGCGATTTTAGAGTCGTGAGCGCGAAAGTCCAGGCTTCATCCGACACGTATGACGGCTTCAGGGACGAACCTATGCTCGACCATGGGAACTCATCCTTGCTCGACTCCAGCCATGACAATGTCAGTTGGGCGTCTTCCACATCGGTACAGACGTAAACCGGCAACTTAACCGTCTCTCCGGCAATGAGGGAATATCCTTGTACTTGTTCGGACGTGGCAAAGAATTCCACGGACTTCGACCATGCGTCCGTCGCCGCAAAGCGCACGTAGGCATCTGTCCCTGCCTCGATTCGCACAAAAGGTGCCGGGATATCCTCGGAACCCGTGTTTCCATACGTGACAACGGCCGTGCGTGATTCACCCAGCGCACCGGCAGGCACGCTTATCTTGCACGTGAATTGGGCATACACGCCACACATAACGCCGCCAGATACAGCCAGTAAAGTAAAGATTTTACTTGTCATTTCATTTCCTCCTTCTAAAACGATTCAATTTTTATGTTAATAAGCATCATTGCCATTCCTTATGGAGCTTGTAACCCTAGGTGGGGCGAGCCCTCCGGGCGAGCCGCCCCCTACTCTACCATCACAGCCACACCTCCGCTACCCTTCACCGTGGCGGCGCCATAGCCGACGCCGCCAACCAGCACGCCCGTCACCTTCACCGTAGTCGCCTTCGGCTTGCCGCCTACGTCAGCGTATGCCTTGAACGATCCCTTGAACGTGCCGTCCTTCGCCTTGTACGTGAGCTTTAGCGCGGACGGGTTTTCGCCCAACTTCGCCTCATCCACGGTGGTCGTGCCCTTCGCGTAGACAACCTTCCCGGCCTTCGGCAACGTCCACTTAGCGCCGCCGCCCACCACCACGCCGTCCGGCAGATAGGCACCGTACTTCGCGTCGCCCATAGCCCCGTCCAGACGGAACACAGCCCCGCCCTTAAGCGTCCCCGGTTTACCCACAATGGCATCCGGAAGCCCGACCGCCCTAGTAGAACGCGCTGCCAGCGCGTTCATCGGCAACCACACCGCGAACTGGAGGTTCACCCCCTTCTTCGACACCACCACCGGCACGCAGCACCATTCCTCGCCCACAATCAGCTGCCCCTTCGCACTCACCTTCGTGCCGTCCGCAAGCGTCCCGGCCACCTTTGCCTTGCCCTTGGCGGCAATCGTCACGGACAACGTATGGTAGGGCGCGATCACCGAGCGCGCCGCAAGGTAGGGCGAGCCGTCCCCGGCGAGCCGCCATGCCACATTCACCGTCCCCTGCCAGTTGCCAAGCACACCCGCCGCCACGGCCTTATCCGCCGCATCCTTCGACGTAAACACGCTCAATCCGCCGTCAATCTCGTAGTTCCCGTAGGTGCCACCCATACACTTCGCTCCGAGGGTCACCACACAGGTGTCCCCGCCAACGAGCGTGACAGTGGTCGGGCCGTTAGACGCAATCTTCACCTTGCCATTCCCTGCGGCCCTGAGGGTCTTCTTCCCACCATCCAATCCAATCACGGTTGCCTTCACGGCGGCAAGGCCCGTCTTCGTGTTCGGCTTGCCCACCTTCACCTGGATTGTGCCCGCAATGGCTCCGTTCCGGTAAAGATACCCGTCATAAACGGTAGCCACCTGCGGCACCGCGCCGCCGACGGCATCATAGAGGATGTTCGCCGCCGAATCGCTCGACCGAGGGGTGCCGGAGCCGCCGCCGTTGTTGGAACCACCACCGGAGCTGCCGCCGTTGTCGGAGCTGCCGCCATTGTCGGAGTTGCCGCCGTTGTCGGAGTTGCCGCCATTGTCGGAGTTGCCGCCATTGTCGGAGTTGCCGCCGTTGTTCGACGTCCAATGCGCGTAGTAGGTCACGTTCGCTGTCACGACAGTCTCGACCAAGACCCGACTGCCGCCCTCCGCCGCCGTGAACCAGCCAAGGAACGCATTGCCGTTGAGTGTAGGCATGGGAAGATCGTGATATTTATAGTATTCATCTGCGCTATCAAGTCGACGCCCATCATTAACCATCCAGACAGTTGTCGCCGAACCGTCAACTGTTCCGCCATTCGCGTTGAAGGTCACGGTATATTTGGGCACATCGTAATACTCAATCGTGCAACCTGCCGGTACGGAGAACGTGTCGCGCAATGTGGACGGGGCGGTGACGGTCAAGTTCGTGCAACCGTATAGCGCATCATCACCGACGTATGTCACGCCAGCCGGGATCCGTATCGTCCGCAAGGAAGTACAGTAACTAAATACTCCCCAATTGATACTCTGGAGCGAATTTGGCAACGTCACGTTTTCCAATGCCACATCCGAAGCAAAAGCGTAGCCGTTAAGCGTTGTCACGCCTTCCGGTACGACAACGTTTTTAAGTGCGGACATGTCATAATTCAAGCTTGAGAGCGCTGCATAGCCTATACCCGTCAGAGTCTGTCCGTTCAGATAGGCGGCAAGGACCAGGACTTCCGGCGTAGTGCCGTGGATGCCAATCAGATTACCCCCCTCGTCCACGATGAGCGAAAACGGCTTGGCCGTATCGTATGGCGTACCGACAAATGTTGTATCGGCAATGGATATCGATGATTCATCCCCTGAAAAGATTACGGTCTCAAGATAGGAACAACCTTGGAATGCATCTTTCCTTATTGATGTCACGCTTGCCGGAATTGTTATAGAAGTGAAGTATTCATCCTGACAACTCGTAAAGGCTTTTTCTTCTATGACTTTCAATCCTTCAGGGAAAGTAATCGAAGCCAAGTCATCATTATCATAGAATGCCGCCTTCCCGATACGTTCAGTACCAGGCACAACATCAACTATGTAACTCTTGGCCCGAGGGTACGCTACAAGAGTCTTGCCATCCTTTGTATACAGAACTCCGTCAATGTCCCTATAAGCTGGGTTGCCGTCTGCGACAATGATTTCTTTTAGCGCATACAAATGCGCGAATCCATACGCATTCAGGTTAGTCACTGCCGAAGGCATGCATACTGACGTCATTTCAGAACAACCAGAAAAGAATCCGTCTTCTATAGCAACCACCCGCTTGCCGTCAATCTCTTCAGGCACAATAAACCTGCCAACAGGCACGGGATCGATTGGTTTTGCCACCCAATTCCCGTATTTGTCGTACTGCGACAAAGTCACCGTACCATCGCTATTATCTTCATAGCAATAACTGTAGTTGATTTCTTCCCAATGTGCGTAGAGCGCCATGCCGTCAGTCACGACCGTATCCATCGTAAACTCATCACCACCATCCACGGCAGTAAACCAACCGAGAAATGCATGCCCCGTTTTCACTGGAACAGGCAAGGTCGATGGTCCGACAATCCTGTTTTCCGCCAATTCAAGCATTTGGTTTGGACAATCAAATTCGCCACCATTCCCATCAAAATGCACAGCAACCTGCTTCAACGCCCCAGAATAATAGTGCATTACGACTTCCAAGCCAACAAATTGCGTATCAAAGCTATCGTCTTGGATGTAATCACTCTCAAGGCTTTTTGGCAAATAAGCATCAGTCAACCCCCAACACAAGTTGAAGGCACTATAACCGATATCTGTAACGCTTTCTGGAATTACAACCGACTTAAGATGCCCGCACCATACAAATGCCGATTCTCCAATCTCCACCACAGTTTTGGGAATGACAACCCTCTCGATATTTGAGTCACTAAACGCGCAATCCCCTATGTGCGTGACCCCCTGCGAGATTTCAACATATCGCAACGCGCCGGGACAATAAAGCAATCGCTTCAGCGTCTTGTCGTACATGAATCCGTCTTTGGAAGAATAGTGTCCGTTTGCCGGGTCAACAGTGACCGCCGTCATGTCATAGCATCCAGTAAATGCTCTAATCCCTATATTCGTCACGCTTGATGGAATGCTAATCGTCTTAAGGCCTGTCCAACCAAATGCATAAGCTCCTATTCTTTCAATACCAGCTCCAACCGTTACCGACCCTAACTTCTGACAAGACTCAAATGCGGATTCCGGGATTTCGGCGATACCGCCAGGAATGGAGATTTCCGTTAGATTGTTGTTCCCCTTAAACAATTCCGCGTCAAAACCGATCACGTCCAACCCCTCTATCTTGGCCGGTATTACGATGTCGCCCGATGGCTCAGACGTCACAGACACTATCACACAACCGCCATCGACAACATCAGCAGTCCACTCATAACCACCAGACATCTCCGTCCTTGACTTTGAGAATTCTGCGTCAATCGGCAAGCCCCATACGCCATCGGCAAATGTAACAGCACGAATGGTAGTAGTCTCTGTCAAAGTTATCGGCTTGTCATAGCAGATCGAACTGCCCACCGAGGGATCAGAACCGTCAAGCGTGTAATAAATCGCCGCACCCAATGCCGCAGACAACGTTACGTTTACCGAGTCCCGGAACCTGTTTCCGGATTCTGGTGAAAACGAGACCTCCTTCGCCACGCGCCCCAGCATGACGCGCAGATCGGTCACAGTATGGTAGCCCCCCTCCGCTGCCAAAGTTTCATCCTTTTCGACGTCTATAACGGCAATAGAAGGCAAAGTCATGCCAACATCATACCCATCGAAATATTTCTCCGCCTCCTCGTATTGCGTGTCGATGACGTTGTACCAGCAAACATAATCCTTCAGCAGATGCCGCTTTACGGATGGGTCTTCGCAGGAATAGTTGCGCGTTCCCATTGTGTTCAAGCACGTGTCACGTCCGCAGATGAGAAACACGTTCTTCCCCTCTGCCTTGGCCTTGGCGAATACCTCGTCGCGCGATGTCAACCATTCAAGCGGCGCGGTCGGTACGTCGTCGCCTCCCCCGATGTCTATCCCCTTGTCTGTACGCCATCTTGAAACTGCTTCGTATGTTTCTTGCAATGTGAATCGATTGTCATGTTTGTCATCACCGACAGCCACATCATAGTAGTAGTGTATTTGCGAAGAAAAATACGGTATCTCAGTGCCACCTGGACCTTCGTCCCCATATGCCATGACAGTATGGTATTTCTCACCATCTACGGAGAAGTAATAACCCGCCGAGTTATCGTACAGCTGCGGCCCGGGCTGCGTTACCTGCACATCGCTGTGTCCACAGCCCATGTTATGCCCAACTTCGTGGGTCATCGTATGCGACATGGCGACCGAACGAATTGCGCAGACATTATAGGCGCTCTCGGAAAACGATTCAAAATCCGTCGTTTTGAGGCTCCAGCCAAGCCCGGTCGTGCCTTCGTCCGTTCCCGTATCAATGAGAACCGTAACGATGTCCGCGCCGACCTCGTCACGCTTAATCTTGATTGAAGTCCAGTCCCCCGTGCCGTCGGTCACGGAGTCAAGCGCATAATTAAGGTCTTCCGACGATGCCGACGTTTCCCATACACCGACAAGCCGAAAGCGGAAAAACCAGTCGAGTCCGTTGTTGGCTAGAACCGCGTTCATCTTCTGCACCGCCATCTGGGCAAAGTTCGTGACTCCGCCACCGTTTGACCTCGCCCATGTCGCCGCATTTTGATCGTAGGCGACAAGGATGTCAATGCTAGTCTCGCCAGGTTCCGCCTTCTTGTCCGCGACTAGCCTTTTTGCCTTGTGCGCCTTAGTCGTTGACTTCCCAGTCAGGTTCGGCGGAACGCGCGTGTCGCATCCGCACTTTCCGGCCTTTGCCTCCAATTCCTGTACCGACACCCCCGTTGCCGTGGAGATGACCTTGTACACTCTCTTGTTGAGATAGTCCTGTATGTCGACGGTCAAGCCGTCGGCAGTGCGCACGACGACGGCGTTCTTCACGCCATCGTAGCCAGACGCCGCGGCGAGGAACACGTCGCCGCCCAGCGGAGACGGCATCCGCTTCTTCAAGGTCAGCGTAATCGATACGTCGTCGTAAAGCGTGAATGCCAGTTCGTCCCCAACTGCGACCTGGCCGACGTCGGCGCTCCCAGCGTCCAAGTTGACCCTGCGCAGGAACACCGAATCGTCGGCGGCGGCCGGCGCGGCCCTGAACTGCGCCCTTAAACGGCCGCCGTCCCCTGCGGCCGGCTGGCGCAAGTCAATCGAAAACGACTTTCCCCATGCCAAGGGCACCACTAGACACACCACCAAAGCCATCAACAACTTTTTATAGAAGTTCATGTCACTTCACCTTTCTTGTGTGGATTTGGCTACAAAGAGGGATGTCGGCCCACGCACCAAACGCCACGGCAACCGCCGCGACCATAATCATCAGTTTCGTTTTCATTTCGCTTTTTCTTTCACGTTGCTTTCAAATTGTTTTTCCTTGCGGCTCGGCGAGACGCCTCGCCCCACCAAGCGGCCGCGACGGGGCGCGGCCCTCCCAGTCCTGTCGGACGCACTGTGTGCGTCCGAAAACATCCCGAATGAAGTGAATGCACATGGAGCGCAACACACCGCAAAGCGGCAATGCCTCCCCTTCGGAAGAGCGTGCACCCTTCCGCTTCCCCGCCGTGCGGAATCTGCCATCCTAAGGCGTGTCATTGGTAGTGATGATACCAAATCCCCCCGCCCCGCGCAAGCGTGATTTTTGGGTAATTGAAGTTTTGCCACACCGCCGAGCCTTCTGATGATTGGAAACAACTATCTGAAACAACTTGCCTTTGGCGCACGGGTTAACTCACCCATGCCCATCGGCTAATCTAAAACGATACAATCATGTCAATTTCTGGAATGGATAAGAAGCGCGGGCGAGTTAACCCGCGCACCTCTTCAAAGTTGTTTATTCAAGTTGTTCTGGTTGTTTCCAATCTCAAAACGAGTGGCAAAACCTGTTTTGCCACAACTCTTGCCTGTAACTTCCTTATGGCTTCTCTTATTTGCTTTCGCTGCTGGGAGTTTTGGAGTTTAGGAGGCTTGGAGGATCTTTATAATCTCCTCCGAATCTCCTAATCTCCCAGTAACGAAAGCAATCATCAAAGTTATCCTCATTTACATTACTGCACGAAGTGTGGGCGGCGGGCCAATTAGCGGGTATGAGGTCTGTCCGCGATATGGCATCACTAAGTCGTTGCTCAACAATAACTTGCACACTTGTAGGCACAATTGCGATTGTTCACAAATCTCAATTGTTCACAAATGTCACCATTGCCAACAATACAAAT
>CACZAK010000041.1 GCA_902779075.1 uncultured bacterium | reverse complement strand
GAAAGTCCTGGACCATGAGGTGCTGGGTTCAGAGGAGTTCCTGAAAAGGGCTGGCGCGTCGTACGTTTGCTACATGGCTGAACTTTACAAGCCCAGCCAATCGTGGATGGCGAGAGACAATATTAGGTTTGCGGTCAACTATGCTGGGCGGAAGAGTGTATTCACTCCGCCGGAAATGGCGATCATCCATCCCGACGGCTCTCGCGTGGCTCTTTTGGACAGGGACGGCTGGGCAGGCGGCGTCGATGGCTATCTCGCAAAGATTGAAAAGGGATGCAAGGCCGCCATTGTAAAACGCGAAGCGGAGGAGAAGGCGCGTAAGGCCGCGGCGAAGAAGGTTCCGCCGAAGACAGACGCGACCTCTACCCCCGCCGGCTTCACCGACAACCTTGACGAGGCGCTCGCCAAGGCGAAGGCCGAGGGCAAGCTCGTCTACGCCTGCTTCTCCGGCAGCGACTGGTGTTACTGGTGCAAGAAGCTGGAGAAGGAAGTCTTGTCCGATCCGCTGTTCGTGGCGGGCGTGATGGACGACTACGTCCTCATGTTCATCGACTCGCCAGAGAATAAGGCTCTCCTCTCGGACCGCGCCAAGACCGAAAACGAAAAGCTGACGAAGAGGTACGGCATCAGGGGCTTCCCCACGGCGCTCATCCTCGACGGCGACGGTAACAGGATCGGCAAGACCGGCTACCGCCAAGGCGGCGCGGTGAAGTATGCCGAACATCTCATGGACTTCCGGAAAAAGTAGGTGAGGAACTGGCACCGCCCTCGATGGCTGCCACTACAAACTCACGGATGACGGCGAGTGCCGCGATGGCCTGAAATCGTTTTGTTGTAACTGGTCAACTGCATCCCCCAAAAAAGGCATGCGAAATGCGCCCCGAAAAGCGCCATTTGGGGTAGTGCGCAGGTGTGTGTCGGTTCTGCCAATAATCACATTTCCATTGCGTCTGCGATGGTTTTTTGCTACACTTGCCGCTAAGGACACCTAGTTTGTTTTTGGAATGTTAGGAGATAATTACAATGAAACATAGATGGATGGCTGCGGCGGTTTTCGCGGCTATGGTTGCGGCGAACGGCGCAATTAATGAGGTGAGGCAAATATTCAGAACCGAGCGGTTCCAACGCGGTGATACGAACGTGTCGCGTCTGCAGGAGATCGACGACGCGAGCTGTATCTGGCATCCGACGGCGGTTGAGCGCGGCGAGGTGGGCAAGTACGCCTTTCTGCGCTTCAGGAAGGAGTTCACGGCGGACGCGGCGCCGCTGAGGTTCGACGTGAGCGCGGACGAGCGTTTCGAGCTGCTGCTGGACGGTGCACCGATCGCGTTCGGTCCGCACCGGGGCATTGTCGAGAACTGGCTCTACCAATCCTACGAGGCGAAGCTCGCGCCGGGCAGGCACGTGATGGAGGCCGTCGTGTGGGTGCTCGGGCCGTATGCGCCGTCCGCCCAGCTTTCCTGGCGCGGCGGGTTCATCCTCAAGGCGGAGGGCGCGTACCACAAGCAGCTCACGACCGGCGTCGCGTCCTGGCGCGTCGCGGAGTTGAAGAACGTCACGATGCGCAAAGAGGGAATGCGGCGCAACTTCGGCGTGGGCGCGCAGACCGAAGTGCGCGGCTGCTCGCTCCAGGAGGAGTGTCCCGCCGAGTCGGCGTACGTGGCGCCGAAGGTCGTGCGCGGCCCGGTGAGGTTCAACGTCTGCGACGTGAAGGCGAAGGGGTGGATGCTCTTCCCCACGCCGCTGCCCGACCAGACGTACGACCTCATCAGCCCCGGCGCGTTCCGCGCCGCGCGCGCGACGTTCGACAGGAGCGCCCTCTACACCGAGGAGGACGCGCGCCATCCGCTTATCAAGCCGCTGAACGCTCTTCTCAAGGAAGAGAAGCCGGTGACGATCCCCGCGAACACGATCCTCTGCGCGCTCCTCGACCTCGACGACTACTACTGCGCGTACCCGGAGCTCGTCGTGGGCGGCGGCAAGGGGTCCGAGATCCGCTGGATGTGGGTGGAGAGCCCGCGCTATCCGGACGGACGCAAGGGCAACCGCAACGAGTTCATCGGCAAGGGCTGCTCCAGGTACTTCCTCATGGACCGCTTCTTCCCCGACGGGCGCGCGTACGCGACGTTCGGCGCGCCGTGGTGGCGCGCCGGGCGGTGGTGTCAGCTCGAGATCAAGACGGCGGACGAGCCGCTGACGCTGAAGAGCGTGGGCATCATCGAGTCGCGTTACCCGACGCCCGTCACCTCTCATTTCAAATGCGACGACGCGTCGCTCGCCGGCGTGCAGGGCGTGTGCATCCGCGGCATGCAGATGGACATGCACGAGATCATGTGCGACGGCCCGCACTACGAACAGCAGATGTACGTGGGCGACACCTATGTGCAGTGCGACACGATCGCGGCGATGAACAGTGACGACCGTCTCGTTCGCCGCGCGATCTCGCTCTTCGACTACGGCCGCCGCGACAACGGCATGCTGCCGATGAACTTCCCCACCACCGGCACGCAGGAATCGACCACCTACACGATGATCTGGCCGATGCTGCTCGAGAACTACATGATGTGGCACGAGAACGCCGCGTGGCTCAAGGCGCGCTTCCCCGGCCTCTGCCACACGATGATGGGCCTCGCCGAGTTCGAGAACAAGGACGGCCTCCTTGAAAACCTGCCCGGCTGGAGCTTCATCGACTGGGTGGAGGAACCGAAGCGGTGGCACGCGGGCATTCCCCAGAACGGCAAGCCGGGGACGGGCGTCAACTCGCAGAACAACCTCTTCTACGTGCTCTCGCTGCAGGCGGCGGCGCGGGTGGCGGACGAACTGGGCTATCCCTTTTTCGGCTCGTACTGGCGCGGCAAGGCGGACGCGCTCGGGAAGAAGATCGTCGCGGCGTTCTGGGATCGTGCGAACGGCCTGATGGCCGGCACGCCCGACAAGCAGGGGCTCAGCGAACATGCGCAGATCCTCGCGATTCTCGCGGGCGTCCTTTCGTCCGATCAGGAGGCGAGCGCGTTCAAGGCTCTTACCGAGCGTAACGACCTCTTCCGCGCCACGGACTACTTCCGCTACTATCTCTTCCGGGTGTACGCGAAAATGGGGCGGATGGACCTCTTCCTGAAGAAGATGGACTTCTGGCGCGACCACGTGAAGTGGGGGCTCCGCTGTCCGCTCGAGGACGACGGCATCGAGGCGAAGAGCGACTGCCACGCCTGGGCGGCGCATCCGCTCTTCTTCCTGCATTCCGCGATCGCGGGCGTGATGCCGGATGAGCCGTGGTTCAGGACGGTGCGCATCGCGCCGCAGCCGGGCGGACTCAAGTGGATCGACGCCGCCACGCCGCACCCGAAGGGCATGATCCTCACGAAGCTGCGCTTCGACGGCGACGCAGTCGAGGGCGAGGTGACGCTCCCCGACGGCGTGAGCGGCGTGTTCGAGTGGAAGGGCAAGGCGATTCCACTCAAACCCGGCCGGCAACCTGTTGGCCTGTGACACTCTAACAGGACTTTGCTATACTACTGCGCATGAAAAGAAAGACAGTCCTACGCACCACCGTCGTCATCGCAGTACTTGGCGTGGCGGCGTTCGGTTTGTCGTGGTGGCTGATCGACCCGTACCTTGAAAACGCGGATACCTACCCTGGCGGCGTAGTTCTGCGTGACAACGCCGGTACCGTTTTACGCGTGTCGCTTGGATCTGGAGATGTTGACTGCCGCCCATACTACGTTGCATCCGAAGACGATTGGGTGGTGAAGGCGCTTGTTGCATCTGAGGACCGGCGCTTTTTCAGCCACTCTGGTGTGAATGTACCGAGTGTTGTGCGCGCCGTTTTCCAGAACATCACCTCGCTACGCCGCGTAAGCGGTGCCTCCACGATCACGATGCAGGCCACGCGTCTCGTACATCCGCACCCACGCACGCTCGCTTTGAAGTACGTGGAAGCCTTCCGCGCGATGCAGATGGAAAGTGCGCACGACAAGCTCTGGATTGTCTCGCAGTACCTCAACCGTGCGCCGTTCGGGTCTAACCTCGTGGGCGTGGAGGCCGCCGCGCAGGGTTGGTTCGGGAAACGCGCGAAGGACCTCGGAATCGGTGAGGCGGCGTTGCTCGCGGGCATGGTGCAGTGTCCTTCCCGCTTCCGTCCCGACCGCCATCTCGACCGAGCTCTCCAGCGCCGCGCCTACGTGCTGGGACGCATGCGCGCGCTCGGCATGATCACACCCGAACAGTACGACGGCGCGACGGCCAGCGTGCCGGAGATCCGTCGCGCGCCGCGTCCGTTTGCCGAGCCGTTCTTCTGCGACTGGGCGGCGGCGCGAGTGGCGCGCGCGGGAGAGCGGTCGCCTCGGCGAGGCGACCCTACCAGCGGCGATTATGAGACGACGCTTGACGCGGACATGCAGGCGCGCGCGACGACGCTCGTGAACCGCGCGGCCGCGAACGGCTACTCCGCGGCGGCCGTGGTGATGCGCGTAGATACGGCCGCAGTGCTCGCACTCGCGTGTTCCGGCGACTATTTCTCGCCAGATGCGGGACAGGTCAACACGGCTCTTGCGCCGCGTCCTGCTGGCTCCACGCTCAAGCCTTTTCTTGCGGCGGCGGCTATGGACTGCGGGTTCGTTACTCCCGAAGAACGTCTCGCGGACGTACCTAAGGCGTACCACGGCTACGCGCCCGCAAACTTCGACGCCACGCACCGAGGATCCGTGAAGCTCTCCGACGCGCTCGTCCTTTCTCTCAACTTGCCGTTCGTGCAGCTCTTGCAGCGACTTGGAGTGGCGCGTTTCGGTTCGGTACTGCGCGCGCTAGGATGCCGTCACCTGGGTGGGCCGGACGAGAAGTTCGGACTGGGACTCGCAATTGGGAACGCGGAGGTGTCGCTCGTTGAGCTAGTGGGCGCGTATGGCTGCATTGCGCGTGGTGGTACGTGGCTTGAGCCGTGTGCGCTTGCGCGGGAGGTCGAGGCGCAGAAGGGCGTCACTCATCCGCGCGTGTTTTCCCCAGGGGCGTGCTGGCTCGTTTCGGACATCCTTTCGGGCGACGAGCGCTCGCAGCGCGCGCTTGGCCATGCGGCCGACGTGAAGGTGCCGCGTTTCGCGTGGAAGACGGGAACGTCCTCCGCCTACCGCGACGCCTGGACTGTGGTGTGGAATCCAGAGTACGTGGTGGGGGTATGGTGCGGACACAAGGAAGGGCGCTTCGGCGACATGTCTGTGGTGGGTGCGGTAGCCGCGGCACCATTCGCGTGGGAGCTGGCACGAGGGCTTTATCCGCAGAACGAGGGGCCTTGGTTCGTAAAGCCGCAGGAGGTCATCACACGGGAAATCTGCGCGGAGAGTGGATGCCCGGCCGCGCCAGAATGCCCGAAACGCGAGGAGGGCCGTGCGTTGCTGGGTGCTTCATCACCAGCTCTCTGCACGCTGCACCGTCGCGGGGCGGGCGGCGAGGTGGTCACGCGCGGAGACGCATATCTGCGCGCGTTCACGGGGAAGACGGCGCAGGCCGAACGGCTTGCCATCCGTGCGCCGCAGGATGACGCAGAGTTCCATCTCGTACCGGGTCTCGACCAGCAGAGGATTGTATGCACCGTGGCTGGCAATGTGGAAGGCGGGGCACTCTGGTGGTTCGTGGACGGCGCGCCCGTTGGCGAAACGGTCGGGAATACCCCGTTCGCGTGGGAGCCGGTACCCGGTCCGCACGTAATCGCATGCGCCGCCGCGAATGGCGTGACCGCTTCCGTACGCGTGCGCGTTACGGAATTGTAGAATGGTCCGTTGACATTTGCGACACAAAATGCTATACTGTCACAATGTTTCTTTCACCAAAGAAGGACAATTGAATGAACAAGCTGTGTTTTACGGCCGCTGGTGTGGCTTTGACGGGACTTTCCGCGTTCGGCGCGGGCTTCGCCCTTTACGAGGGTTCGGCCTCGGGTACGGCGCTTGGCGGCGCGGTAATGGGCAAGGCGCAGGATGCGTCGGCCCTGTTCTACAACCCGGCCACGATGTCGGACTTCACGAACGTGGTGGTAACGGCCGGTTTCGTTACGGAGCACCCCACGGCGGACACGGCAATTAACGGACACCATGGCCGCAAGATGTATCCGGGCGCTTTCGTGCTGCCGCACGTATACGCCGTTGTGCCGCTCCCCTACGACTTCTCCTTCGGGCTCGGCTTCGCGCCGGAGTTCGGCCTTGGCACGCACTACAACCCGGACTGGGAAATGGCCTGGAACACGCGCTCGACCTTCGTGGAGGGCCTGACCTTCAACCCGAACATCTCCTACCGCATCACGGACAAGTGGAGCGTCGCGGCGGGCATTCGCCTCCTTTACTTCAAGTTCGACCAGTACTCAAGCCCGCAGGCCGTGAGCGACGGCAACTACTACGGCTCCATGCGCAACCACCTGAAGGGCGATAACGGCTTCACCGACTGGGGCTGGGAGCTTTCCACTCGCTACCGGTTCACGGACACGATCTCCGCAGGCGTCCTCTACAAGTCGTACATCGACACGAAGGTGAAGGGCTACAACCACACGCGCGTGAAGTCCCGCAACTACTCTGCCGCAGAGGCTCAGGCACAGGCGCAGGCCGACGCGGCCGTGCGCGAGCGTCTTACGGCTATGGGTCTTGCCGGTACGCCATACTGGGATGCCTACTATGCACAGGCCATGCAGCAGGTCAGCGCCCAGGCAAATGCGCAGGCACACCAGGCGGTCAATTCGTCGCTTTCGTCGGCTGCTGCGGACAACACGGGAAATGCAAGTGCGGAAATCCGTCTCCCGCAGTCTGTCACAATCGGCGGCAACTGGGACGTGACCGATACCGTCCACCTCGGCTCGGCGCTGACTTGGACGGAATGGTCCTCCATGCCGAGGATCAACTTCCATCTTCCCTCCGGCGTCAAGACCACGAAGCTTAACTGGCATGACGTCTACCGCATCGGCTTTGGCGGCGCGTGGGATTTCCACGAGAACTTCACGCTGCTGGGCTCGTACGTGTACGACATGGATCCGTGCAGCCACCGCCGCAACAACGGCTCCACGATGCTTCCTCCCGGCGACCGCCACATCGGCACGATCGGTCTCCAGTGGCACTACGGCAATCTGGACGTGACGGTCTGCTACGGCCTCGTGTTCATGATGTCGCACGACGCATGGTTCACCGATTCGCTCGGCAACGACTGGAAGTTCGACACGCATAACGGGCTCTCCCAGTCCGCCGGCGTCTCCATCAGCTACCGCTTCTAAACTGCTCGCAAGAGCGCCGTACGGCTTTGCACAATGCGCGGTTTTTTGGTAAACTGGGCGCATGAAAACCTCAGCACTTGTGTTGGCCGCTGCGGCGTTGAGCGCCGTTTTCGCGGAAGAACGCCGCATTGACGGCACTGAATGGCAAGATCTCTCGCGCATGAGCCTCGGACGCGAGAAGACGCGCGCGGCGTTCGCGCCGTTCGCGGACGAACGCGCCGCGCTTGAAATCCTCCCGTGGAAGACGGATCGGCAGATCTGCCTCGACTCCGACACGGCGTGGAAGTTCAAGTGGGTGAAGGAGCCCTCGCTGCGTCCGGTCGGCTTCGAGAAACTGGATTATGACGTCTCGGGTTGGGAGACGATCAAGGTGCCGTGTTCGTGGCAGGCCTACGGCGCGAACGGCAAGGGCGGCTGGGGCACCGCGCTCTACACGAACTCCCGCTATCCGTTCAAGATGAACCCGCCGTACGTGATGGGCGAGCCGCCGAAGAACTTCACCAACTACGATGCGCGCAACCCCGTGGGCTCATACCGTCGCGACTTCGAGCTGCCCGCGTCGTGGAAGGGCGACCGCGTGTTCCTCAAGTTCGACGGCGTCGATTCCTTCTACTACCTGTGGGTGAACGGGAAGTACGTCGGCTTCACGAAGGACAGCCGTTGCGCCGCCGAGTACGACGTGACGGACATCGTGAAGCCCGGCAAGAACACGGTGGCGCTGGAGGTGTACCGCTACAGCGACGGCTCCTACCTCGAGGACCAGGACATGTTCAGGCTTTCGGGGATATTCCGTTCCGTCTGGCTCGTGCGGCGTCCGCAGGTTTACATCCGCGATTTCTTCGCACAGGCGAAGCCGGCGAAGGAAGGCGTGTACGACGGCGACTGGACGCTCTCTGTCGAGAGCGAGTGCATAGTGGAAAGTGTAAAATGTAAAATGGATAACGTGGCGGTGAAGGCAACTCTGTACGACATGGATGGGAATGTTGTGCCGATGGAAAAGAAAGAAGAGCGTCAAGAGAGGTACAGCGATGACGTTTCCTCAACTTTACATTTTACACTTTACACTTTACACTCTCCCCGTCTCTGGAGCCACGAGGCGCCGAACTGCTACAAGCTCGTGTTGTCGTTGACGGCGCGTCCAGAGGCCGCGCCCTACCATGACGCCGGTAGGGCGGGGCGTCCTCGACCCGCCGCGGCGCGTCCAGAGGCCGCGCCCTACCATGACGCCGGTAGGGCGGGGCGTCCTCGACCCGCCGCGGCTCGCGGGGAGGTTATACTTGAATGCGTTTCCACGATCTTTGGATTCCGCGAAAGCAAGATCATCAACGGACGCTACTGCCTCAACGGCAAGAAGGTGAAGCTCTGCGGCGCGAACCGCCATGAGACGGATCCGATGTACGGGCACTACTGTCCGCACGAGCGCCAGGAGGAGGACGTGAAGCTCCTCAAGCGCGCGAACTGCACGCTCGTGCGCAACTCGCACTATCCGCAGGACGACTACTGGTACTACCTCTGCGACCTGAACGGCATTGCGCTCATGGACGAGGCGAACGTGGAGACGCACGGCATGGGATACGGGAAGGGCTCGTCGAGCCACGACCCGCGCTTCACGCTCGCGACGGTATGGCGCAACATGAACATGGTCGAGCGCAACAAGAACCATCCGTCCGTCCTCTTCTGGAGCCACGGTAACGAATCGGGCCCCGGCAAGAACTTCAAGGCTGCCGACAAGGCGGTGCACGCGCGCGATTGGTCGCGTCCCACGCACTACGAGCGCGACTGGTCGGCCTCCGACATCGACTCCAACATGTATCCGTCCGTCGATCATGTCCGCCGCCGCGCCGCCGACACGAAGTCGAAGCGTCCGTACTTCCTCTGCGAGTACGCGCACAACATGATGAACGCGATGGGCAACCTGAAGGACTACCAGGACGCCTTCGAGAGTTCCGACGTGATCATCGGCGGCTGCATCTGGGACTGGGTGGACCAGGGCCTCTACAAGAAGAACAAGGACGGCAAGATGATCATCGCCTACGGCGGGGACTTCGGCGACAGGCCCACGGACGGACAGTTCGTGATGAACGGCTGCATCCTCTCCGACCGCGCCCTCGAACCTGCGTATTGGGAGATCAAGCACGTGTACCAGCCCGTGGGCGTGACGCTGAACCCGGACGGGAAGTCCGTCACGATCAGGAATAAGCAGTTCTTCAGGGGACTTGATCGTTTCGACGTGAAGGAGACTGGTTTCATCAATGGCAAACAGGCCTATTCCATAGTGAAAGACTTCTCTGGCGTCGGGCCGCGTGGCGAATCGACCTTTGCAGTCCCTACTGCCGCACGTTATTTGAACGAGGCGGGCAACTCGGTTTCGGTGAGGTACGAATTCATTGCTAGGGAGAGTGAGGGTTATATCGAGAAGGGGTATGTGGTTGCCAGCGACCAGATCGACCTGCCGAACGACAAGCGCGCGCAGGCGCTCGGGATGAAGCTGATGGACATGATGATGCGCGAGGAGGACGGACGAGTCGAGTTCCTGGTGCCGACCGGCGGCGTTGCGTCGGTCGCGTTTGATCGCGCGACGGGCGCGCTCGTCTCGTACAAGGTCAAGGGCGTGGAGCGTCTGCTCGCGCCGATGGTGCTGGACGCCTACCGTGCGCCGAGCTCGAACGAGCTCCGTCCGGCGGCGCAGTGGAGCCAGTGCGGCTGGCGCAACTTCCGACAGAAGGCGATTTCCTTCGGCGAGGTCTGGAGAGACGACGACGACGCGCACGCGCTCGCGTTCACGGTGGAGGTGGAGTGCCGGGGAGAGGCCAAGGAGTCGCTGGTCAACTACGGGCGGCCGGGCGGACACATCGAGGCGAAGGGTGCGCCGTCGCGTGTTTCGGCGCCGTACTTCCGCGCCGTCCTGCGCTGGCGCGTCAATGGCGACGGCAAGGTGTCGTGCCGCAGCGAGATTCGTCCCGTCGGCTTCAACCGCGAGCTGCCGCGCATTGGCTGGCGTTTCGTCCTTCCGCTCGACTTCGCGCAGGTGGAGTGGTTCGGACGTGGTCCGTTCGAGAACTACCGCGACCGCAAGTCCGGCGCGTTCAGGGGACTCTGGACGACCGACCTCGCGAAGTTCGTGATGCCGTACGCGCGTCCCGAGGACGCCAACAACTTCGAGGAAACCGACGCCGTGACGCTCTCGGGCGCGAAGGGCGCAATCGGCTTCGCGACGCTCGGCGCGCCGTTCGCGTTCACCGCGATTCCGTATTCGCCGACGGAGATCATCGCGGCCTCGCACCCGCCGGAGCTGCCGCCGATCACCAAGGTCGAGTTCGGCATCTTCGCGGAGACGCGCGGACTCGGCGGCGCGAGCTGCGGTCCGGGGCCGATGAGGCGCGACATCATCGACACGTCGAAGAACTACCGCCTCGACTTCGCGATCGTGCCGTATCGCGTGACGACCGCGCTCTCGGACGAGCCGTTCACGTTCCCGCCCGCGCCCGCGCCCGCGAACAGCTTCACGCAGTTCAAGCGCTACAAGGCGGCGGGCGCGTCGTCCGACGAGGCCAGCGAGCGCGAGGGTGCGAACAACGCGTTCGACGGCGACATCTCGACCATCTGGCACACGCAGTGGAAGAAACGCAACCCCGGCTATCCGCACTTCGTCATCGGCGACTACGGCAAGACGCTCGCGCTCAAAGGCGTCATCGCCGTTCCGCGTCAGGACATGGACCACGGACGCGTCCGCCGCTATCGCCTCGAGCTGAGCGACGACGCGAAGACCTGGCGCACGGTCGCGGAAGGCGAGCTTGCAAACACGGACGACCTCACGGAGATCACGTTCAAGCAGAAGGAGTCCGCACGCTACATCCGCTTCAACGCGCTTTCGCCGTGGGACAAGTCGCAGCCGTGGGCCTCCATGGCCGAACTCCAGCCGATGATCTTGGACAAGTAAGGAGACCGGAAAATGCAGCACTTCGCGAAACTGGCAAGTCTGGCAATCGCGTCGGTCGGGGTCGCGTATGGCGACGCGATCCCGTTTTCCGCGATCCGCCTGCGCAAGCCCCATACCGACAGAGAAGAGGTGTGGAACGGACTGCGCGAGCAGTTCGCGAAGTACCGTGCCGGCGTCGACGAGGTGTGGTTCTCGACGGGCATCAGTTTCCCGAAGATGGAGGAACACCGTGCCGCCGCCCAACGGCTCGCGAAGGCGGCGGACGACCTGCGCAAGATCGGCATCCTGCCGTCGCTCCAGATACAGGCGACGATTGGACACGGCGATGCTTTCCTTCGCTATGCGGACAACTCTGGCATGACGTGGCAGGGGTTCACGTCGGCGAACGGGTCCGTGGCGAAGGGGTGCAACTGCTTCCGCGCGCCGGGATTCCTGGCGTACATGAAGGAGATGGCCACGCTCTATGCTGCCGCGATGCGTCCTTATTCTGCGTGGATCGACGACGACATCCGCATCGTCAACCACGGAGGCCCTGGCTGGGGCTGCCACTGCGAATACTGTTTGGGGAAGTTCGCCGAGAAGGAAGGCAAGAAGCGCACGCGCAAGCAGTTGGTCGAGGAAATGAAGATAGACGCCGCGCTCGCCGCCCGCTGGCGCGCGTTCGCGTTTGAGGGCGAGGCCGAGCTGGTGCGCGTGATCGCCGAGGCGGTCCACGCGGCGTCCCCTGAAACGCGGATGTGCCAGCAACAGCCGGGGCGCTGCTTCCCCGAACACCGACTTCTCTACGAGGCGCATCATGCGGCGACGGGCTTGCCCGTGGGAATGCGTCCTGGCGCGGGTGCGTACTTCGACAGCGACGCGCGCGCGCAGATCGGGAAGGCGTATACGCTGGCACTCCAGATCGACACGATCGGCCCCTTGCCGTTCATCGACAGAATCTGTCCCGAGATCGAGTCGTGTCCACGCTCCTTCGCCTGCCGTACAGGACAGGGCGTGCTCCTTGAGGCGCTGGAGTCGCTTGCTCAGGGCATGAACGCCATCTCCGCGCTCGTGATGGACGCCGGATTCGAGACGCCGGAATGGTACGGCGACGAGATTCTTGCGCCGCTCGCGCGCAACGCGGCGATGATGAAGCGCTACGTGGCGCTGAACGTAGGCGCGGTGCGGTGCGGTTATGGTTTTACGGACGATCCCCCCGTCCAGCTTCTGACAGGTTCCCTGCCCCTCAAGCCGCTCATCCCCGGTGCGCGTTCGGACCTCGCGCGCATCGTCACCACGACTGCGGCGAAGGAGGCCGTTGAAGCGGGCAAAGAGGCCGTGGCGCAGCTTCTCGCCGAAGACCTGCTGATCGACGGCGCGGCGGCGGAAACGCTCTTCAAGGCCGGATACGGTGCGGAAATCGGGCTTGCGGGCTTAGCATCCGCCAAAGGGAATCTGCGCGAGCGGTTCTTGTCCGTACCCGTGAACAAAGGTTTCAAGGCGCGCGAAACGCCGGTGTCGGGCCAGACGCTCTTCCTGAAGCCCGCGCCGGGAGCTGTGGCCCTTTCCGAATATTACAGCGACGCGAACAACGCGCCGTTGAACCTGCCGGGATATGCGGCGGTGATGTTCGAGACGCAGAAGGGCCGCCGCCGCGTGGTGTTTGGGACGCATGCGTTCACGGCGGGGCTCTCGAAGGCATCCGGCGACCGGGTGGTGCAGCTTCACTGTTTGGCGGACTGGGCATCGCACGGGAAGTCGCCGGTTCTTCTGGAGACGCCCACGCGCTCCTTCGTTCAGCCGCGCGTACGGAAGGATGGTTCTCTCGCGTCTGTGGTGTTCGTGAACGCGTCGATCGGGCGCACGCCGCCTGTGCGGATGCGCCTACGCGGCGTTCCTGCGGATGCGACGAAGGCGGTGTGGTCGATGCTTGACGCGGAAGACGTTGTACTTGACGTCACGCGCGAGGGTACCGATGTCCTCGTGACCTTACCACCAGTACCAGCCTGGACGGGCGGCTATCTCTTTCCTGTCGTCGCCCGTTAGCGGACGGGCAGATTGCGGTCGGCGAGGAACTCCTTCAGTTCTGGAATCCCGATGACATGGAAATGGAACACCGACGCGGCGAGAAGCACGTCGGCGCCCGCCTCGGCGGCCTCGGCAAAGTGCTCCATCGTCCCTGCGCCGCCAGATGCGACTACGGATGCGTCCGTAATCGCGCGGATCTTGCGGATGAGCGGGAGGTCGTAGCCCGTGCGCACGCCGTCCGTCGACTTGGAGGTAGGGAGGATGCAGGCGACGCCGAAGTCGTTGACCTGCTTTGCCCACTCGATCGCGTCCTTTCCGGTCGCGGTGCGTCCGCCGTCGATGAACACCTCGTAACCTGACGGCATTGCCGCGTTCTGAGCGACGTCGATGGCCACAGTCACGCGCTCCGGACCGAACGCGCGCACCATCTCCCCGATCATTTCCGGACGCCGGAACACGGCGGACGACGTGGAAACTTTGTTCGCGCCGGCCTTGAGGACCTCTTCGGCGGCCGAAGTAGAAGAGATGCCGCCGCCCATGGTGAACGGCACCGTGACCGCGTCGGCGACCTTGCGGACGACCTCCAGAAGGGTCTTGCGTCCCTCTACGGTGGCCGTGATGTCGAGCATTGCGAGCTCGTCGGCGCCTGCGGCGCAGTACGCACGGCAGCATTCAACCGGGTCGCCGGCGTCCTTGATGTTTACGAAATTGACGCCCTTGACAACGCGCCCATTGATCATGTCGAGACAGGGCATGATTGTAAGTTTGCGATCCATGTAAATCCTTTCTTTTTCTCCGTTGGGCGAAAGTATACCAAAATAACTTCAGTGCGGCAATGCCCGCCAACAATCAACAATCCCGTTTGGAGGACTGTTTGAAGTCAGTGCCATGCTCGTCCTACCGTTGCCGAAACGCGAACTGCGCTGCGAAATCACCGGGAACTTGTGCGGACTCCGCACGATTCAGATGCCGGAAGACGAGCTTGACCTTTAAAGGTGGACATCGTGGCCTCACCTTTCTCGGAGATGCCACGTGCGGCAAAGACGGTACCGACCGTGAGGAAGAGGATCTTCACATCCAGCCACAGCGAGCGATTGGCGACGTACCACACATCGTGCGCAAAGCGGGATTCCCATTCTAGGGCGTTGCGTCCGTGAATCTGTGCCCAGCCCGTGATGCCGGGGCGCACCTCGTGTCGGCGCATCTGTTCGGGCGTGTAACGCGATAGGTAACGCATGGGAAGGGGACGCGGCCCCACGAGCGACATATTGCCCACGAGGACGAGGAACAGCTCCGGCAGCTCGTCAAGCGAACTCGCGCGCAGGAAGCGTCCGAAGCGTCCGAGGCGTTCAGCGTCCGAACCTTTACCCATTCGCATTGAGCGGAACTTCACAATGCGGAAGGGGCGTGCGTGAAGTCCCGCGCGTGTTTGCATGAAGAACACGGGGCGTCCCTCGACGAGCAGCACCGCAAGCGCAGTGAGTGCGAAGATGGGCAGCCATAGCGGCGCGGCCAGGAGTACGAGAAGGATGTCACAGACACGCTTCAATACGCGCAAGGTCCTTTCGGGTGAGTCCGGCGCCGGACGGCAGGCAGAGCCCGCGGTTGAAGAAATCCTCCACGACGGTACCCCCGTAGACGCGGCAATTCCGGAAGGTGGGCTGGAGATGAAGCGGTTTCCACACTGGGCGCGATTCGATATTTGCGGCGGCGAGGCGTGCGGCCACAGCGTCGCGCGTGGCGGGCGTGGGGAAGAGAAATACGCTCAGCCAGTGCGTCGACTCCTCTGGTGCGGCGCACGGGAAGGGGACGGCACCGAGCTTGGGACGCGCCGCGAATGCCTTTTCGTAAAACTCGAATATACGGCGCTTGCGCCGGATGATGGTGGGCAGACGGTCGAGCTGCGCGCAACCGAGTGCGCCGAGGAGGTTGCTCATGCGGTAGTTGAAGCCAATCTCGCGGTGTTCATACCATTGTACGGGCTCGCGTGCCTGTTGGGCGCGCCATCGGGCGCGGCAGACAATTTCCGGATCGCGTGAGAGTACCGCGCCGCCTCCAGATGTGGTGATGATCTTGTTGCCATTGAACGAGTAGACGGCGGCGAGGCCGGCGTGTCCGGCGGGGCGCCCATTGGATGTGGCCCCCACGGATTCTGCGGCGTCGATGATGAGTGGCACGTCATACTCGGCGCAAAGTGCTTCGAGGGCGTCGTAGTCGCAGCACTGCCCGTAGAGGTCTGCGGCGATAACGCACTTGGGTTTGCGCTTGTCGCGTAAGGCGCGCTGTAGGAGCGGGAGGGAGATTAGGCCGGTCGCGGGGTCGGAATCTACGAACACGGGCGTGGCTCCGCGGTGGACAGCGGGGCCGATGGTGGCGATGAAGGTGAGCGAGGAGGTGACCACGCTGTCGCCGGAACTTACTCCAAGTTCGGCCATGAGGAGGTCGAGCGCAGCGGTTCCTGAGGCGACGGCGGCGGCGTGCTGTCTGGAAAGAGCACCGAGGCGTCGGTCGAACTCGTCGACCATCGGCCCGCACGGCGCGACGTAGCCGCTCGCGAACGCGCGGCGTAGGGCCGCTCGTTCTGGTTCACCAGTCCAAGGCGGTGAAAGGAAAATACGTGACGTTTTGTCGGAAATACATTTCGTCATGGCGCATATAGTATACAAGATTTTCGCAGGGGGATGGGTAGAATTTGACTAGAAAATTCCGTAAGGCTTTATCCAGAAGCTCCAGCATGGAATTATGCGGCTTAGGTCGGCAAAACTTTCATATTAAGTTTCTGCGGAATTGGCGGTATTGGCGGACTTGACATCGCGCCAGGCGAAGTATATACTAAGAACCATACATTTAGGAAAGTTAGGGCATGACTGCAACAACTTTGGATTTGCGCTATAGAACGCACGAATTGCTCGCCTCGCTTGCGCGGGGCGAGCAGGTAATCATTACATGCAGAGGGCAAAAGGCGGGAGTTCTTTCGCCTTACAAGGAGGAGGTTGATGCGCCAGCCAGCGGACTGCGAGTCTGTGACCATACCTATTTTGGCTCGGCGGTGCAGACGACGCAGAGCGTGGAGGATGTGTTGGACTCTTTGCGTAGGAGGCGGTTCGATGATCTTTGACACGGACGTTTTCATCTTGATCCAACGAGGTTCCAAGCGTGCGGCGGCCCAACCACTTTGTACCTCAAACGTGAAGCATTTTCGTTCCATTCCGCTCTTTGAAATTGAAAGGTTCGTGCCGTGATGTCTGTAGAGGCCATTCCAACAAGATCGAAGAAGAGCGTTCAGACTGAGTAGATGATGGAATCAATGGAAAGTATGTTCGAGTGTAACCTGCCGCCGTATTTGGCGCACGACCTCGATGCCTGGAAGAAGGGCGTCGAGGAGCATTCGCATCTCCTTGATTGCCTGTGGGGAGAACTCTACGGTTCCATCAACATCGCCGAGATCAACGACGGCGCGATCACGCACGAGCAAGCGCAGTATCTTCGCGACAAGTATCTATGGGGAAAGGACGTATGACCGAGGCGATTGACTTTACTCAGTGCGAACGCCTGCCCGGACGCGCCTACAACGGCGCGAACGGCAAGAAGATTGCCGTACGCTATGACGGCGACGTGTGGCTGCTGAAGTTCCCACCATCCGCCGCCGACAGGCCGACGGCACTCTCGTACACCAACAGCTGCCTGAGCGAACATCTCGCCAGCACCATTGCCAACATGATCGGGCTCAAGTCGCAGGAGACGCGGCTCGGTACCTTCACGAACGGTAAGACGAAGGTTGTCTGCGCCTGCCGGGACTTCACGGCGGATGGCAAGTTGCTCTACGACTTCTGCTCCATCAAGAACACGGTGATCGACTCGGAAACCAACGGAACGGGAACGGAGTTGGATGACGTACTTGAGACGCTTGAGCTTCAGGCCTTCGTCGACCCGGTGATGCTTAAGGAGCATTTCTGGGATATGTTCATCGTCGATGCCTTCCTTGGAAACTTCGACCGCCACAACGGCAACTGGGGCTTCCTCGTTGATCCAGCTACGCGAAAGGCGGAGATCGCCCCCGCATTCGACTTCGGGAGCTGTCTTCTTCCGCAGGCCGACGACGACATCATGCGCCGCGTCATCGAGGACAAGGCGGAACGCGATGCGCGAATCTATACCTTTCCCGCCTCGGCGTTGAAGGAGAACGGCAAGAAGATCGGCTATGTTGACTTCATTGCCGCCAATCGCGAGGGGTTTCTCGCTCCCTCGCTTTCGCGAATCGTGCCGCGCATAGACTTCGACGCAATATGCGCCTTCATCGACGACACGCCTCTCCTTACCGATCTACAGCGCAGATTCTACAAGACGTATCTTGAATCGCGATACGAGGCGCTGTTTAGGGTTAAATGACAAGTGCGCCTGATTTTGTTATAATGGTAACCGTGCAGAAGGTATAAAAGCAATGAAAAAAGCGCTGATAACAGGAATAACTGGCCAGGACGGTTCGTATCTGGCTGAGCTGTTGCTTGAAAAGGGATATGAGGTACATGGCATCATCCGCCGCAGCTCCACGTTCAACACGCAGCGAATCGACCATCTCTACCAGGATCCGCATGTGAACGGCGTGCGGCTGTTCCTGCACTATGGGGACATGGCGGACAGTTCAAATCTCATGCGAATCGTCCATGAGATCGCTCCTGACGAGGTGTACAACCTCGCGGCGCAGAGCCACGTGCGCGTGTCGTTCGACTCGCCCGAGTTCACGGGCGATGTGGACGCGCTCGGCACGATGCGTCTCCTGGAGGCAATCCGCCTCACGGGCGTGAAGACGCGCTTTTACCAGGCCTCGACATCCGAACTCTACGGCAAGGTGCAGGAGATTCCCCAGCGGGAGACGACGCCGTTCTACCCGCGCTCGCCGTATGGCGTGGCGAAGCTCTACTCGTTCTGGGCCGTGAAAAACTATCGCGAGGCATACGGCCTCCATGCCTCCAACGGCATTCTCTTCAACCACGAGTCGCCGCGTCGCGGCGAGACGTTCGTGACGCGCAAGATCACGCGCGCGGTCAGCCGCATCAAGATGGGTTTGCAGTCGGAGCTTTTCATGGGCAACGTGAACGCCCGGCGCGACTGGGGTTTTGCCGGCGACTACGTGGAGGGCATGTGGCGGATGCTCCAGCAGGACTCCCCCGACGACTATGTGCTCGCCACGGGCGAAATGCATTCGGTGAAGGAGTTCCTCGCCGAGGCATTCGGCTACGTGGGGCTTGACTGGGAGAAGTACGTGAAGCATGACAGCCGCTATGAGCGCCCCAGCGAGGTGGATCAGCTGCTCGGCGATCCCACGAAAGCCCGGACGGTGCTCGGATGGACGCCGAAGATCACGTTCAAGGAGCTTGTGAAGATGATGGTGGATGCCGACCTCAAACTGGCGGAGCGCGAATTGAGAGTTAAGGGATAAGGTTCGTGAGAAAGGACAGAGGACAGATGACAAAAGACAAAGGATTGTGCTTCTATCCTTTGTCCTCTGTCTTATGTCTTTTGTCCTCCTACCAATGAAATCACTAATAGGAGTTTCCTATGGAATTGTCAAATAAAATCTACGTGGCCGGACACCGGGGCATGGTGGGGAGCGCCGTGTGCCGCGCGCTCGCCAAGCAGGGCTATACGAACGTCGTGACGCGCACGCACAAGGAGCTGGACTTGCTCGATCCGGCGGCGGTGCGAGCCTTTTACGAAGCGGAAAAGCCCGATGTCGCCGTGATTGCGGCGGCGCGCGTGGGAGGCATCGGCGCGAACTCAGCCGCGAACGCGCTCTTCCTCTACGAAAACGAGATGATCGCGCTCAACACCGTCTGGGGCGCGTACAAGGCGGGCGTGAAGCGTCTGCTGTTCCTCGGTTCCACCTGCATCTACCCGCGCATGGCCCCGCAGCCGATTCCCGAAAATGCGCTTCTCACAGGCGCGCTGGAGAAGACCAACGAAGGGTATGCCCTCGCGAAGATCTCCGGATTGAAGCTCTGCGAATTCCTGCGGCGCGACTGCGGCGTCACCTACCATTCGCTCATGCCGACAAACCTGTATGGTACGGGAGACAATTACGACGTTGTTGGCGGACATGTTCTGCCCACGATGATCCGCAAGTTCGAGACGGCGCGTGTAAACGGCGACGCCACGGTGCCGCTGTGGGGAACTGGCGCACCTCTTCGTGAGTTCCTGCACGTGGACGATCTGGCGGCAGCGTGTCTGTTCGTGCTGAACATGGAGAATCCTCCGGATCTGGTCAATGTGGGTTCTGGCCGCGAAATCTCCATCAAAGAGCTTGCGGAGCTCGTAAAGCGCACCTCTGGCTGTGAAGCGGCGATCACATGGGATTCGTCCAAGCCGGACGGCACGCCGCGCAAGCTGTGCGACACTTCGCTCATCCGTTCGCTTGGTTGGGCGCCAGCAATTGATCTAGAGGACGGACTTCAACGCACGATTGCCGAGTACCGTGCCGCCGTGGCAGACGGCAGCGTGCGCCTGTGAGGGTTTCAGTGGGAAGCGGTAACCCGACATTCAGATACGAATCGGTGTTCGCGCTGGCGTCACTCCAGTTCTGCGGACATATCGACGAATATCTCATTACGAACACGCGGCGGCTGTGTCTGATGTACGTTCTGCCGCGCTTCGGGGAACAGAAGCAGATCATCAGACGATACGAGGAAGGTAAACTGGTGGAAGAGCGCGCCCTGCGGTCGTCGCAGAACATCTTCCTCTATTACTGGCTGTGGTTCTGGCACAACACTACAGAGATACTCAAGTTCGCGAAGGGATATAAGGGCAAGACCCTTGTCGTTGGCGGACATCCCGTGTGCTTCTTCGGCATGGCTCTGATGAAGTTGCTTCGCAGGTTGTCGTATCTGTATTGGATTGGCGACTATTTCCCGAACAGGAGTTTCGTGATCAGGGCGTTCGAGTGGCTGAAGCGGTTTTACCACAATCGCATTCCGTTCACCTACTACCTCTCGGACGCCATCAACCGCAAGATGAACCGTGGAAAGGTGCGCGACGAACCGGGACATAAGACGCTGATGTGGGGGATGCGCCGGTTCCCGATGTCGGGCTGTGAGACGGTAATGGCGACTTCAAAGCAACTCCTCTTCGTGGGGCTTGTGCGTGACGGACAGGGAATCGAGAACGTGCTCGATTTTCTTGCGAGTAACCACGACTATTCACTCGCCCTCGTCGGCGTTGCGGCGAATGGATACGAAAAGACGGTTGAGAAGATGATCGCCGAGAGAAAACTTTCCGAGCGAGTCTATTTTCCGAACCGCTTTCATTCCCAGGAGGAACTGTTGGAGATTGCGGGCAAGTCGCTCGCGGGGTTGGCGCTGTATTCGCTTGGTGAGGAGAACTTCACGCACTACGCGGACCCTGGGAAGGTGAAAGCATATGTCGAGATGAATCTCCCAGTCGTGATGACTCGTATTTCCGAGGTCGTGCCGTTTATCGAGAAGTTCCGTGCCGGTGTGGTCGTGGATGGTATGGAGGGCGTGGGTGAGGCCGTGCGAAAGATCGCGGAAGATTATCCGATCTACGGCGAAGGCGTTCGCCGGTTCAACGAGCATTTTGAATATACGCGTCTTTATGCCGAGGCGTTCAGGCCTGTGGAGGGCTTATGGCCGAACTGAAAGAGACACCGGTCACAATCATCGTCAGCGGAAGGAATTCCTCCTCGACGCTGCGTAGCTGTCTCGAAAGCCTCGCGGGACAGGACTACCCGATCGGCGAGATCCTATGCTTCGACAACCGTTCGACCGATGATTCGCGTGAAATCGCGGGCGAGGTGGCGGCATCTTCAAAAGTGCCCATCCGCGTGATCGACGGCGGCGAGGGCGGCACGCTTTCGAGCGCGTACAACAAAGGCGCGCAGATGGCAACGTGCGACATCATCGTGCTGTGTCATTCAGACTGCATGATACCTTCTTCAGGCGAGCTGCGGAAATTGATTACGCCGATCGTTTCGGATCCGTCTGCGTCTGCGGCCTATCCGATCCAGCTTATGCCGCGGGAGGTTTGGCGCAAGTTCCCGTTCTGGCAGAAGTTCCTGTTCGCGAGCGCGGTGGAACGGGTGGGGCACATGCGGTGCGCGATGTTCGACGCCGTGTGGCGCGATCTCTATTTGAAGGCCGGCGGGTTCAATGAAAAACGTTTTACCTCTACGTGCGGTTACGGCGGAGAGGACAACGACGCCCAGGTACGTTTCTCGAAGTACGGAAAGCAGCTTTTCACGGAGGCGCGAGTCGTCCATCTTCATTCGTTTTCACCGGGCTTCGGATTCCGTTCCTATCTCGGAACGCGCTCCCTGCTCGCGCGGACATACGGCAAGCAGCTGCGGTGGCAGCGAGGATTGGTTGAATTCTCGAATCTGTACTTCTTCATACGGCCATTCCTTGCGGTGCTCCCGTTCGTGGCGTGTATTCCGTTTGCGTTTGGGCTTTGCCGTTGGGGCCTTGCCGCAGTAGGCGCCGCCGTTGGCCTTCAGCTGTTGTTTTCGCTTTTTGTCAGCCGCAAGATGTACCGCTATCGCGAGACGTTGCTTGACCCACGGATTCTGCTGGTGTTGCCCGCAACGTGGTTCATGATCTACTACGAGACATTCTGGTTCTTCCAGGGGATGTTCACGCCATACGCCGACGAGGAAGACCGGCGTTCACGAAATTGAAAAGGCAGCATTTTCATGAGTGCCCCGCTCATTCAAAATCATGCTATTCAAATCTGAATGAGTTTGGTATAATGTGCGCCATGCAAAACCCATTTAGGTATGGAGCGAAAGTTACGGGCGTGTTCACGGCGGACTATCGCCTGCGCCACTTCCTCCCGATGCTTTCCACTGTCTCCACTGCCGTTCGTCGTCTTGTCGCTGATTCCCAGATAGATTCCGTGGACGGGGTATACCGACTTATCGACCCGCTCTTCGCAAACCACCTCCGCAGGGCGGGCAAGGCATGAAATGAATCATGGTCGTGATTTTATGCGTGATCGTGCACTAGAATGGCTTTTACCGCAGCTGCTAGCGTTGAAGGGGCGAGACTACCAAAAAGGACCGCTCGCACAACGTGTTACGCTTCTGACCAACTGGTTATGGATGGACGAGCGCTTCGACACTCGGCTTGACGGACTGCTGGCGGCGATACTCATGACATGGAAACATTGTGGAAAACTGCCGGTTTCCCTCATCGTGAACCGTGTGACCGACAGCCTCGGTAAGATGGCCGAGGAATGGGGGCTTAGACTTATCGTGAAGCCAGAATTCAAGGGCGGCGGTGGAAACAGCAAAGACTTGAACCGAAATACAATCCTGCACCTTGCGGACTGGTTCGACACGGATTATGTGCTGACGTTTCAGGATCATGCGTTTCCATTACGCTCAGGATTGGAAGTGTTTCTTGATAAATGGGATTACATTGGCGCGCCATGGCCGTTTGATGCTGACGATTGGATTACCCGGTTGCTACTGCCGCGCCGAGGCCATGTCGGCAATGGCGCTTTTACCCTTCGTTCCAGAAAACTTTGCGAGAGAGTCGCCCATTACTATCAGCGCCATTTTCGTTTCTTTCCGCATTGCTATCTCTTCAATGACGACTACTTCATCGGCAAGACATTGCCGTCATGGGAAAGGTCATATCGCAGAGAGGTACAAATCGCGCCGCCTGAGATTGCTGCACGGTTCGCGCTTGAGAACAACAGAAAACTTCAAGATGAGATAGGTGTTTTGCCGTTTGGATTTCATGGACCAGACGCATTCTCATATCTGATTGAGAAAGGATATTTGGCTGGGGAGGATCGGACATGAACCCCATCATCGCGATAAACTACTATTTTACTGAGGATGATCTAGGCAACCGCATTTTCTCGCCCGAATCGAAGAGCATGCTGTCGCCTTATATGAGAGCGTTTCGTTCTTATATGGCAGAGCGAAACGTGGATGTCGTGACGCTTGATACGGTTGATTATAACGATCCGAATGTTAAAGTAGTTCTCTATTTTGAGTACAATTGGCGGATGCTGTCGTCCACGCGCGATCCGTTCCTGAAGAAGATTCCGTATGAAAAGCGAGCTCTCGTGCTGTTGGAGCCAGCCATTGTCAATCCCACGATGTATTACACGAATCTGTTGCGAAGAAGGTTCAAGACTGTATTCACGTGGGATTTGCGGTTACAGAAGAAGTACAAGAACTGTGTGCCGATTAGGGTGCCGACAGGTGCGGATCCCACGGTTTATCGCGTAAATCCATTTGCAGGGATTTCTTTTGCCGACAAGAAGCTTGTCGTTGCGGTGAGCCGCAACCGCTGGCATTACATGCCGCAGGCAACGTTCGGTCTCAGGCGAAAGATCTACCGCTATCTCCAAAAACACGCGCCTGATGATTTTGACCTCTATGGACTGGACTGGGAAAGGCCTTGCAGCAAGTGGGAAAGGCTCCTTGGCCGGAACTATCTGAAATGTTGGCGCGGCGAGATACCGGGCGGTTGGGATGCGAAGGTTAGAAAAATTGCCAACTACCGGTTCAGTATCTGTTTTGAGAACAGCGTCTGGAATCCCGGCTACATCAGCGAGAAGATTTTCGACTGCTTTTGCGCGAGGTCTGTCCCGGTGTACCTTGGGTCTAAAGGGAACGAAATGCTCCTGCCGCGTGGGACGTACATCGACTACCGTGATTTCTATTCGCCTCGCAAGTTGCTCGAACATCTTAGAGGCATCGGCGAAACTGACTACCACAGGTACATTGAACGCATAGACGCATTCCTTGGATCGGATGAACCAGGAAAGTTCGCGACAACGGAAATGTATCGTATCATCTATGAAAGGCTTATGGGAGGGCGTACATGATCTTGACCATTTCCATTCCTACATACAACAGGGCGCAAGAACTTGAAGCCTTGCTCGAAGAGATTCTTTTGCAGGTGCGAGAGGTGCCCGCTGGAACGATTGATGTTCTTGTGTCGGATAACGCCTCAACAGATGGAACAAGAGAGATGGTTGGTTCCATGGCCGCAAAGTTTGCGAAATGTTCCGTGGTACTGAAGTATATTTGTAACGAGACAAACATCGGCTTCTCGCGTAATGTCATAAACGCGGTAGGAAACGCAGATGGCGAGTATGCCCTCATCATGGGCGACGATGACAGCCTTGAGCCGCACACGCTTCCTTTTCTGCTTGGGGCATTCAAACGGCATAGCGATGGCGATTTGTTTTTCCTTAACGCGATCGAATACACGTCCGATCTTTCGCGCCGAGTGTCGCCGGTTGCGACGGAAGATGTCGATGACGAACTCTTTTACGGCGACGGCGTGGAATACATCTATTCCAAACGAGGCTATCCGTCGGCGCTTGTGTCTGGATATGTCGTGCGGAAGTCCGCATGGCTGACCGGTACGCCTGACGACTTCGCCTATTCGATAAGCGTACACATGCTTACGGCAGGTCGGCTTTTGATGAGACATTCGGTGGCGGTCGAACTGACGCGGCCTTGTATAAAGTACCGAGGTGGACAACAGAATACCACGTGGTCGCGTGATGAACTGTATCCGTTCAGGTTTTATCTTGATTCTTTGATGGCGGCAAAAATTATGGACGCTGAGGCAGATCGCCGTGCGTTGAAAATCTTGAAGAGGCTATCACTGCGCACGATAGCGTTTTATCTCCTGCGACAGAAAGTCGTGGGGCATCCGTTCGCCAAGAAACTGTTCGCCGACTATTACCGTCGGGCTTTGGGGCACCCAAGCCTCTATTCCATGGCAATAGCCCTTATACGGATGACGCCGGCGTTTGTCGTAAGGATGTTTTTAAGTGGCTGGGTGAAAAAAGTCAATGAGAGAACTGGATTCCAATGGAAAGGAACAAAAAATGAAAATCAATGAGACGGCACTGTCAGGCGTGTTCATCCTCGAGCAATCTGTGTTCAAGGACCCGCGTGGCGCTTTTGTGAAGATATTTCAGGAGTCGTTCTTCAAGGAACGGGGACTGGAGTGCGACTTCAAGGAAAACTACTATACGCGCTCGAAGGAGGATGTGATACGCGGCATGCATTTTCAGACGCCTCCGTACGACCATGCAAAACTGGTGACGGTCATACACGGGACAATACTCGACGTCATCCTTGACTTGCGGAAGGGGTCGCCTACGTTCGGACAATACGAAACATTCGAGCTTTCGCGTGAGAACAGGAAGTCGATATACATCCCTCGCGGCTTTGCACATGGGTTCACCGTGCTGGGCGAATCTGCGATAGCCTACTACATGGTGACTTCCGAATACAATGCCGAACACGACTGCGGAATCCGATACGACTCGTTCGGTTTCGATTGGCCGGTGGTGAATCCGATTGTCTCCGACAGGGACAAGGCGTTTCCTGCATTCTCCGAATTCAAATCGCCGTTCTGACCATGAAGGTTATTCTGACTGGCACCACGGGTTTCCTTGGGTCCGCTCTTTTGCGCAGATGCCGTGAACTCGGCATCGAAACAGTCGTCGTGGGTCGTACTCCCGTCGATCTGTGTTTATCGGATGTTCTTGTGCCAAATGTCCCCTTTGACGGGTGCATCCATTTGGCAACATGTTATTTGCCGTCCCATACCGAAGGGCAGATTCCTGATTTGATTGATGCCAATGTTACGTTCGGTACGCGAATGCTTGAAGCCTCTGTGAAGTTGGGGTGCAAGTGGTTTGTTAATGCCGCTTCATTCTGGCAACATGCCTCAGATGGAATTCCCGTGAACCTTTATTCAGCGATGAAAGAGGCGTTTCAGGGTATCGCTGCCTATTACAATGCGGCATACGGTCTTAAGGTTGCTAATCTTGAATTGACAGATACATACGGGGAGGGCGATACACGGAAAAAGTTGGTGAACCTGTGGTGTCGTGCGCTTTCCGAGCAGGCTCCGCTCCCCATGTCAAAGGGATTACAGGAGATTGAACTCGTCCACCGTGATGATGTTGTGGATGCCTTTCTTACGCTTGCGCGGATGTTGGATACCGACAATGAAAAGGTGAAAGGATGTGGCGAGACCTATTTTCTGCCTGTGGAAAAGATGACATTAAGCCGAAGTTCCACGGGGTTGCAGCGCTCCGCATAGCAACCCCGTCCAATATTTTCAGGGGTTTGCGCGTTCTGACGGCCGGGAAGCCCGTTCCG
>CACZAK010000040.1 GCA_902779075.1 uncultured bacterium | reverse complement strand
CTCCTCACCCCGGCGCCGATCACAGCGTTCGTCATCGAGGCGCAGTCCCTGAACGCGCGGTCGCCGATGCTGGACACGCCGTCGGGTATCGTCACGGACGTGAGGGCGCCGCAGCCCGAGAACGTCTCGGCCCTGATGCTCTCCAGACCGCTGCCGATGCCGACGCTCTCCAGCCCGCTGCAGCCGTAGAACGTCTTTTCGCCGACGCTCTCCACGTTGTCGGGTATCGTCACGCCGGCGAGGGCCGTGCAGCCGGAGAACGCCTCCGCCCCGACGCTCCTCACCCCGGCTCCGATCACAACGTTCGCCATCGAGGTGCAGTCCTTGAACGCGCTCCCCCCGATGCCCGTGACGCCGTCGGGGATCACCACCTCCTTGAGATTCCCGCAGCCGGAGAACGCGTTCGCGCCGATGCTCTTCACCCCGCTGCCGAGCGTCACGCTGACCAGCGCGGCGCAGTCGGCGAACATGCCGTCGAATATGGTCTGCACGCCGTCGCCGACCTTGACGCTCGTCAGGCCCTTGCAGCCGGAGAACGCGTTCGGGCCGATGCTCACCACCCCGTTGCCGATCTCAAGCCTTGCGAGGGAGCCGCAGCCGTAGAACGCATTGTCGCCGACGCTCGTCACGGCGTCGGGGATCGTCACGCCCGCAAGAGCGCCGCAGCCGTAGAATGCGTTGTCCGCGATGCTCGTGACGCCGCTGCCGATCACGACCCTCACGAGCGAGTTGCAGCCGTAGAACGTGCTGTCGCCGATGCGCGCGACTCCGTCGCCTATAGTGGCGGAGGTCATGGAGGAGCATTCGTAGAACGCCCTCTCGCCAAGATTCGTAACGCTGTTGGGTATCTCAATGCCTGCCAGAGCGCCGCAGCCGTAGAACGCCTCCGCCCCGATGCTCATAATGCCATTTCCTATCTTGACGCCGACAAGGGCAATACAGTCGGAAAATGCGTCGTCGCCAATGCTCAAGACGCTATCTGGAATCTCAATGTACGTCAGGCCTCTGCAGTCAGCGAACGCTTCCGTACCGATGGTCTTCACCCCGGCACCGATCTTCGCGCTCGTCATGACGCCGCAATTGTAGAACGCCTTCTCGCCAACACTCTCTACTCCGTCAGGAATCACCACGCCCGTCAGCCTGGAGCAGCCGGAGAACGCGCTCGCCCCGATGCTCTTCACGCCGCTGCCGATCGTCACGCCGGTGAGCGCCGTGCAGTCCAGGAACGCGCCGTCCCCGATGCCAGTTACGCTATCAGGAATCACAACCGAAGTCAGGCCCTTGCAGCCGTAGAACGCATTCACTCCGATGCGCTTTACACCGCTGCCGATCGTCACGCTGGTAAGAGCGGCACAGTCCGAGAACATGCCGTCGAAGATTGTCTGCACTCCGGCTCCGATCTTGACGCTCGTCAGGCCCTTGCAGCCGGAGAACGCGTTCGGACCGATGCTCACCACACCGTTGCCGATCTCAAGCCTTGCGAGGGAGCCGCAGCCGTAGAACGCATTGTCGCCGACGCTCGTCACGGCGTCGGGGATCGTGACGCCCGCAAGAGCGCCGCAGCCGTAGAATGCGTTGTCCGCGATGCTCGTGACGCCGGAGCCGATAACGACATTTACGAGCGATCTACAGCCGTAGAAAGTCCCCTCTCCAATGCTCGCAACGCCGTCTCCCACCGTCGCGGAAGTCATTGAGAAGCATTCGGAGAACGCCCTCTCGCCCAGGTTCGTTACGCTGTTGGGTATCTCAACGCCAGACAGAGAGCCGCAGCCGGAGAACGCGCTCGCCCCGATGCCCTTCACGCCGGTGCCAATCGACACGTTGGCAAGGGCCGCACAGTCAAGAAACGCGTTGTCGCCGATATTTACCACGCCATTCGGGATCACAACGGACGCCAGGTGCTTGCAGCCGGAAAATGCCTCGGCCCTGATACTCTCCAGTCCGGAACCGATGTTGACGCTGACAAGCGCGGCGCAGCCAAGAAACGCCTGCTCGCCAAGGCTCTCCACGTTATCGGGAATCACCACGTCCGTCAAGACGGTGCAGCCCGAGAACGCTCCGTCGCCGATGCTCTTCACTGCACTGCCGATCCTGACGCTGGCAAGAGAAATGCAGCCCTGGAATGCGTTGGCCCCTACGCTCTCAACTCTATTAGGAATCGTCACGCCGGACAGGGCCACACATCCGGAGAATGCATTCGCCCCGATGCTTATCACGCCCGAGCCGATCGTCGCGTTGGCAAGCGCGGTACAGCCGGAGAATGCGTTGGCACCTACGCTTTCCACGCCGTCTGGTATCGTCACGCCGAGCAGCACGATACAGCCGGAGAACGCCTCCGCCCCGATACTCTTCACGCCCGAGCCTATATTGACATTTTTGAGCGAAACACATTCGGAAAACGCCTTGGCACCGATGCTTGCTACCCCATTGGGTATTGTAACGTCGGTCAAAGCCCTGCAATTGTAAAACGCCTCCTCGTCAATGTTCTCCACGTTAACCGGAATCTCCACGCTAGGCAAGGATACGCAATCGGAGAACACACCCTTGGCAATGTTCTTCACGCCGCTTCCGATCTTTACTGTGTTGAGCTCGGAACAGTTCTTAAACGCAGTCTCCCCGACGGTGTCCACGCTATCCGGTATCGTCACGCTTGTCAGGGCGACGCAGTCATTAAACGCACTCTCGTTGATGATCTTCAACCCCTCGACAAGCGAAAGACTGGCGAGCGAACTGCAACCTGAGAACGCCTCCGTCCCAATTCTCAAGACACTATTCGGTATCGTCACGCTTGTCAAGGACTTGCAATTCAGGAACGCCCTATCCCCAATGCCTTTAACGCCGTCCGGAATGGTCACGGAAGCAAGCGAACGACAGCCATTGAACGTACCCGGCTCTACATTCTCGATGCCAGGAGGCAATTCCAGGCCCTCCAAGGCAGAACAGTTGTAAAACGCAGAATTGCCGATGTTCGTCACGCTATTAGGAAGCGACAGGCTCGTCAATCCACTGCATCCCGAAAAAACCGAATCGCCAATGTTCGTCACGCTATTGGGGAGCGACAAGCTTTTCAATCCGCTACAGCCATAAAACGCCGAGCCACCAATGCTAGTCACGCCGTCGGGTATCGTCACGCTTGTCAATCCACTACACCCAGAAAACGCATTCCCGCCAATTCTTACCACAGGACTACCGCCCAGCGTATCTGGAATGGTCACGTTTCCGACAGCTGGGGAAACGCTAATAATCTCAGCCTTATTGCCGAAAATCGAATATTCCCACGTGCAAGCCCCGATCGTTTCGGTTTCTGCTGCAAGCGGCAATGCAGCTGATAGGAACGCGCCAAGAATCAACATCAATGACTTCAACTTCTTCATTTTCTGTACCTCACTTATACTTTGATGGTTGGCACATGGACATCTTCACCTGGCAAGGAGTTCCAGGACTTCGTCGCGGGTCTGGGCCATGAGGAGACCGTCCCGGACTTCTGAGAGTATCAGACGGCGGTTAACGGCAGCCAGAAAGCGAATATGGTCGCGCGAACCAAGGTGATTCAGAAGCAGGATAAAGATGCGCGTGGGCAGTCCGTCGATGGACGAGCAATCCACACCCTGGGGATGGATGCCGATGGCGGCGACGGGGTTCTTCACCTCGTCCAAATATCCATGCGGAATCGCGATGCCATTGGCGAGAGCTGTACAGCCGATCGCTTCGCGGGCATTGACTGCGGCCCGCGCTTTCTCGCACAGGTCCGCCGGAAGGCGGCCTGTCGACACAAGCGCATCAAAGAGACGCGAGAACACGGCCTCGGGCGAGTTCTCCGTCATGCCCAGCACGATGGGACTCGCCCGCAGGATGGTCTCATAGTCAAAACCAGGAACGTCAGCCATTACCACTTCACCTCACGTTCTCACTTTTCGGATTCCACTACGGGCGTGATCGTCACCGTGCCAGAACCGCGCTTGTTGTCCGCCTGCTTTTCCTCGATCGTGCGCATATCGAGGGACATCACCTCGGCGAATCCGCCCTTGCGGTCACCCGGTTCCAACTTACGCCCTGCCACATACTCACGCCCGACAATCGCGTTCTTAGGTAACCCCACGTCCGCCGGCAGGTTGCCCGGATCGGCCATGCCGAGCGTCACGAACACGATGATTTCCTTCTGCACCTTGCCGCGGCTCTTCCAGCCAAAAAGCTTCTGGCCGATCCACGGAATCTTCCGCAGATAGGGTATGCCGGAATCGACGTCCCCCTCGGTCGTCTTGGACAGGCCGCCGATCACGGCGGTGGCACCGTCCTTCATGGTGAAGTCCGTCGTCAGCCGCTTGACCTGGATAACCGGGTAGGCGGAATAGGCGGAAGAATCACCACCCTTGACCTGATAGAAACCCGTAGCTGAAACATCCGTGTCGAGCTGGCTGATAGTGGGTACAATCTCCACATTGATTAGGCCGTCGGGCGAAATGCGCGGCTTGACGCTCAGCGTGATGCCCCAGCTGAAGAACACTTCCTTCGCGAACATCAGCTTGTCCTCTCCGGGGATCGCCTCAAGCTGGGTGGAGATGTCCAAGGAGTCGGAACCGTTCGACGTGTTGCGCGTTGCCTGCACGCGCACGTTCGGGAACTTGGTCGTCATGTCAACGCGCGCTTCCTTGCCATTGGAGACGATGATCTTCGGGTTGGAGAATATCTTGACGTCCTCCATCTGCTCGAACGCGCTCATTGCCAAACGGAAGTCATCCGCTGAAAGCTGCCCGGAAAACGTCCGGAAATTGCGCCATCCCATTTCATCGGCAAGTTCAGTCGGTTTCAGATAGTCCCTCGCCCGATAGTCCAAAGCAGAGCTTCCATTGGCAAGGTCGGTATAGGTCATGCTGTCGCTTGACGTTTCTCCTGTTTGCAGGAAGCTTTTGGGGGTGTAGAAAACGTTCCCGCCGTCGTTGCTGTAGTCAAACGCGCTCTTGCCGGTCGACATATCAGTGTAGGTTTTGCTGTAACTTGAGTTTGAGCCCGTATTCACCATGTCTTTCGGGGTGTAATAGACGTCCGTGTAGCCATTCTTGTACTTTGCCGTGCGTCCATTGGCGTATCCCATGGTGGCATTCACGTCCTTTACGGTCGCCCCCCAGCTTTCAAGTTGGTTCCACTGTACGCCGAGCTTGTGCATCGCCTCGTTCGACACCTCTATGAAGCGGGCCTCGATGTAGATTTGGGGGATGGCCTTGTCAACGGATCGGATGATCTGGTCGCAGTCCGCGAGAACCTTCTCCGACGCCGTAACGACCACCACGTTGGCACCCTCGAACGCCGTGGCGATCTGCCCGCCGCGCGGTTTTCCGGTCTTGGGGTCGCGTCCGCCGCCGCCAAGGGTGCTGTTGAAGAGCTCGGCAAGTTCCTTCGCCGATGCGTGGTTCAGCAGGAACGTGCGCGTGAACATGGGCTCCAACTGCCTGTCCTCGCTCACGAAGTAGATGTCGCCGCGCGGCTCGAGACGGAATTTCTTCGTGTTGAGTATCGCCTGGAGGGCGTCCAGCCACGGAACGTGCCGGAGCGACACGGAAACGCGCTGCTGGAGGTTTGACGAATCGGTGGAGATGATGTTCGCCCCCGTCGTCTTGCGGAACTGGCGAAGGATGTCCGCGAGCGTCGCGTCGTCGCAGTCGATGTCCACGAGGCCCGTGGACACCGCCATCTCGGGCATCTCCGCATCCGCTGTCTCGTTTGTCGACGCCGCAGCCGTCTTTGCCGCCGTTGCGGGCGCGGAAAAGACCGCGTTCGTCGTGGCTGCGGGCGACGCCATCTTCACCGTTGGAGCCTTTCGGGCGGCGTCGGCGGAATCGTCCAGCTTGTCAAGGTCGATTTCGTCAGTCTCCTGCGCCTCGGCCGCAGCCGGCTCCGGGGCGGGCTTTGCCTCCTTCGCTGCCGGTTCGGCGGCAAAGGACAGACTACACACGGCAGCGACGGTGATCAGGACTTCAAGTTTTAGCTTCATTTCTTCGCTCCTTTGTTAGATTTGTCGGCCTCGCCGGACTTCTCCAAGTACTTCGCGCGGACACGAACGAGTTTCAGTTTGTTGTTTTCGGAAAGCCCCTCCACGCGCCAGGTGAACCGGCGGGAGTCGTGGGTTATGGAGATGAGATCTCCGTCCGAATAGACCTTGCCGTTGATGACGACGCTTGTGCTCTGGATGGCGTCGTCCTCGCGCAGCTTCACGCGTCCGCCGAACTTCAGCGTGGCGCGCGCGGCGGTCCAGTGTACGGATGATATCTCGCGCTTCTTCCGTTCCGCCTCGGCCCGCGCGGCGGCCTCTTTCGCGGCCTTCTCGGCGGCAGCCTTCTCTGCGGCCTCCTTCTCCGCCTTTTCAGCCGCAGCCTTTGCGGCATCGCGCGCAGCCCTCTCGGCTGCGGTGACGGGCGGAGGCTGTTTTGCGGGATCGGCAACGGCAGGTTTCGGACGCTCGCGCACTTCTGGGGAGATCGTTTCGCGCGTTCCCTCGTAGCCTATCGGCCAGAACGGATTGCGTACCCCGACCTCGGCCGACTCGGCGGGACGCCTCGCCCCACCGTTCGGCTTGGCGGCGGGCGCTTCACCGAACGCGGACATGGCGGCAACGGCGGCAACAGTGATCATGAGACGTTTCATTTCTTGACGCCTCCCTTCGCGGCCGCAGCGGTGTTGACGCCCTTTACCGGCCACTCGAACACGAGCGTGGCGGACTGGTTATCGGGGTCTTTCTGCGTCTTGAGCGAGAAAGCCTCAAGCGAGACGAGCGGAAGTTTCTTCTCCACGCGCATGAGGAACGAGACTATCGTGGCATACGACCCCGTGCAGGTGAGTCGTATGGGCTTTCGCGCGTAGAGCTGAGTGGCCTGCGGCTTGGGAAGCGGCAGAAGGCGCACGGGCATCTCGGCGTAGTCGGCTATCCTCAGCCCCACGTCGGTGGCAAGAGGGTCCAGCACGGACTTCGCGCGCATGGCGTATGAACCAAGCAACGGCTCGAGGAGTCCGGCAAGAAACTCCTTGCGCTCCGCATCTATCGCGTCAAGGCGCGCCTTCACCTGGTCCGCCCCCTTCAGGTCACGCACCATGGCGCTCTGCTGCACCTCCAGACCGGCGAGATCGGCCTTCGCCTTATCAAGCGAGGACTGGGATGGCTGCACGCAGAACATGTAAAGGATGACGGCTATGGCGCCGATCGCCAGCGCGCGGAACATGGCGCGCTTCATCGGCGCGGAAGGATCTTGCAATGTGCGTTCGCTCATTTCTCGAACCTCCTTTCCACGCAACGGTACTCAACGTCGAAGGAGAGCAACCTCATTCCCCGCTCATCGGGCGATGCATCCTGGTGGAACGAGCGTACGCGCGGACTGACCTGGTCGGCCGGCACGTCTTTCGCGATGACGAGGGTGTTCGTGAATGCCGGCTCAGCCAACGACTTCATAAGCTGCTCGACGGGCGTCTCGCGCGGCGTGCGGCCGATTATCCGCAACGCAACGTTCTCGACCGTGTTCGTCGGACCTAGCAGCGGCCTCACAGTGGGGCCCGGCTTGGCACCCGGCGGCAGCAGCTGCTGGGCAGCCGGTTCCGGGATTTCCAGCGCCAGCAACTGCACGCCCTCCGGCACAATGTTCGCAAGCTCCTTGAACAGTCCACCGTAAGTCCGACGTCCGTTGGCGTACATCTTGAGCTGGTCCAGCTCGGCCTGCAGTTCACGCGCGTCCCCCATCTGCTTGAGAATGCCGGAATGTGCGGCTTTCTTCGCATCAAGGTCGGCCTGCAGCGACGACACCTTCGCCTTCGCGAGAATCAGCTGTCCGGCCAAGACGCCCCACCATACGAGGCATCCCAAGCAGGCGAGCGCGGCAAGAATCGGCAGCATCACGCGCAGACGCACGGGCGACGAAGATTGCCGTTCGCTGTCGCGCAGCAGGTTCAAATGGAGTTTCGGCGCGTTCATGCATTATCCTCCATCGCCGCACGTGCGGCTCCAAGCGCTGCAAGGAACGCCTGCGACTTCGACGGCGTCAGCGCGGCAAGCTCCGCGTCCTTCGCGGGCAAGGACAGCCCCTCGAACACGGACGGCGAGACGAGCGGGATGCGCAGCGCCTCCTCAGACATCTGGCTCCAGTAGCGCGCGCCCGACGGCATGCCCATTATGAAGACCTTGTCGATGTACAGGTTGTGGCGGCTGCGCAGGTAGTCGAGCGAAATCTCCAGCTGCTGCAAAACGGGACGCACGAACGGCTCCATCGCGCTGCGCGGGTCGATGAGCGCGTCGTCGAGGATTTCGTCCACCATCTCCTCGTCAAGCCCGAGACGCAGCTTCACGCCCTCGCGCAGCATTTCCCAGCCAGCCACGCCGGGACACGACCTGAACAGAATCAGCTGCCCGTCCTTGTAGCCGGCAAGGTACACCGAATGGCGCATCACGTAAATCGCGAACGCATTGCCGCCCGCAGCGTTGAACTCCGGCTGCTCGCAAAGCGAGGCAAGCAGCGCCGACGGCAGCGTCTGGATCGACGCCACCGTTGGACGCCTCCCCTCCGGAAGCAGGTGCGACAGCCACACCAACTGGTACTCCGGCAGCCCGGCCTGAATCACGAATGGGTTCTCCGCCAGCGGCTGCATCACGAAACGGACGCCGTTCGACTGGGAGGGAACGCCGGGCTTGACATCCAGCCCCTTCTCGCCTGCGGCATCGGACGGCTTGGGCGTGGCTGGTTCTGTCTTTTTCTCAAGACGGCGAACGCCGAGCTTGCGCGGCGGCGGCGTGGCGGAGACCTTCGGTGCCGTATGCACGAGATCAACGGTCAGCGCGTCCGGCGTCGTCTGGCGGGTGAACGCATGGGGCGAATTGACGGCAAATGCGGCACTAGGTGCCTGAAACGCCTGCGGAAGCGACCATGACATCTGGGATTTGTTCGCCTCGTCCCACGTTTCTGGCAGAGCTTCCATTGGAGAAGGCACAAAACCTGCCGCAACCACGTGCCAGCCGCCCTTCTTGTGGACTAGACGCACCGCAGGACACCCCCGCGCATCGCTGCCGTTTAGCACAACGCCAGTGACGTCCGATAAACCTTTCCGCCCTCCGCCAAGACGCGAAAAGTCTATCTCCACAGTCTTTGTCTTTGTTAGTTGCAATTTCATCTTTGAAAATAATAGCAAAATCCGTGCCATGCGTCAATATGCCGTTGGTACGAAATGTGCTATTAGTTTTTGGTTATGGATGAAATGCCGACAAACGACATTGCCAGACGCCTTGCTCTGGCCGAAGTGCAGGTAGAGCGGTCTAAGGTCGTGATGGAGTCCCTTGCGGGATTCTGCCACGCCTTGGGTCAGCCCGCCCAGGTGATTTTGAGCAGCATAGAACTGCTTAAGATGCCTGAGACCGACGCCTCCCTAAGGAATCAGGTTCTCGACATGTGCTACGATGCCGCAGTCGAGATACGCAGCCTGCTCGCGCAGATGAAGGAAAAGCGCGAGTACGTGGCCGAGTCCTATCTCGCCAACAACGCCAAGGCCGGCAACATGATTTCCCTCCAGGAATGGCGCGACAAGGCCCCGCCCAAGGCGAGCTGGGATAGTAGTGGTTCGTGACTAAAAGTACAAACCTCCGCTATTTGTGTTTTTATCAAATAGCGGAGGTTCCTATTTCACCGCCTGGCTTCCAACATGCGTTCGATGGCGCGAGTGGTTGGGTGGTTAGGCGCAAATTGACGCGCCTTGTTCAATAAAACAGTAAGTTTCTGCGTGTCGTTTCGATGTTTCGCCGAATCGGCCAAATACCCCAAGGCACTAAAAAGCGGAAGCTCATCGCCCTCTTCCAGTTCCTTTTTCCCTTCGGCAAGTTCAAGTACCCGATGGAACATGGCCTCGGACTTCACCTGGTCTCGCGTGCTCTCCGCATGGTAGGCGCGTCCCAGCACACACGCCATTTCCAATGACTCGGGGTTGAGTCGCTGCCCTTCTGTTGCAATCCGCAGTGCCAACGCCTCGTCCTTCATGATGTACGCGGCCGCATACCACGCCGTGCTCCACGCCTCGATGTTGTGCGGATCGGATTTGATCGCAATCCAGAACCACGGCATCATCTCCACGGCCTTGCCGCCGTCAAGATGTCGGTCAATCTCAGGCGCGCGAATATGGGCGTTGATCCAACGCCAGGGATCGAACGATTCCGTTTTGTGGTCATGGTCCTCTTCCGCGTGATCCTCATGGTCGTGATGGGCATGGTCATGCTCGTGGTGGTCGTGCAGATGGTGACAGTCCATGTCCACGCCGCCGTGGAAGTAGCTGTCCGCCTCCCGTACCATCGCCCCCGAAAGATCCTTTTTGGCATCGCCTAGCAACACGGACAACACATCTCCACCCGCAATCGCCTGTGGCATTTGTGCGGGGGCGACTCGCGACAGCACCCACACAAACACCAGAAGCACCGCAACCGTTCCGTATGGAATCAGTCGATTCATCTTAAATTTCTCATTCAATTTTCAACCATCTCTGCGCTCTCTGCCTCTCTGCGCCTCTGCGTGAGATAGAATATCCAGCCGAGGGGTTTGTGATCACAGGCGTTTCCTTTTAAAGAGGAAGTGCGCAAGAAACAGCAGCACCACCGAATAGACCACGCCGTAGCCTACCACGGCCAGAAACACCCCCGCTTCCACGCCGCCCCAGCCGTGTACTAGCCGCTGACGCATGTCGAAGAACTCCACATGAGGCGCAACCCAATAGAAGGCCTTCACAAGCCACCGCAACACGCCGGAGACATTCTCGGCATAGTCGGGAAGGTGTCGCCCAAAGAAGAACATGGACGGGAAGAGAATGGCAAGAAGGGTCGTGCTTGCAGAAGGCGTCAGTAGGAACGACCCCGCCACGGCCGCCGCCACGGCAAGGGCCGCGAACAGCGCGTGCAGGATGAACGCCTGGAAGAAACAAAACGTTAGGCACTCGCTCCCGCGCAGCAGAGATGACCCCGCCCACAAGATATAGAAAAATGCCAGCGCAGACCACGAGGCCGTCACCGCTCCTAGATACTTCCCCACGAGCAGCTCCCCACGCGAAACGGGTTTCGCCAACAGCGGATAGACTGTTCGGTTGGCGAATTCACTTGTAAAGAGTCGTCCACCGATACCCAAGGCGATGAAAAGCGAATAACCCCACACGAGCAGAAGCGCCACTTCGTCGAAATAGCGCGTCGCGCCGGACGCCCCAAACGGGCGCGCCATCGAAAGCGGCACGAGCAGCACGAGGGAAAGAACCAGCAACGCGAACATATCGTTCCGACGCCACAGCTCGAGCAATGACAGCTCCATGAGCGCGCCGATGCGTCTCATCGAGCCTTTCATACCACGCCCCCTTTCTCCAGAACGTCGAGGAACAGCCGCTCAAGGTTGCCGCCTCCATCGCCCGCGAGACGATCCACGGGGCCGTGGTAGATGCACTGCCCCTTTTTCATAATGGCCACGTTGTCACACAGTAGCTCAGTCTCGCCCAGTTCGTGCGAGGAAAAGAATATCGACTTGCCCTGGCCGCGCAGCTTCTTGAGCAGGTTGCGGAAATGGATGCGCGCAAGCGGGTCGAGTCCGGTGAACGGCTCGTCGAGAATAAGCAGATCGGGATCGTTCAGGAGTGCCTGTGCAATGCCGGCGCGCTGGAGCATGCCCTTGGAGTAGGTCTTGAGCGGACGCTTAGCCGCCTCCACGAGTTCCACCTCTTCCAGCAGCTCGTCCGTGCGCGCCTTGACGGTTTGCTTGTCCATGCCGCACACGCCGCCGTAGAACGACAGCAATTCGCGCACGTTGAGGTAGGGGTAGTAGTAGGCCATCTCCGGCATGTAGCCGATGCGCGCGCGCGTGGCGGACACGGTCGGGTCGCCGCCGAACAGACGCACCGTGCCGGACGTCGGACGAATAAGTCCGATCAACATCTTGATGGTCGTGGTCTTGCCCGCTCCGTTCGTGCCGAGAAAACCCGTCACCTCGCCCTTCCCCAGCGAAAGCGTGAGGTTGTCAACGGCTTTCAGCGACCCGAACGACTGGCTGACGCCATCCAACTCAAAAACCTTGTCTTCCATGACGCGAACAAGTATAGCACATTTTCTGAAACGTTAATAAAGAAAACCAAAGAGCCAAAGAGGAATGCGAGCGGCGCGACCAATTTCCGTATCGTCTATCGCAAGATATGCATTCGCCTGATCCTTAATCTGTTCAAAGGATTTGCGTGGACCGCCAACCTCAAAAACGAACTTGCCGTCAACGAGGAAATCGCCGCGCTTGGGGTAGGATGCCTGCCCCACGGCCTGTATTTGATTGTTGAAGAAAGTCTCCCGCAGTGTCCCTTTGTCAGGCTGGCCACAAAGAACATACATGAGATTTGAATTGTCGCAGTATATCTTGTTCGGCGAACCGAGATGCTTCAGCGCGTCCGCGTCTTCCGCCAGCAAGCCCAGAAGGCCAGCACGGCGCATGGCATGCAGAACCTTCAGACCCTGCTTGCGGTCCATTCCGAGATTGCGGCAAAGTTCCGTGATGTTCGGCGTCTGCGGAGTAGAGGCTGCCAATATGGACAACATCCGCCGCGCCTTGCGTACGGTTTCTGGAGTAACGTCCTCCACTTTGGGCAAATCGGCATCAAGTACCTGGTTTACCACCTGAAGAAGCCGCTGTCCGAAATGGACACGATCCTCTCTGTAGAACGGATAATATCCAAGGCGCAGATATTGTTCAAAGAGAGGAAGGATTTTCAACCCCTTGGTGATTGATTCCGCGTACTGTACGTGATTGGCAAGCAGATCGGCAAGTTCAATTGGTTTGAAGTCGCCAATTCCCTCAAGGTTCAGATACTCTCGAAACGACATCCCGGGCAGTTCGTACTCAATTTGACGCCTTGAAAGATCGCCTTTGCCTGCTGCAAGTCTGAGAATCGACGACCCCGTATAGGCGATGCGAAGTTCCTTGAAGTTGTCATACAGGTTCTTGACAAGCCTCTGCCAGTCTGTAAGGTAATGTATCTCATCAATGAAAACACTCGTACCGCCATGCTGGACATGGTATCGGACAAGTTCGTAGAACTCCTTGGCATCTACCCAGAGGTTGTCCATTGAGACATAAAGCCCGCCTTTCGCCTCTTCAGGGTTCTCCTTGAGGTACTGAAGCAGCATTGTCGTCTTGCCAACACCACGCGGGCCACTCAAAGCGATAACACGCACAGACCAGTCTATCTGCGAATACAGGAAACGATGAAAGGCACAGTCCGTCTCACGGATTCGTTCCGCAGACGTGTTGTATATCATCTCAATTGTCGCATCATCCATTCAAAGCCTCCTCGTAGGGTTTGCAAACCATACGAAATGCCTTTTTGTGTGGTTTGAAAACCCTACGAGTATAGCACATCACACACACGATTTCAAGAATCTACAGCTAAGAACCAAAATCCTGGGCGTCTTTCACCCATACGTATTGGGATTTGGAAACAACCATGACAACTTTCAAGAACAACATTATCCTGCGGGCGCACCTTGAACATTCAGAATCGTGGTAGTTTGAGGATCGGCTAATGGGCGCGGGCGAGTTAGCCCGCGCGCCAAAGGCAAGTTGTTTCAACCTAAAAAACGCAGTTAAACAAGCCCTTCTTATTTCTATTAGCCGCAAAGAACGCAAAGAGCGCAAAGAAGGGATGGTTTTATTGATTATACATGCCGTTTATCCTGTATGGCAATTCACCCAATTGGTGAAAACTAAAAACAGAAGCCAGGTCTGGATAATTCGAAATACACAACCAATTATAATACACTTTGCGATCTTTTCGTTCTTTGCGGCTAAAAGCTAGAATCAACTGCGACGTTTAGGATTAAAATTCCTACTGGGATTTTTAGGTTCTGGCGCGTTCTAGAACGTCTGCCGCGACAAGCGGATTCTGGAATGTAAAGGCATAGCGCATGTTTTCCAACGTCTCAAAAACCATGCCCCCTGGCTTCACAGTGGCTTTCTTGAGATCGGCAACGGGGATGCTGATGTCGAGATCCTTCCCCGCAAACGCAACACGCCGGTTCGTGAAATAGCAGTGCGTGCGCTGGCACACATACCCATTGCTCCGATGTCCGGGAAATGCCACATCGCTCGGACACCCCACGGGACGCGAGGCCATGTTGCCTATAGACGGTGCGCTCGACGAGCGCGCCCCACTAGATTTCACGTCTGCGGCAATGTAAAGCGTGCCCTTCTCATGGAAGAAAGCCTGCTCGTCGGGATCAATGGGATTCAGCCGAACCTTCTGCGCCGGACGCGGACGAATCGACGCCACACCGCCATCGGCAAGCCATTTTTCGTACCGCTCCCTGTTCTGCTTGAGACGGCGACGAATCCGCAGCTTCACGACAATCATGGGGATGAGCAGCCAGAAAAAGGCAAAGGCGATCGTGATGAGACCAAGCGCGTGCATGAACCACGGCTTGTCAAGGTTGTCCAGGTCCTGATAGATGAACCAGAACATCCCGCCGAGGAACACAAAGGCGATCAATTTTCTCAATGCGTAAAGCACGGCCTTTATTATACCACAATTCGCCATTTAATGCCGACACAGAGTTCAAAGCAGGTCGGAATGCCATAAAAAAAGCCATATTCCGACCGATTATCTCGTATCACTTGACGGAATCGGGCAAATATGGTATCATTCCGACCGCTTACGGAGAAAAATTATGGTTGGCAGAAGAGTTGAGATAGAAACATTGAAACAGGCAGAAGCTTCAGACCACTCTGAATTCGTTGCCGTCTATGGACGTCGCCGAATAGGTAAGACGTTTCTCGTACGCGAGACATTCGGCCAACGCATCACCTTCGCCCATACAGGCGTCGAGAATGTGAACCAGGCAGGGCAACTGCGCGCCTTTCAAAGCTCTTTGCGCGAGAGTGGCTGGACTGGCAATGGCCGATTACACGACTGGTTTGACGCATTTGACGCGCTCAAAGGCATCATAAGAAACAGCACCCAGCAGAAGAAAATCATCTTCATTGACGAACTGCCATGGATCGACACCCCAAAATCCAATTTCATTCCCGCCCTTGAATTCTTCTGGAATGGATGGGCTTCGGCCCGAAAGGACATCTTGTTGGTAATATGCGGAAGTGCAACATCATGGATTATCGCGAAACTTCTCAAATCAAGGGGCGGACTACACAATCGCGTGACAGACCAGATTTGGCTACGTCCCTTCACGTTGGCGGAATGTGAGGAATATGCCTGCGAGCTTGGTCTTCAAATGTCGCGCATGGAACTTGCGGAAGCCTACATGGCCCTCGGTGGCGTTCCTTATTACTGGGGATTCCTCAAACCTGGTTTGAGCCTGGCGCAAAACATGGATGCGTTGTTCTTCGCTTCCGACGCCAAGTTGAGACTTGAGTTCTCGCAACTATTCGCCTCGCTGTTCAAGAATCCCGAACCGTATGTTCGCATCGTCAATGCATTAGGTTCGCAATCGACCGGCATGACACGAGAAGAGCTAATTACAGCTTGCAAGCTGAAGGAATCCGGCAAGATTTCCAAATTGCTCGAGGAACTTGAGCAATGTGGCTTCATCCACCGATACCAAGCGTTCGGCGTGAAAAAGAAGGGCTTCATTTGCCAGCTCATCGACAACTACACATTGTTCCATTTCCGGTTCATCAGAGAAAACCACGCGCACGATCCGCATTTTTGGTCTTCTTCGTTCTCCACGCCACTCCACAACACGTGGGCCGGGTTGGCATTTGAGCGACTCGGTCTCCAGCATATCAACGCCATAAAACAGGCGCTCGGCATTTCCGGCGTGACTTGCAGCACATGTACTTGGAGAAGTTCACCTGACGGCAATACCCGTGGAGTGCAAATTGACTTACTCATTGACCGCAATGACAGAGTCATCAATCTTTGCGAAATGAAGTTTTGCGAGGGGATGTTCAGCGTCGATTTGCAATGCTACGAATCGTTAAGACGGAAACGTGAGGTTTTCGTTCAAAAGACCGGCACGAGAAAGGCAGTACATATAACACTCATCACGACCAACGGGCTGGCAGGGACTAAGTATCGTGGCGTATTCCAATCCGTCATAACCCTAAACGACCTATTCCGCGTTACATGACGCTACCCCTTTAATGCTCGCCATGGCAAAAACGTGGCACTTGAACGTCCATGCGAGCCGCAAGCGATAAACTTGTCTCACGCCCAATCTCCCCCCAGCGGGAGCGGTCGCGACAAGCGCAGCCTCTCCCGCTGTTGGCCGGGCCGCCATAGGAGGAGGGATTTATGAGCTGCGCAGGGGGGAATTATGAGCTGCGCAGGGGGGATTTATGAGCTACGCAGGGGGGAATTATGAGCCATGATAAGAGAAAGAGCCTACAACAAAGGGATTATTGAACCACATAGAGCATCGGGGGGCGAGCCTTGGGCGTGAGATTACGGTGCGGAACGATCTTACGCATGGTGCTACGTTCGTTCTTCCACTGTACCCGTAATTATGATAAACTTTGGACACACATGCGCTAGGAGATTGCCAATGTCCATTCGCTTCCAAGAACTTACAGACAAAAAACATGTTACTATCCTCATGCTCTGCATAGGATTCGTTCAGATTGCAGGGTATTACCTTGCCGGGATGCTTGCCTCTCCCGACGGAACCATGGCCGTTCCGCAGCCCGATACGCTCCTCTACTGCCAAGCCGCGCGGCGGATCGTGGAAGGACACCCCTTCTCTTTTTCAGAGGGAACTGCCGTCAGCACCGGCACAACATCCGTTCTCTACCCCTTTATTCTCGCCATCCCATACGCCCTCGGCGCGACAGGCGATTCACTTTTTATGGCAGGTTTCTGGCTTAACGCCCTTTTTTATCTTATTTTCCTTGTTGGATGGGGACAGGCCCTTTGGCATTGGCTTGAACATCCTTGGGCGCGCCTCACCGCAGCCCTATCACTTGCCCTCTCCGGACAACCCGCCTTTTGCGCAATGGCACAAAGCGACATAGGTTGCTGGATGGCTGTAAGCGCGCTCTTAGCGTGGGGTCTCGCAGCCAACAAGCCCGCCCTCTACGGCCCAGTCCTCATCCTCGCCCCGTGGATTCGGCCAGAGGGAATGGTCTGCATCATTGCTTTCGGCACCATCACGATTGGCGGAAAATGGATACGTGCCCTAAGAGGTGTGGACTCGCACGAACGAGCCAATTGGGCAATCCTAGTTCTTTCCATATTCAGCTCGATAGGCGTATTCATACTCAACCATGCTCTTACAGGGCATGCCCAATTCTCTAGCGTTGCCAACAAGGGATATTTTAAGTCGCTTCCTTTCACTGACGCCGTGATCCGCACCGCCAATGACCTTCTTGAACTCGCGAACAACTACCTACTTGGACTGTCAACATCTATGCCACGCAACTTCATCTTTCCCGTCATGCTCGCCGCCGTATTCATTTGGCTAGGCCTAGTCGTCCATCGCTGGCGGACGCAGGCACGCAGCCTCTCCGTCTTACTCCTTGCGGCATGTGGCGGCGTATTTACAGTTGCCCAAAGCGGGTGGCAAGGGACGAATTATGATCGTTATCTCGTCTGGACACTTCCTATTTATCTCCTCTTCCTTGCCGAAGGTTTGGCTTATTTCACCGAGAAATACCGCCACAAACTTCCAGGTTCACTCATTCCGATAGGAGCCTGCTTTCTATTTTTCTCCTGTTCGGCACTAGTATCCGTATATCATTTAAATCAAGGTGCCACAAAAACTGACAGGATACGACTTTTTGCAGATGAAATAGCCGTACATATTCCACCTAAGGCCACCGTGGGGTCTTTTGGCGCATCTGGGGTCGCATATAAACTCGGTCAGCGCCCTTATCACCACCTCTCTGGACTTTACTCTCCGCAATTCTTCGTCAAAACGACAGCAGCAAGCTTTGAGATCCTCAAAAACAATGCTTCAACCCGTTTTGACTATTGGCTTCTCCTACCAGAGCAGTCAACTGCGGTACCAGATATGTACCGTACCGTGTGCTATGGAGAAAATGTACTAACAGGACCTGACGGCTACGAGATGCGCAAAGCCGACTGGTCGGCTTTCGACCATGCGGGAAAACCGCATTTGCCCCCCCCCAACGACAAAAATCTTGTATGCCGAATCGACGTTGGCCACGAAGCTGATGAAAATGCTGCCGACTACGAAATCATAGACCGTTATGGACGCCCCCCGACAGATCCATTCATAATTATCGACAAGCTGGCTGGCAAATACGCCATCGACTCGGCAAGACTGCTCACAGGCGGCGATGCGGCAACGCTTCCCCTTCAAAAGGGGAAGGACGTTTTCGTTGTAATGCGTACCTACCCGAGACATACAGAAACGCGCATACACGATGGCGGAAAAGTTACCTGCGAATATGAATTCGCCAACCCCCTCAAGTTGAATGTCAAGATTGACGAGCGAGACCTTGACCCCATATTGATTTCATACGCAACAAACGGTTTCTCGGAGGTGTCATTTACCCTACCCGGCCGAGCAATAGAAAACACACCTTGTCGGTTGTCATTGCTAGGCGACCACATCGCCTCTGGATACTGGTTCTACCAGTAATAAAACATAGAGGGGACGGAATCCCGTCCCCTCCATCGTTAACTAACCTAACAAGTTCAAACTATTTCAGAACATGGTCGGTAAGCGTACCGGCATTCGGACATGTCACCGTTATAGCTGTAGAACCATCGGCGGTGGCAATCGTATAGGATCCGCCTTCTGGGCATGCAATGGATTCCTTACGGATGTATTTGGTTGTTTCCGTACCCACAAGCGCATCCACAGCAGGAACTGCCGTCGGGTCGCTCTGCGTTGTACGCCAGCTTTCAGCGGCCGTCTGCAACTGCTTCATGTTGCTCACGCAAGACTGAGTCCGAGCATCAGCACGGTACTTTAGAAAGTTCGGGATCGCTACTGCTGCCAAGATGGCGATGATGGCGACCACGATCATGATTTCAACGAGGGTAAAACCCTTCTTCAGCTTCATTTTCATGGTTGTTTTCCTTTTTTGGTTTGTTTGTGGCAACCGACACCGTGCCGATTACGCGAAGTTATTATAGCATTTTGCGTGCCAAAAGGCAAGGGGTGGATGGGTGAAAGAAGGTGAAACGCAAGGTTTCGCCCAAATTTGCGGGCGGTGCGCCCGCCACCCCGATTTTTTGGACTGCCAATCAGTTTTAGGGGACTGGACTCCACAGTATTTTTCGCATTTTTGCAAAAGGGAGATTTGCAGTTGTGCAAAAAATCGGGAATTGATTTACAGACTGCCTTGACAGTCAGTCATAAGCCGTGTATAATTTGCGGCAAATCAATACGCAACGGTACATGCAATGAGGAAACTCTCGCAAAATTCATGCGACTTTCCCCCATAACTCATCCTGAGACTGACTTATGGGGGAAAGTCACCATACGAACTGGTCACTTCACAGGCGGGAGAGCCAGATGCTAAATAGCCGGTCATAGACGACATACCCATCATCACATTCATAGAGCAGTTCGTCTTCAAGAAGCCGCTTAAGCGCCAGATGGACACTGGATGCCCCTCCAAGGGAATGTGCCGAAATAAATGCCGACCTGGTGACCGCCTTGACTTTCCCTTCTTTGGCCACCGCCTTCAGAAGCCGCACGGAACCAGTCGGGAGAGTCTTCAGCAACGCCGCATACTCCCAATTCTTCTCCTGCAGCAGTTCTTCAATGATTGAACCGATATCTTCGGGCTGCGCTGACCGCCGTTCAAACATTCGATTCATCAGGGTTTGCACATACCAGGTAATCCCGTCAAACATCCCATAAACCCTGTCGAACACATCGCGTGGCAGATTACACGCAGGCGACATCAAATTCCGCGCAAAATCAAAATAAACGTCGCAGTCAATGCGTTCAAGGGGCAGCGTTTGGGTTGAATTGAAGAACGGGCGTTTGGCAGAGGAAAACATCTCCGTCATCATGTGATGACGCGACCCGGCAAAAATGAAACGTGTATGCGGCATGAACTGCACATGTGAACGAAGAAGCGCCTCAGTGCCATTCTCCGGATAGGAGGCTATTTGCTGAAATTCATCTATGGCCACCACGCAATCGCCTCGGCCGTTAAGGTAATCGAAACATTCCTTCAGCGTGGCTTCAACGCTGTGAGATTCGAGTCCAAATGAAAACGTGGGCGTTCCCGTGGCAGGGTCAACCGAAACCTGCGGACGAAAACTCTTGAAGAATCTCGACGCTGCAACAATCGCCTTGTCAATGCGCGTATCCATCGACCCTATAACGGACGTCGCAAGCTGTTTCGTGAGTTCCAGAAGGCTTGACGTTGCGTAGATATCGACATATACCGTTGCCCAACGGCCTTCCTTGCGAAGTCCCTCAAACAGGTGTTTGACGAGCCCCGTCTTTCCAATTCGCCGCTCGGCGAGAAGAGTGATGTTGCGCCCGTTTTCAAGCGCAGATTTCAATTTCTCGGTTTCAACTTTCCTGTCACAGAAGGTGTCTGGACCTTCATAGCCATAAATTACAAATGGGTTGTGGTATTTCATGGCGCATATTTTACCATAGTCTGAATCACTAGGCAATACGTATTTCATATTTTATGAATCATAAAATGTGAAGGTGGAGGGTCGCGCTCCGTCGCGGCCACCTCGGGGGAGCGGCACTCTTGCCGCTTCTGTCGATGGTCTTGCCAATGCGGGAAGCGACAGGAGTGTCGCTTCCCCGGTGGGGCGAGCCGTCCTCGGCGAGCCGCTGCGGCTTCGGCGAGACGCCTCGCCCCACCTACCCAGTCGCTTCGCACCGCTAGCCCGCCAGCGTCGTCCCGCTAGCCCGCCAGCGTCGTCCCAGTAGCCCGCCACCTACTTTGCCGCCATTGTCTGAAAATTTGCCATCTTTATCTGTGACAAAGGTGGCAAACTATGGTATAATGGCGGCAAATTCATTCAACGGCAAAGACAGGAAGGATCAATAGCATGCAGACAAATCGCAAAGAGCTCGTTGCGACACCGCGAAAGACGGCAAGCGGAGGCAAATTCCAGGCCGACCTTGCTCCAGCGGACATCCTGGACGAGGCTGCAATCGCCGAACGCTGGGCGCAAAGCGCGGCAATCAACCCCATACAGGCCAAGACCATGCTCGTGAGCCTTGAGGGTTTCATTCTGGAGGCCCTGGGCAAAGGATTTCAACTCAACTTCAACCTTGCGTCCTTTTACCCGCGCCTGTCGGGCGCGCTTTCCGCACGGAACGCCGATCCCGAAGCGGAAGCGCTTTACGTTCGCGGCGCGGTAAAGGCCCGGCGTCCGCTCATGGAAGGCATCAAGGCAAAGCTGAAGGCCGTCAACAAGACGTCCGTCGGCGGTTCGGTCATATTCAACGTACTCGACAAGGACGCGCAGAAGTTCGACGTGTTCGCCGCCGGACACACGCTCAGTGCCATTGGACGCGACATCGCCTTCGCCCCGTCACGTAACGATGAGGGCGTTTGGCTTGAACGACGTGTGAAAAAACATGGCCCCGTTCAAGTGGCGAAAGCGAGAATGCTGACGATGGATTCGGATCATCTGGAGTTCGTCTTCGACGATCCGGTTCCCGCCGGCACCTACTTCATAGCGATCTACACGCGGAACGGAAAAGACGCGGGCTACACGCCAACCCGCACCTGCCGCCAAATCAAGACCCTGCGCAACCGTTGAACCTGCTGCCGTACGGGAGGGTCGCGCTCCCGCGCGACCGTTACGGCGACACCACCTCCACCTTGAAGAACCGCAATGGTAGGGCGCTCTCTCCGAGAGCGCCGCCTCCTGTCGGCACATCACCTCACGGCCCATCCAGCCGCATCGGTTATATTGTCGGCTATCATATTGTCCTCATCAACCGCAAGACACGTGCGGTAAACCAACATTACTGGGAATGACAAACGGGATCTTGGTACTGTACCAACGTCCAAGGATTCCTGTTACGAGAAATTCCCCTAAAGCCATGGACATTATAGATTCAGACTTTGTAGAATTGAAATACTAGCACTTCATCATGGCAAATCAACAGTAACCTTGAAGAAGTGATATTCGGACTGGTCCTTGTCTGTAACATCCACCCAATCCTTATCCAGCAACGTTTTCTTACCAAGCGTTCTGTAAACACGTGTGGCTCGCAATTCTGGCGTGTCAGGTTCCCACGTTATGTACGGCACGCCATCACACATTTGGATCCTTGCCTCAAAGTTACTTGTCTCGTTTGTCGGGTCAAGACCTGCGACATAACACTGCCACACCGGACGGTCGTTCCTAGCAGTGGCGTTTCCGAAACTCTCGTAGTCGCCGTTGTGGACGGCAAGCGCGACAGGGTAGTTGTCAAGCCATTCATAAGGGACAGGGACAGGCGTGGTTCTCGTAGAGGGGACGCTCACGATTGGGTTAGTAAAGACGGTATAAACATGGTCATAATCACTAATGCCGTCACCATTCGAGTCTGGATTCGACGGATCGGTGCCGAACCGTTCTTCTTCCGCGTCGAGAAGTCCATCTCCGTCTGTATCAAGTGCAGTCGCCAAACGGATAGGTGTCGCGTGCGTAGCGTCTGCTTCTGCATCGCCCGTATCAATCACGGCGTAAACCGTTTCCCACGCACTGGTGAACACTACTCCTGTCATATTCCACACAATACCCGCATCGTAGCCGTTCGAGTCGCCAGCAAGGACTGAACCTATGTGATCTGCACCGATTTCCGCGCCATCTGGTGTCCCTCGCCGGAAAGACACAACCGTGCCCTCCGGTGCAGGGCCAAGGCCGAGGTTCCGCACCGTCACCGTCAAAAGCCGGATGTCCGCCGTCTCGGCAACCGCTCGCGCATTTTCAAGCCACAAGTTAGGTATACCAGGATGCCATTCTGCTTCGTTGTTCGCTATGTCCGCATCCGCGACATCCGCCGAAGGCTCAAGCACCACCCGGAATGTCAGGTCCGTAAACGAATCGTCGCACGTCCACAGGTTCGTCACGGACACCGCCGCCCCACCAGAAAGGTCTAACGAAACCGGCGAGCCTGAGACGCTGATGAGTTCAGTTTCCGTGGCCGCGCCGTCCCGCACGAATACCCGCACTGCGACATTCGTCGCAGGTGCAAGCCCAAGGTTTCGTACCACAGTCACAACAGGCGTTTCGGCACCAGGGATGACATCGACAACGCCAAAGTAAATGTCCTTAACCGACACCGCCGGATCGGCAGATGCAACAATCTCCGCTTCGCGAATCTCCGACTTACCGAAGACAACCTCTCCGGCGGCGTTCGTCGAAACGGTAACGCTTTCCCATGACAGGTGTAACGTACCGTTCGTGCCATACACGCCCGAAATGGCTCGAGCCTGGCATCCCGCGGCATCCGCCACACCGACTGGGCCACCCCACGAGCCCGTGGCGGGATTTCTCGGCATCACCACCGGATAAGTGGCAAGTCCATCCGCCGCCTGCTCTGCCCAGGCGAGCGCCAATGTGCCGTCCGTACCGCGAACCGGTCGAGCATCACCGGGAATCGTCGTGCCGCATTCCGCGAGAACGACTGCGTCGACGGCTGGGCTGGAACCGCTCGTCGGCCGTTCGCGCAACCTCCCGTCCTCTGTCCATATTGCAAACGCCGTGCCATCGGGAGTGAACCTGGCCACAGGAGTTCCCGCGTCCGAGAGACCAGTCGCCATCACAACTGGCAAATTCCACGTACCATTACGCCATGACGCTGCCCTGACCGCAAAATCGTCTGCAGTCGCAAAATCACCGTCCGCATCGCTAACCCAGACTATTGCTGCACCCGTCCCATTGTAAACCAAATCGAATCCAAGCACCGCTCCGGCATCTGCCGCAATACACTCCGGAGCCGTCCATATTCCAGACACATAACGCGCCACCCATAACTGCATCGGGATTTCCGACGTGTCGAATGGATTCCCTGACGGACAGCACATCCAAGCGACCATCGCCGTACCGTCCGCCGCGACCGCGACCTGTGGCGACATGTCGGCTGTAACGTCGTTCGTAAGATTCGTCACCGTCCATTCGCCAGTAACGGGATCTCGAACGGCAACCGCTATTTCCATCGCCTTCATGACATCAGCAAAATCCTCGTCTTCATCCAAGGCCCGTACCGCATTCATCCATGCAAGTATGGCCGTTCCGTCCGATGCCGTCCCGAGCACCGGTGCGAAGTCCGGTGTTCCATCGACCCAAACGGGTTCTGCCGTTTGGCCGTTCCAAGCTCCTTGCGCGAATGCAACTTCAGGGCCATTCCCCGAATCCCGTATCAATACGTGAGACGCCAAAGTACTAGACATCATTAACGCCGTAACGCTGGTATCAGATCCAGACGCGGCGCCTGTTTTCTTGGTTTCGCTGGCAGTACCGTTAACGGCGGCGGGCACAACTCGCGTGGAGGTTGACGCGTCCTTTAGATTGCCAGACCAGCCACCCGAATGCTCACCCGTAAGAAAATCGTATGTCCACCACCCTCGGACACGATCCTTTTCTCGGAAGTTGCCCCACCCGGCTATCCGCCAATAGAACTCCCCACTGACCGTTCCGTCGAACTTACTCGTCGAAAGGGTCGGTCCATGCAGTGTTGCCGCATAATCCAGACCCCCTCTGGCTGAACCAGTTGCATGGACATACGGCACTCCCGCCATAATACTCCCATGGAGTGAAATGAATGGGGTTAAATCAACGATTCCATCATACAGCCCCGTCTCCCGGTCAATGCACACATCCACAACTGCCGACACCGTTAAACCGCCTTCGGCCTTCACGAGCCAAAGTGTCTGAGGGATGCGGGTGGACACCTTCGCCTCTCCGTCAAGCCTCGCCCGAAAACTCCCCTTGGCACTCCCCCAACGCCCATGTTCTGGGAGCCAAGTCATTGTTGTATCCCCACCGACCTCAAAGCCAATGTCCACAGTACCGAGCCGCAGAAAAGGCTTGTTGCGAAGAAGTTCGTAAAGCTTCTTTCGCCTACTTTCAAGTTTCCGAACGATTCCTATGTCATTTGCAATCCGATATTGCCCCGACGAAGAATCAATCCACTTGGCTGCATGGAATGACGGTAATATGGAGAACGGGATTTTCTTGTCAAAGAACGACAGCCAGTCGTCCACATCGTCGAAGAATGGAACCGAGGCGAACGATTCCCCAGCGTAACGAATTGTATTATGCCGAGTGTCCAAGACAAACATCTCGCCTGCTCCATCCGGAATCGGAGCTATGTCCAGATTCACCCGGAATGGTGGACTGTATACAAGCTTTCCGTCGTCATCCTCGCAGATCGCCTGGACTTCCATCTTTGCCCCAACAGGAAGACTCCCAACGTCGATCTGAAAAGTGTTTCCAGAAGCGATTTCGTATTCGCCCATGCCGCCCCCGTTCACGCGGATGCCGCGAATCACATTCGTCCGCCACTTGAGGTGTATCTTGAACACGATGGGCAGTTCAACACCCGAGAGGAACGTCGCGTGACGCCCATGCACCGTGCCGTACGCACCAGAACAGTAGTCGCAGGACACGTCCTCGATCTCGAATTGTTCACAGCGCAGTTTCATATCGAATTCATCCGACGTTCCCTCGAGCGTCTCGTTCGACCGTGTCGCTTCTACCTGCGCGACAAGGTTGCTCAACGTCGCCTCCGTGACATCTGCACCGGCATCCCATTCGATTACCTTGTTTTTTCCGGGAATCACATCTTGTCCGCAATCACCAGTCAGCGCTCTTGCCGAAGGTGGTACACTGCCACCTTCCTCTCCTCTGCCAAGCGAAAGTCCTATGTTGTATTTCCCGCCGTCGTCGACATTGAGATCATAGAATATCTTCACCTTCTGCGTGCCTGGAACTGGACGAGCCCGAACGTTTTCGATCCTTCGCGGCGGAATCTCTACCATCACAAGACCGTTCCATTTTCCGTTCGCGTCAATTACGCTTTCCCATTCGTTCGCATATCGGTGAGAATAGTATCCTCGTGCACCTTTCTTCACATTGCCAAACGCCGACGATCCAACACTCGGCGGCGCGCTCGCAAACGTAAAAGAGGATGCGTTTGTACAGTTGTAAAATGCAGACGAACCTATTGAAGTGAGATTCTCGCCAGATTTCACCGATGCCAGCCCCGTGCATCCCTGGAACGCCGAAGAGCCGAGGGACGTCGCGAGCGGCAGGTTGAGACCGCCCACGATGTTCGCGCAGTCCTGGAAGGCATAGTTGCCGACTGACGTGATCTGCGAGAAGTCTACGCTGCCGAGCGCAACGGAGGGATTCCCCATGAAAGCGCTCGTCATGTTGCCGTTGCTCAGGGCACAGTATCCAACCCAGCCTATCCGTCCGCCGAACGAAACGGACATCCCATCCTCGCCGTTGCCGACGCCGTAGAGAAAGTATTCGGGAACCTCGGTCACGCCTCTGCCCACGGACACGCTCCGAAGCTTGGAGCACCCCCTGAAAGTCCCGGAGACATAGGCATACCGACTGGGGTAGAGACGGGTCACGCCGTCGCCGAACGCAACGCTCTGCAGATTCACGCAGTCACCGAAGATGTCATACGAATAGCGCAAGTCGAGTCCCGTACCTTCAATCTCGGCAGTGGCCAGGGACGTGCAGCCCAGAAACGCCGAATCGCCGAGGGAAGTCAGCGACGACGGCGTCCGCACGGAGGTCAACCCCGTACATCCCTGGAACGCCGAAGAGCCAATGGACGTCGCGAGCGGTAGGCTGAGCCCGCCCACGATGTTCGTGCAGTCCTGGAATGCACTTCTGCCGACTGACGTGATCTGCGAGAAGTCTACGCTGCCGAGCGCAACGGAGGGATTCCCCATGAAAGCCACAGCGTCCACCGCGCAGTTCAAAAGCGTGATGTTCAGGCTCGTCATGTTGCCGTTGCTCAGGGCACAGTATCCAACCCAGCCTATCCGTCCGCCGAACGAAACGGACATCCCATCCTCGCCGTTGCCGACGCCGTA
>CACZAK010000039.1 GCA_902779075.1 uncultured bacterium | reverse complement strand
CACGCAGAGCGCGAACGCCGCCGCGGAAACGCACGAAATCAACGGCGTCAACTGGACGTTCTGCGAGAGGAACGACACCGAATTGACGATAACACTTGGTGCGAACGACGCAAGTAAAGATGTGGGTATCACAAATCCAGCAAAAGCAATCGACCCTTCTTTATCGATAGATGCAGCAGACATTCCATGGAAGGTGACCATTGATGACAAGGAGTACACAGTAACGAAAATCGGCAGATATGCATTCAACTGGTGTACGAATCTAACCGGTACGCTGACGATTCCCGATGAGGTGACACGTGTCGGAAGAGCCGCATTTGCCAACAGTGGGCTCGAGAACATCGCCTCCTTGGGAGGGGTGGAGACATTGGATAGCTATGCTTTCCAGAATACCGGTTCGGCGGCATATCGCCTACACCATGTCCGGCAGCGGCAACGGCATTAACCACGTATTTGAAAGCGCCAGGTATTCGGGCGCGGTCTATCTCCACTCCGGAAGCACCACGTTGCCCGGAAGGTATTCTTTCAAGGATTGCGTCAATCTCACCGGAGTATGCTGCATAGGGCCGGCGACCGTTGAATCGGGAACGCAGACATACGAGACGTTCGGCAGATATGGTACGTTCAACGGCGCAACTTCGCTGAAGGTTGTCTTTGTAGGACTGAACACCAAGGCCGGCTCTTCCTCGATTGCGTGGTTGAACGGCGTGACGGGCTGCAAGGTCATCGTTCCTGACAACGGGTATTGGAATTCCCCGAACGTTGGCGCCGACAACGAAGCCATCTATTACGGCGGTTCAACAGGGCTTGGCATCGATGCGGACAACGACGCGAAGAAGGTGGCGATTTCGGTGGCGAATGCCAGTGCGCTTGAGAAGGCGCTTAAAATCGCGCCGCTATTCAACGAGGTGTTCGGCTGGGAGGTTCGCATCGACGTTCCGTCCGGCATCGACATGTCGGGTGGCGCGGTTGACGGAGGGCTCTTTGCCGCGAACAAACTTCCGGCGGTGTTCGCGGTGAAGACGCAGGCGCAGCTCGAAAAGGTGCTTGCCGCCGTGCCGCCGACGTCTCTGCTGGCTATCGATCCGACCGGCGCGACGGAAAGCCTGACGATGCCTCAGGACCGTGCCGTCTGGGTCTATCTCGCCGGCAACGGACAGTACCGGAAGATCAGGGGGCTGGTCATAGTGGTCCGCTGACGGCGGTGGCGCGAGTCTGATCCGCGAAGGAGTCCATGTCATGAGTTTAAAGAGTGTCGTCACGGCGGGGGCGATTGCGCTGCTTGCCGTTTCGTCGACGTATGCCGGACGTATCGAGACACGGCTGGACGGCAACGACTGGACGCTGGACGGGCTTCCCGTGCTCGTTCCCAACTGCTGGAACAAGATCGACGCAGCGGACGGCGACCCCGGCGACGGGAACAAGCGGAAGAGCGGGTGCAAGTCCGTTCCGGCCACGACCTACGTGCGGCGGCGCGGCGTCTATTCGCGCGCGCTGCCGGGAGCCAGCGCGGGGCGGCGCTACTTCGTCCGCTGCGAGGGCGCCTCGCAGAAGGCGACCGTCCGCGTGAACGGCAGGACGCTCGGCGTCCACAAGGGATCGTTCACGGCGTTCTGCTTCGAGGCGACGGCGGCGATGAAGCCGGACGGGAATCGTCTTGAAATCGAGGTCACCAATGAATATGATCCGACGATTCCGCCCATCGACGCCGACTTCTCGCTCTGCGGCGGACTCTACCGCAGCGTGTGGCTCGTCGAGACGGATCCCGTGTGCATCGACCCCACGATAGACGGCGGGCCGGGCGTCCGGGTGTTCGCGGAGGCGGACGGCACGGTCCGCGTTGAGGCCGACGTCTCTGGCGCGGACGACGCATCGCTCGACTGGACGCCGAGGAAGGTCGCGAACCCTAGGCCCTGGTCGCCTGAGGAGCCCAACGTCTATGAAGTGGCGGTGACGGTGCGCAAGGGCGGCTGGAGCGACACGGTGCGCCAGCCGTTCGGATTCCGCACGTCTGAGATCCGCAAGGACGGATTCTACCTGAACGGCGTCAAGCGCAAGGTGCGCGGCGTGAACCGCCACCAGGACCTGGCGGGCATGGGCTGGGAGGTCTCTCCAGCGCAGGACGAGCGCGACATCCGCCTTATCAAGGCAATGGGCGCGGACGGCGTGAGGCTCGCGCACTATCCGCAGAACGACAACGTGTTCAGCCTGTGCGACCGCTACGGACTGATGGTGTGGACCGAAGTCCCCAACGTAAACAAGATCGGGGGAGTCGAATACATGGCGAACGCCAGGGTGATGCTGCGCGAGATGATCGCGCAGAGGCGCAACCATCCGTCCGTGTGCTGGTGGGGCGTGTGGAACGAACTGCGCGACAAGGTCGAGTGCGCGGAGGGGGGCACGTGGATCGAAAGGGCAAAGGAGTTCGTCGCCCTCGTCAATGCGCTCGATCCGTCGCGTCCAGTCGTCGCGGCGACGTGTACGCCGGAGTTCCCCGCGATCAACGCCTCCGTGCCGAACATCTGCGTGAACACCTATCCCGGATGGTACGGCTGCGGCGGCAAGTCCACGATGAAGGCGGTGGTGGACGACTATTTCGCGCGCAACAAACTCACGACGATCGCGCTGTCGGAATACGGCGCGGGCGGCAGCGTGAACCATCACCAGAACCCGGTCGCGAGGGCGCGGAGCAACTCGCGCTTCCATCCAGAGGAATGGCAGACCAATATCCACATGGACGACCTCCGCCACATAGTCGGCGACGACCGCATCTGGGGTTCGTTCGCATGGGTGATGTTCGACTACGCCTCGGACGACCGCCGCGAAGGCGACCACTCCGGCGTCAACGACAAGGGACTCGTCACCCGCGACCGTGTGACGCCGAAGGATGCGTTCTACCTTTACAAGGCCAACTGGAATCCCTCGCCGATGCTGCATCTTTGCGGCAAGCGCATGACGCGGAAGGCCGCATCGGACGGCGCGGCGGAGATCGACGTCGTGGCGTTCTCGAACGTCGGCGACGTGACTCTTTCCGTGAACGGAAAGGTCGCGGGCAGGGCGAAGCCGGACGATATCCGCTCCGTCACGTTCAAGGCGGTAGCCCTTAAGGCTGGCGTGAACACGATCGTCGTGGAGTCCGGCGGACTACGCGACAGTATGGAATTCACGGCTCCGGGCAGGACGGACAAGTACGACGTGGCCGCATACGTGTGGCCGGCGTACCAGCCGGATCCGAGATGGTCCGAACTCGGCATCTTCGACGCGGGCAAGGGTGAGTGGCAGAACGTCTGGGAGGCTGTCCCCAAGTGGAAGGGGCACCGCCAGCCGCTTGTACCGCTCTGGGGCTACGAAAACGAGGCCGACCCGAAGGTAATGGAGAAGAAGATCGACGTGGCGGTCTCGCATGGCGTGAACGTGTTCATCTACGACTGGTACTGGTACTGCGGAAGGCCGTTCCTCGAGGATGCGCTTGACAAGGGCTTCCTCGGCGCGAAGAACAACGAAAAGATGAAGTTCTACATCATGTGGGCGAACCACCACGTGACGAGACGTTGGAACAACAAGGTCGTGGACAGAGCCGGTGAGACGCCGATCTGGTGCTCATGGGTTGACATGGACGAGTTCAGGAAGATATCCCGAAGGTGGATCGACATGTACTTCTCCCGTCCCAACTACTACCGCATCGGAAGAAAGCCGGTTCTCATGATTTACGAGCTCAAAAACTTCGTTGAAGGTCTTGGCGGGGATGAGAATGCGGCTAAGGCGCTTGACTGGCTGCGTGCCGAATGCGTCCGGGCTGGGCTTGGAGGACTGCATTTCATGGCTTGCGACTTCCGGATCGGACGGGAGGTGGTGAAGCGCCTCGGCATCGATTCCGCGACTCTCTACTGCTTTGTCCACTGCGCAAGCCCCAAGGGCAATCCCGACTACTCCAAGTGGGCTGAGAAGGCGTCGCGTCGCTTTGACGCCGCGAAGAGGGATATGGTGCTTCCGATGTACTTCGCGCACGCCTCCGTGGGATGGGACACGAATCCTCGCTATCCCGTCGGAAGCGTCCAGCCGACCGTGATGAACTCCACGCCGGAGAAGTTCGAAAAGGTGCTGCGCCGCGCGAAGGAATGGTGCGACAAGAACACGCCGGAAGGAGCGCCGAAGCTGGTCACCGTCAATGCGTGGAACGAGTGGACGGAGGGTTCGTGCCTGGAGCCTGACACTCACTTCAGGTTCGGCTACCTGGTGGCAGTCAAGCGGGTGTTCGGTTCCGCTGAAGGCGAAGGTGTTTCGCACTGACATGAAAGGCGAGGATTCCATGCGCCTGAAGTTCGACGAACTGCGCGTGTTCTGCGAGCAGGTGTTCTCAGCGTTCGGGTTTTCGGATGCGGACAGCCGGACGGTGACGGACGTGCTGCTCGCGGCCGACCTCGCGGGAATCACGTCGCACGGCGTCCAGCGGCTCGTCCGATATCACAAGGAGATCAATGAGCTCGGCTACGTGGACATGAAGTCCACGCCGGAAGTCGTGAGGGAGACACCGGTTTCAGCAGTCGTGGACGCGCACAACGGAATGGGGCAAGTCGTTTCCGTGAAGGCGATGGAAATCGCGATCCGCAAAGCGAAGACGGCGGGCGTCGGCATGGTCCCGGTGCGCAACTCGAACCATTTCGGAATCGCCGGATACTACGCCAGAATGGCTGTCGAACGTGGCCTGATCGGCGTCGCCATGACGAACAGCGAGGCGATCATGGTGCCGACGTTCGGCAAGCGGGCGATGATCGGCACGAATCCGATTGCATTCGCCGTGCCGGCCGAGCCAATCCCGTTCGTCTTCGACGCGGCGACGACGGTCGTGCCGAGGGGCAAGCTGGAGGTGTACGCGAAAAAGGACGGAGAAATCCCCAACGGCTGGGCGGTGGACGAAAACGGAAGGCCCTGCACAGACGCCGTCCGCGTGCTGAAGAACATTATCGGCAAGTCCGGCGGCGGCATCCTGCCGCTTGGCGGAGCGGGGGAGGTGACGGCGGGCTACAAGGGGTATGGATTCGGCATGGTCTGCGAGATCATGACGGCGATCCTCTCGGGCGGAACGACCTCCGAGAAGGTGTACAGGACGCCTTCGGGCTCGGGTATCGCCCATTTCTTCATGGCGATCGACCCCGCGCTGTTCGGGGATGCGCGCGAGCAGTCCCGGCGCCTTTCCGCGTTCATGGCTGCCCTGCGTGAATCGTCAAGGGCGGATGGCGCGGAACGCATCTACGTCCACGGCGAGAAGGAGGAAATCGCGCGCAGGGAAGTGATCGAGCGCGGCGTTCCCGTACAGGCGAAGACGTGGGAGGAAATGTGCGAGATCGCGTCTTTAACGGGCACCGGTGACTATCTGCCGTCTTTCGCGTTGTTGTCCTGTTGCCTGTAGGGGGGGGACTGTGGTGTTTGCGGCAAGGAATAGGGTCATGATAACGAGATCATAGAAGACATCGAAGGTAATGATTGACATGAAAGATACGAAGCAGAAACGGCGTTTCCATCTGGGCATGGCGGGATACACATACGCCAGGCAGAGCGTTGACAAGACGCTCGCTTCCATGAAACAGGCGGACGTGCATTACCTGTGCGTCAAGGGCTACCACCTGCCTCTCAACGCGAAGCCGGCTGAGATTACCGCGTTCCGCCGGAAATGCGCCGACCATGGCGTGACCCCTCACGGCGTGGGCGTGATCTACATCGGCACCGAAGACGAGGCGAAGCGTTCCTTTGACTATGCGGCGGAACTGGGCGTCCCCGTCGTGGTGGGTGCGCCGTGGAAACCGGCGGCGGACGGTTCCTCCGCCATGCGCAGCAGACGCCAGTCGCCCGAACTTTGCGCGAAGATTTCCGACCTGTGCGCCAAGTACGACCTCAAGTTCGCGATACACAACCACAGCCGCAACCCGAAGACCGGATGGCCCGAGCTCTTCGCCACGCCCGCAGACGCATGGAACGTGGTGAAGGACATGGACCCGCGCATGGGGCTGTGCATCGACGTTGCCTTTACGTTCGCCGACGGATTGGATCCGGTGGAGGACATCAAAAGGTATTCGTCGCGTCTCTTCGATCTTCACTTCCGTAACATCTCAAATCCGAGGGATGGACTTTCCTGCACCGATTCAACAACCGGTGCGATCGACTATTACCATATCGTAAATGCATTGGCGGAAGTGGGGTACGAGGGCGTGTGCGGAATAGAGTTGATCCATCCGTTCCCCAAGCGTCCCGAATGGATCAACACGTCGGTTGGATATTTTCGCGGCTTGATGGACGCCGTGCATAATGAAATAAAGAAGAGCTGAAAACGCATGAAAAGAAGAAACTTCTTAAAACTTTCCGCAGGCGTTGTCGCAACGCCGTTCTTCAACATCGGCAACGCCTTGCATGCCGGCTCCGTCGCACAGGGACGCAGGATACGCATCGGCCTCATCGGCTGCGGCTGGCGCATGGGGCTCAATACGAGCTACGGTCTCGTCAACAATTTCTGCACGGAGGAAATCGTCTGCCTGGCCGATCCCGATCCGAGCCACTGGGACAAGGTGCGCGCGGTCGTGAAGGCGCATCAGCCTGAGACGGACGTTTCGAAGATACGCGCGTTCTACGACTACCACGAGATGCTGGACAAGATGTCGGGAGAGTTGGATGCCGTCGTGATCGCCACGCCGAACCACCACCACGCGCTTTCCGCGATTCTTGCCATGAAGAAGGGACTGCACGTCTATGTTGAGAAGCCGATGGCGCTTACCATCGAGGAGACCGAGCTCATGCTCAAGGCGTCGCGCAAGTACGGCGTGGTGACGCAGGTGGGCAACCACGGACACAGCGGCGAAGGAAACTGCCGTCTTGTGGAATACGTGCAAAGCGGCGCGCTGGGACAGGTACGCGAAGTATGGGCGTTCAACAACAAACTGAACTCGATGACGTACCGTCCGCCCAAGGCACCCCCACCGGAGGGAATGAACTGGGACTTCTGGTGCGGTCCCGCGCCCGTGTGCGACTACTACGCGTCCACGAAAAACCACGGCGCGCTCCATCCGCACGACTGGCACGCCTGGATTGGCTATGGCAACGGCGCGATCGGTAACATGGGTACGCACATCATCGACGCCGCGTTTTGGGCGCTGCGTCTGGACGAGGTACATCCGGAGAGCGTGGAGGCCACGGAGCTCCAATGGGGCGCGGAAGGCTCTTGGGCGTGGCGCAACACGATCCATTGGCGCTATCCCGCCCGCAAGGGAATGGATCCGGTCACGCTGCACTGGTACGATGGCGTGAAGGACGGAATCCCGTACGACAAGAAGCACGTGAGTCGCATCGGCGAGTGCCACAAGCGCGAATACCAGAATCTGCCGCCCATCGTAGAGGAGCTTGAGCGCAAGTACAATCAGAACCTCGGCAGACTTGGCAGCGTGATCGTTGGCGAGAACGGCATTATGGCAATCGGCGCGGAAGGCAGTGGACTGCAATTCGTGCCAAACGGTCTCATGAAGAAGCTGCCAAGGCCGCCGAAGACGATTCTGCGGGAAAAGGGAATGTCGCACCAGGTCGATTGGCTGCGGGCGATTCGCAACCCCAATCGTCCGGCGGGCTGTAACTTCGAGTATTCAACGCCGCTTGCGAAGACGGTCCTGCTCGGCAATGTCGCTTCACGTGCGGGACTTACAAAACTCCTTTGGGACGGTTCGCGCATCACGAACAACGAGACTGCCAACGGTTATCTTCGCACGACCTACCGTAAAGGATGGGAAATCACCGTGTGAAATCGCGGTAGCGTTACGACTTATTCGCAATGAAAACAATAGACTTCATATATTCATGTCTTGCGGCAGTGGCCGCCCTATCTGTCCTGGCGGGGATTGACGACCCGACGAAGCCGTGGAGGTACTTCGTGCATCCCGTGGCGTGTATCGGGATACCGCTACAGACAGCGCGGACCGGCATTCAGGTGACGTCGGAGGGGACGGTCTTCATCGGCGCACACGTCAACTGCGCCCCACCGAAGTAATCTTTTCATCCCGTTCGGGGCGAAAACGGCGGGCAGATGTGTAGAAGGAATCAATACGACAAAAGCACCGTTCGAAAAATATGGTATAATAATTGGCACATCTTGCAGTGGAGGTTGAAGGAATATGCCAGAAGAAGCGAAACAGTCGAAGAAAAAGGTTTACGTTGAGACCACGGTCGTCAGCGACGCTACCGCTTTGCCGTCTAAGGATTTAGTCCTTGCAGGCAGGCAATTCGTATCTCGCGAATGGCTAGATTCAGCGAAGATGAAATATGAGCTTTATTCATCGTTTCTAGTGCGCCGCGAATCGCTCAAGGGAGATCCTGATGCCGCCGCACGTCGCATTGCAGCATTGACAAATTTTCGGGAGCTTCAAGCGGACGAACAAGCGCAACGGCTTGCGATGAAGTTGCTGGACGGAAAAGCCGTGCCTAAAGAGTACCCTGACGACGCCCTTCACATCGCGACTGCGGCAATAAACGAAATGGATTATCTTGTTTCGTGGAATTTCAGACACATTACAAATGCGCAGACGATTCCTCTGGTAAAAAGAATTTGCGAAACGAATGGTTACAGATGCCCTGAAATCTGTACTCCGCAGATGTTGCAGGGAGGAGACGAGCCATGATGTATGATGAATCGCTTGAAGAAATCTGGCGCATCAAGCGCGAGATAGCAGCCGAGTACCCGACTCTTGAAGATTATTTCAAGGGGATGATGGATTATCAGGAAGAGTTAAAGAGGCAAGGTGTGGAATTTGTCCCACTTCCTCCACACAAACCGGAATCGGCAATGGCTTAACAATCTCAAATCGTGAAACTGATAATGAAAGGAACAACCATAAAACAGTGAAACGGTCGTATGCGGCCAAGCCGCCACGGTCGCCGCATCGGTAGGGTCACGCGTCCCGAGTGACCGAAAACGGTAGGGCGGGGTTCGATGGAACCGCCGCCAGCCGGTGAGATCGCGGCCGAATTATTGATAGACAAAATTAAACCAAATGGTTTTAAATGGTTGAATTCTTATTGCGGATGCCGGAGACCAGGTGCTGGCCATGCTGCGCGGGAAGATACAGTTTCTGTAGGATACGTGCTTTGTCTTCTCTGGAAGCGTGCGGAGCGACATGGTGGACATCTTCACGAATCCAAAGAGTCCATTTTTCAAGTCGGCCATGACCATTAGCGTGGCGAACATTCCCGACGACGAGTTCGCCCCGTTCCTGATCGAACGATTCAAGACCGGAAAGAGAATCGCTGAGTCGCCGACGGACTCGTATTTGTCCACGACAAAGAGTATCGTTTCTTCAATCCTTTTCTTCGCGCTTGGCTGATCAACAAGGGATATTGATTCTGAATGCATCGATGTGCCGTATGCCGCCGACGAGGGGGCTTTTCGTGGAGGTCGTGAGCGATTTGCTGCCGATGTTAGACATGGAAGATTCCCTCATAAAAGTGTGCGAGACCGGTCGGTATTCCCTCATAAAAGTGTGAGTAACTGGTATATATTCCCTCATAAAAGTGTTTGGCGGCTTGCATTATCACGAAATATGTGATATATTGTTCGCGTGAAACGCAAAAAACCAGAGATTTTCCTTGAACGCAAGTTCGAGGAGCAACTTAAGGATTGGAAGGCGAATCCTGATCGGTTGCCTTTGATCGTGAAAGGTGCGAGGCAGGTCGGGAAGACCGAATGCATTCGGCATTTTGCAGAGGGGCGATATGCCTCGTTTGTCGAGATCAATTTCGCGCTTCAGCCGGAATTCAAGGCAATCACGCGGGATGGATATTCTGCGGAGAACGTCATACGCAATATTTCGTTGATAGAGCCGAATTTCAGGTTTGTCGAAGACGGCACCTTGATCTTCTTTGACGAGATACAGGAGTTTCCTGAAATAGCGACGAGCTTCAAGTCGTTTGCCCAACATGGGAGGTACGATGTCATCAGCAGCGGGTCGCTCCTTGGCATCCAACTTAAGCGAATTGAATCGATCAGCGTGGGTTTTCAGGAAAAAGCCACAATGCGGTCGCTTGACTTTGAAGAGTTCTTGACGGCGCGAGGTTACAGGGCTGTGCAGTTGGATGAACTATACGGTTGTCTCCTTGAGGGCAGGGCGTTCAGTGAGGCTGCAAACACGGCGCTTGATCGTCTCTTTCTCGATTTCTCGACCTTGGGAGGAATGCCGGAGGTCGTGGAGAGGTATTTCGTCAAAGGAACGTTCGAGGGAATCCCTGCGATTCAGCGGCGCATCGTTTCCGACTATCGTTCAGACGTGCGTAAATATGCCGAAGGGCTTGATCCCGTCCGGATTGTAAACGTGTTTGAAAGCATCCCGGCGCAGCTCGCCAAGGAGAATAAGAAGTTCCAGTTGTCGCACGTCGAGAAGAATGCCCGCTACAAGGATTACTGGGGGTGTGTCGAATGGCTGAACGACGCAGGAATCGTCAATGTGTGCAAGTCTGTAGATTTTCCGGAACTTCCGCTTGCCGCTCACCTTGACGCGACGCGCTTCAAGCTCTACATGGCCGACAGCGGACTGCTTGTCTCGATGCTTGACGAGGAATCGCAGGAAGATGTGCGCATAAGGCGCAACCTCGGCACATGGAAGGGGGGGCTTTTTGAAAACATCGTGGCGGAGGCGCTTGTGAAGGCTGGTGCCGCATTGGCGTATTACAGGAAAGAGAATTCGACGCTTGAGATGGACTTCTTCCTGCGTAGCGGGGACAATCTTGCCCCTGTTGAGGTCAAGTCGGGGAACACGAAGGCGAAATCAATGCGCGTGCTGCTCGACAGTCCACACTACCAAGACATAAAATGGGGTATCAAGCTCGTCAAGGGCAATGTGGAATTCTCCAACGGAGTGCTGACCATTCCGCAGTGGTGCGCGTTTTTCTTGAGGCGACTGGCGAAGGAGCCAACACCGCAATTCCTTCATTGAAGCCGTGAAATTTCAAACATCCATTTCAACATTTAACATCCCCAAGGAAGGAAGAGATACGTGACAACAGGAAATACGATAAAAGCATTCCTCTGTGCTACTGCGGCGGTTGCCATGGTCTTGTCTGTGGGAGCTTTTGCCGGCGCCATGCCCAAAAACGCGACGCTCATTCCCGCGCCGCGGGAGATTCGTGCGACGGGCGGTGAATATTTGGATAAGAAACCTCCGAAGCTGGAGAGGGTGGCGGGGCTTCCGCCAGAGGGGTACGAGCTGTCAATCACGACGAACGGCATCACGATCCGCCACTCCGACGACGCGGGCGCGTTCTACGCGCGGATCACGCTCTTCCATTCGGGGCGCTGGGACTCGAAGGCGAAGTGCAAGGTCTATCCGTGCCTTGAAATCAGGGACTGGCCCCAGTTCAGGTGGCGCGGCGTACATCTGGACGATTCGCGGCGCTTCTTCGGGAAGGAGGCGATCCTGCAGCTTTTGAAGCAGATGTCGTGGTTCAAGCTCAACGTGTTCCACTGGCATCTCACCGACGACCAGCTCTGGTCGCTGGAGATCCCCGGCTTCCCCGAGCTGCAGAAATACGGTGCGGAGTGGTACATCAACGGCCCGGCGAAATGGCGCGGCGAAAAGGTGGGGCCGCTGTACTACACCGCGAACGACGTGAAGGAGATTCTCGCCTACGCCAAGGAACGCCACATCACCGTCGTGCCGGAAATCGAGTTGCCCGGCCACTCGGCTGCGGCGATTCTCGCATACCCGGAACTCTACTGCTTTCCAAAGGACGTCTATTCATGCAACCGCGATGTGTTCAAGTTCAATCGCAAGAAATTGTACAACAACGTCTATTGTTTCGGCAATCCCGACACCTTCCGCTTCCTTGAGAAGGTTCTCGACTACGTGTGCGAGCTATTCCCGAGCGAGGTGATCCACATCGGCGGCGACGAGTGTTCGCGCGGCAACTGGAAGGCCTGTCCGAAATGCCAGGCGTTCATCAAGGAGAAGGGGTTAAAGGGCGTGGAGGACATCCAGCCATGGCTGACGCGGCACTTCGTCAATTACCTCGCGAAGAAGGGAAGGCGGACAATCGGCTGGGACGAGATATTCATGTCGTCGGACTGGACAAAATGGAATACCTTCCTGAAGACCGGCGGAGACTCCTTCTCGTCGCTTCTGCCCAAGACCACGATGGGCATGTGCTGGCGTTCGTGGGGTGCGGGCGGACGCGCCGCGAACAGGGGGTACGAGATCGTGCGCAGTCCTGGTTCGCATTGCTACTTTGACGCGCGGCAGGGGCTCGCGGAAGATCCGCATTATTACTTCGGGAGTGCTGCCACGACACTCAAAAAGGTCTATCAGTTCGATCCATACGAGGGCGTGGAGCCTGCGGCGCGGAAGAACGTCGTCGGCGGACAGTGCTGCAACTGGTCCACGCACACCTTCTGCCTCGAGGGGCTGGAATGGAAAATGTGGCCGCGCGGATTTGCGCTTGCGGAGGTGCTTTGGACGTATCCCGATCCCGCCAAGCGCGATTTCAAGGAGTTCGAGGAGCGTGCGGCGAACTATCGCCGCCGCCTCATCGGCACACACGTCAACTGCGCCCCGTTGAAGTAAGAAAACCTACAAGAGGTACATGAAGATGAATGTGAAAGAGAAGACGCTGGTCGGCGGATGCGCCGGAGAGGAAGACGGCTGGAACACGCAGCTGCTGTATTTCACGGGCTCGTCGTTGAGCCGGGACGACAAGCTGCTCTTCATGATCTCCGACAAGGGCGGTTCGCCGAATATCGTCATGCGCGACCTTGAGAAGGGGACGGAAAAGACGCTCACGCAGAACCGCAACGGCACGATGAAGAGCTACGTCTATTTCGACTGCCGTCCGGGAATAGGGTTGAGCAAGGCGAGCGTGTGCCTCGACGCCGAGCGGCGCATCGCCTACTTCATCCAGGACAACGCCATTTGCCGCGTGGGCGAGGACGGCGTGGTCGTGAAGCTGGCCGACGTGCCGGCGGACCGCGTGACGGCGTTCACGCACGTCTCGTCCGACGGACGCCTCCTGTGCGTGCCGATGACGGACGCCCGCGCGCTCGACTACGATCCCGAGACGGAGGGGAGCGGACTCGACAGGCGTCCGATCTACAACATCGACGGCAGGGTGCAGCAGGAGAAACTGAGTTCCTACCTCTGCGTCTACGATACGGCGAGCGGCGCGCTCGTCTATGAGAAGAAAGTTCCGCTCTGCTGGATCACGCACGTGCAGTTCAACCCGGTCGATCCCGAAATCATCATGTACAACCACGAGTGGCCGTTCTCCGACTGCGGCATCCGCAGGATCTGGATCTACGACCATCGGCAGGACGCAATCCGGCAGATGCGCACCGAGGGCACCGATACGTTTGGCAATCCGCGCGGCTTCGCCCGGAAGCGCGGAGACTGGGTGTGCCACGAGATGTGGAGCGACGACGGCAGAATCGTCATCTACCACGGCGGCTACGAGAACGGTCCCGCAATGGTGGGGCGGTACGAGCTGGAAAGCGGACGGTACTGGGAAATCGCCCTGCCGGATGACTACAACGCCTACGGGCACTTCACGATGGACCACGACATGAACCTCGTGTGCGACGGCTACTTCAAGTTCCCGGAGGACGTGAAGATCGTGCGCGAGAACAGCACGGACAACGGCCCCGATCCGCACAAGAAGGACGGCGAGTACATCAGCAAGGTGGTTCCCGACTGGGACAGAGGCGTTCTCACGTGGATTCCGCTCTGCAAGCATTCGAGCGACTGGCTCGGACAGGACGCGCACCCGCATCCCATCTACTCCCACGACGGGAAACGCATCTTCTTCAACAGCAGAAGCGGGCGCTACGTGAAGGTCTATTGCGTTGAAGCAACGGCATGTAATTAAATGGTGGTTGCCGATTTGGCGCTGAAATACAACGAGAGAAAGGAACGATGTTGATGAAAAAGATAATGTTGATGGGTGGATGTCTAATTGGCACGTTCGTCGCAGCGGGGGCGGCGTATGATTATGTGTCCGCGCCGGAGGCGCCGTTCAAGATGCCGGACGTTCCCGTGTGGCGCGTGCCGGTGCGCGAGTTCCCGATCACGGACTACGGCGCGGTGACGGGCGACGTCAAGAACACGGAGGCCTTCGCGAAGGCGATCGCGGCGTGTTCCGCGGCGGGCGGCGGACGCGTGGTGGTGCCGAAGGGCGACTGGCGCACGGGCGCGATCCACCTGAAGAGCAACGTTGCGCTCGACCTGCGCGAAGGCTCGCGCATCGTGTTCACCGATGACCCGGCGGACTACCTCCCCGCCGTTCACACCAACTGGGAGGGCGTTGAGGCGATGGGCTACTCCCCGCTCATCTTCGCCTCATGCTGCACGAACGTCGCCATCGTCGGCAAGGGACGGATCGCGCCGGAGACGGATCTGTGGCGCACGGAGTGGGACAACCGCAACACGCCCATGCACAAGGCATTCATCGCCACGCTCTACGACTGGTGCTCGATGGTGCTGGAGGACTTCCTCATCCGCGGGTCGCCGTTCTGGAACATCCACCTGTTCCACTCCGAGAACGTCGTCGTGCGCAGGGTCGACATCTACTCGCACGGACACAACACCGACGGAATCGACATCGACATGACGAAGAACGTGATCGTTGAGAACTGCATCTTCGACCAGGGCGACGACGCGGTCATCCTCAAGGCCGCACGTAACCACGACGCCTGGCGGCTCGGGCGCAGCACGGAGAACGTCGTCGTGCGCAACTGCACGGTGAGAAACGGACACGTCCTCCTGGGCGCGGGCAGCGACGTCTCGGGCGGAATCCGCAACGTGTTGATGCACGACTGCCAGATGGTGGGGAACGTGAACAACATTTTCTTCGTGAAGACGAACGAGCGGCGCGGCGGATTCGTGGAGAACATCTACATGAAGGACTGCTCCGTGGAGATGCGCGGGAAGTCCGTTCCGACAAGCGTGGTGGGGATCGAGACGGACGTCCTGTACGAGTGGCGCAACCTGCCGACGTGGGAGGTGCGCGTGACGCGCATCCGCAACATCTGCGCGGAGAACGTCCGAGCACAGCGGGCGCGGCATCTCCTGATGGTCCATGGAGACGCGCGCGATCCCGTGGACGGCGTGACGCTCAAGAACGTGACGTGCGGCGAGACGACGCAGGAGGAGATCGTGGTCGTCAACGCGAAGAACGTGACGATGGACGGCAAGCCGATCCCCTCGCTTCCCGGCAAGGCACCGGCATGGTGATTTTTCTCAAACAGGCAGACAAGGAGACATGAGATGAAAATCGTTTTCATGAGTGACGTGCACGGCGTGCCGTCGACGCTGAAGGCCGCGCTTTCGGCGGCGGACACGCTTGGCTACGAGAGACTCGTGCTGCTGGGCGATCTGCTCTACCATGGTCCGCGCAACGGCGTGCCGAGTTTCTACGACCCGGAGGAGGTCGCGAAGACGCTGAACGGTCTGAAGGAGAAAATCGTCGCCGTTCGTGGCAACTGCGACGCGGAAGTCGACCAGCTCATGTTCGAGTTCCCCATGATGGGCGACTATGCCGTTCTCGACGCGGGATCTGAAACGTTCTTCCTCACGCACGGACATCTCTGGAACGAAAACCGTCTGCCGCCAGTCGGCATGGGCACGGTCCTCGCGCACGGCCACACGCACGTCCCCGAGCTGAAGCGACTCGCATGCGGCCTGACGATATTCAATCCCGGTTCGGTGTCGTTGCCCAAGGGCGGCTCGGAACGTTCCTTCGGCTACTTCGACGGCGAACGCCTGACCCACATCCGGTTCTGAGGCAAAAGCGAGGTCAAATGAAAAGACGTGAGTTTTTAGGTGGCGGCCTAGCCGCGCTTGGAATCGGTGCGTTGCCCTGGAAGGTCTGGGCGGAGATGGCGAAGCATCCGCTCGCGGGACAGACGCTTCCCGCGTGGAAGAAGGGCGTGTTCCGCATTGCGACGCTCTACACGGGCGGATCGGAGTCGACGTTCCTGACGTTCCCGGACGGAACGACCGCGCTCATCGACTGTGGCGACATCGGCGCGACCGGCGTGCCGCATCTGCCGGACGCGAAGCGGCGTCCGGGGGAATGGACCGCCCGCTGGGTCCTTGCCGACAACCCGAACGGAAAGAAAGTCGACTACTTCCTCCTCACCCACTACCACAGCGACCACGCCGGCAACGGCAAGTACAGCGCGGGGCGGTCGAAACGCGGCAACTACGCCTTGAGCGGGATCGGGCAGGCGATGGAGGTCTTGGACTTCGGCACGATGATCGACCGTTCCTGGCCGCAGATGGAGGATCCGTCGTCCACGACGGACGGCTTTTCGGCGGGAATCGTCGCCCACCTGCGCGAAGTCTATGCCGAGGCCCAGAAGCGCGGGACGAAGATCGAGCGCTTTCGTCTGGAGAAGGGCTCGGACCAGATCAAGCTACTGCACGGCGGATGGAAGGGCTTTGGCTTCGCGCCGCTTTGCGCGCGTGGCTGCGTGCTGAAACGCGACGGTTCGATTCTCGACATCGGTGCGGCCATCGGCGTCCCCCGGAGCCGGTTCACGGAAAACGCGCTCTCGACGGCGATGGTGTTTTCGCTGGGTAACTTCCGCTACTACAACGGCGGCGACTTCTCATGGCACGTGAAGACGCCTGCGGGCGCGTTCGCGGACATCGAGGATTTCCTTGCGCCTGAATGTCCCGAGGTGGACGTCGCCAACGCCAACCACCACGGACACCACAGCATGACGGACGCTCTCGTGAAGGCGCTTCGCGCACGCGTTGTCTTGGCAGGCGTGTGGCATCAGGAGCACATGAACCGCCCCACGATGCGCCGTCTCGCGAAGGCGACGTGGCCGTGTCTGTACGCGCCGGGTCTCTTTCCGGCGAAGCGCCGCCAGAAGGACGCCGCCGAGCCGTGGCTGAAGGACGTTGCGCCCGAATCGTTCACCGGTGTCCATGCCGTGATCGACGTGGCGTCCGACGGAAAGGCGTACCGTTTGATGATGGTCTCTGCGGCGGACGAATCCCGCCGCATCCTTGGCGCGTATGATTTTTCGACAAAATAAGGAGCAATGTTTATGACCAAAGAGTTCATGGTGCTTGCGTATGTAATCGGTACATCCGTTGCGTCTGGCGCGATGCTTGATTTGCAGCCGCAGATCGACGCGGCGGCGGCGAAGGGCGGCGGCGTGGTGCGCGTTGAACCGGGCGAACACGAGACAAAGCCGTTCGAGCTGAAGAGCAACATCACGTTGGATCTCGCAAATGGCGCGACGATTCTCGCGAGCACGAACATCGCCGACTACGCGACAAGAGGCGAGTGCCCCGTGTTCATCTACGCCGACCACGCGACGAACGTCGCCATCGTCGGGAAGGGCACGATCAACGGTCGTGGCGGCGGGTTCCGGGAGACGGCCAAGCTCCGCGGCGAGGACCAGCCGAAGACGCTGCCGCTACTGATGCGCTTCTCGCGTTGCCGCAACGTGCGCCTGGAGGGCTTCTACTACACGAACCCCGGCTCGTGGGCGTGCCACCTGCGGAACTGCGACGGCGTGACGGTGAAGGGCACGAGCTGCTTCAACTACTGCAACCGGATGAACGACGGACTGGACATCGAGTCGTGCAACGTGACGGTGGAGGACTGCGACTTCTACGCGGACGACGACTCGTTCTGCTTCAAGGCCGAGAGCGACAAGTCTTTTCCCGTCACGAACGTCGTGGTGCGCAACTGCCGCATGGGGTCGATTTGCAACGCGATCAAGTTCGGCACGGGCAGCTACAATGCGTTCCGCGACATCACCATCGAGAACTGCGAGCTGCGTCGATCCCCCGGTGCCTGGCGGTGGGATTGGCGAAAGAGGGGGATGCCGGGCGTAACGAACCGCTACTGCGGTATCGCTGGTCTCGCGCTGGAGGTCGTGGATGGCGGGCGCATGGAGAACGTGACGATCCGCAACATCACGATGGAAGGGTACATGACGCCCATCTTCATCCGCCACAGCAACCGCCACGGCCCGAAAGGCAAGGGCAACACGTACCTGCGCAACATCCTGATCGAGAACGTGACCGGCACGTGCGACGGACGCATCGCGTCGTCCATCACGGGCGTGCCGGCGCGCAACGGAATGCCCGCGCGCCGTCCGCGCAACATCACCCTGCGCAACATCTCGCTTACGGTTCCAGGCGGCGGCACGCCGAAAGAGGCATCGGCCGTTGTGCCAGAGAAGGACTGCTCGTACCCCGAGGCGTTCATGTTCAACCAGATGGCGCTTCCCGCATACGGGTTCTACGTGCGTCATGCGGACGACGTCCGTTTCGAAAATGTGAAGGTCGAGACGGCCACGCCCGACGCGCGGCCCGCGTTCTACATGGAGGACTGTTCACGGAGCGAAATGACCGACGCGCTCAGGAAGCGTCTGTTGCCGGAGGCCGACAAGTTCCTCGCGTACAACGCGGTGCTTGCCGAGTTCTCGGCGGTGGACAAGGCGGCCGACGACGCCTGGCGTACGCTGAAGAGCCGCGCGGAGTACGACGCCCGCCGTCAGGAACTGCGCGCCAAGATGGCCGAGGCCGTGGGGGGCGTCGACTTCGAGCGCACGCCGCTCAACACAAAGGTGGTGGATCGCGTCGTTCGCGACGGCTACCGCGTCGAGAAGGTCATCTTCGAGAGTCGTCCCGGAGTCTATGTGACGGGGCTTGTGTTCCTTCCCGACGAGGCGAAGTTCAAGCCGCCGTATCGCGGCATCCTCATCCCAAGCGGACATTCCGCCAATGGCAAGGGGTATGGCGCCTACCAACGCGCGGGCGTGATGGGCGCGCTCGCCGGGTTCGCCGTCCTCGTCTACGACCCATTCGCGCAGGGCGAGCGTTCGGTGGGCAACGGACACGACGCCTGCTCCCAGCACAACCGCTACGGGGCGCTCGCTGCGCTTCTCGGACAGGGTATGGCGCGCCAGCGCATCCGTGACGGGATGCGGGCGATCGACTATCTCCTTTCTCGCGACGATGTGATGAAGGTCGGCGTAGGATGCATGGGCAATTCCGGCGGCGGCACGATGACGGCGCTTCTGGAGTCGCTTGATCCGCGCATCGTCGCGGCGTGTCCGGTGTGCTACATCAGTTCGCTGCGCAAGGTCGTTCCCAGCACGTCGGGCAAGGACATCTCGCAGATCGGAGACGCCGAGCAGAACGTCTTCGGGCAGCTGTCGTTCGGGCTCAACCACGCGGGCTACGTGCTGATGGGCGCGAACGCCGTGAGGATGCACTGCTGCCAGGGTGACTATTTCCCGATTGCAGGCTCGCGCGAGACGTACGCGGTCGTGCAGGACGTCGTGCGCAATTGCGGACTCGACGCGCGGCGCTACGGCATGACGGACGTCGCGGGACGGCACGGCTGGAAGGAGTCGCTTCGCGCGTCGGCGATCCAGTGGATGCGCCGCTGGCTCGCCGGCGACGAGACGGTCCCCGAAATCGACGTCGCGGCCGTGCGGAAGTTGGACAAGGGCTTCAACCTTGCTAAGGTAGATCACGGACTTGAAGGCAAGGCGTGCAACGTCACGCCGGACGGGCGCGTCGACAAGCTGCCGGGATTCAAGAGCATATTCGAGTATTTGAAAGAAGACCTTGCGGCGGTGGATTCGGCGCGCTCGGCGAGCGCGCCCTACCAAGGGGATTCGGCGCGCTCGGTGATCGCGCCCTACCGGGGGGAGGCGGCGCGCTCGGTGATCGCGCCCTACCGAACAGCCGTGTGTCGTCGGGCTGGTATTCGTCCGCTCGAACAGATCGGCGTGTCCGTCAAGGAGGTCGCCGCGCCGCAGCGTCTCCCGGATGGCTTTACGATTCTGCGTGAGGTCTATTCTTTCAGCGACGGACAGAAGGTCCCGGCCGTGACGTTCCTGCCGAAAGGTACGCTGAAGGGCGCGGTGCTGGTGGTTGACGACCGTGCGGACAGGGGAATCCACAGGATGCGCGTGACGCAGACTCTCGCCGAGGGCAAGGCGATCACCGTCGCCGACCTCGCGGGCGTTGGCGAGACGGGCGCGATGTACCGGAGGACCTGGCAAGGTACCGACACGCCGGACGAAGTGCCTGCGATGATGCTCTACATGCTCGGCAAGTCGATGGTCGGCGTTCGCGCGGAAGAGATGATCGCGCTTGCTGACGCGCAGAGGCGCCGTCTGGGACTCAAGACGGAAATCGTCGCGCACGGCAACGCCGCGATTGCGGCGGCGCACGCATACGCCGCGCGGCGCGATCTTTTCGCGAGCATCTATTGCTGCCACACGCCGCCGAGCTGGGCGGATTCCGTGCGGAAGGGGACGTTCATCCCGTTCGCGAACGTCGTCAACGGTGCGCTTCTCGACTACGACTGGACGGATCTTCTTTGTAACAGAAAATAATGAGCATGAAGATGCATAAACGTAACGTACTTTCGAGAAACAAGCTTCTCGTGATTGCAGCTGTCTTGGCAGCACATGTTGGAGTTTGTGCCACGCCGAGTTTCTCTGCGGCCAAGCCCGTGTGGCCGGAAGGACGTGAGAAGGAGTGGAACTGCCAGGTCGGGTTTACGGCGGAGTTCGACGGGAGGGACGCGCTTGTCGCGTCCAACGCCGTGCTGCGCTACACGGGCGCGACGATGTGCCGCGTGTTCCTGAACGGCGAGTTCCTCGGTTACGGCCCGGCGCGCGCCGCGCATGGGTTCGTCCGCGTCGAGGAACTGCCGCTTGGTGGAAAGCTGAAGCCGGGACGCAACGTCATTGCAATCGAAGTTGCGGGGTACAACTGCGACAGTTTCTATACCGTGCGCCAGTCGTCGTTTTTGCAGGCGGAGATCGTTGCAGACGGCAAGGTGATAGCGGTAACCGATGCGAAGGGTGGTGCTTTCAAGGCAGGGGTGCTTGAGGAGCGCGTGAGGAAGGTCCAGCGCTTCTCGTTCCAGCGTACGTTCTCCGAGGCATACGAGGTATGGCCGCACAGCAATGAATGGCGGTTGGGGATCAGACCTCCGTTCGTCAAGCCGTGTACGCTTGCCGAACAGCCGCTGCTTCCGCTGCTGCCGCGTATCGTGCCCGTGCCAGACTATACGATTCTCCCTGCGAAGGAACTTGTCGCCACAGGCACGGTGAAATACGACGAGACGCTTCCCGTGAAGACGCCGCGTTCAATGACTTGTACCGAGGGGAAGAGCTGGCGCCGCGACGGATGGAAGGTCTCCGAACTGGAGTGGATTCCGTATTATGATATGCAGCGCACGGTCACGACGTCGCGCAAGGACTCTCTGAAGCGGCAAGAGTGCCGCTTCCCCGAGGACGCGACGGGGCATGTCCCTCCCGTGCTGAAGATACCTGGCAACGGGTTTGCCCTCGTCGATTTTGGTTTCCTCGCGGCGGGATTTCCGAAGATGACCGTCGAGTGCGACGGCCCTGGCACACTCTACTTCTGCTTCGACGAGGTGCTGGAGAACGGCGACTTCAGCATGAAGCGTTTCGGCTCGTGCGACAATATCGTTGCCTGGCGGCTCAAGGAAGCGGGCGTCTACAACCTTGAGGCGTTTGAGCCGTATGCGTTCCGATACGGGAAGCTGGTTTTCTTCGGTGGCAAATGCAAGGTCTCCGAGCTTTCCATCCGCGAGTACGTGAATCCTGAGGCGGGGCTGGCGAAGTTCGAATCGTCCGACGCCGACATCAACAAGATATTCGAGGCGGCGCGTCGCACGTTCGCGGAAAACGCGGTGGACGGGTTCATGGACTGTCCCTCGCGCGAGCGCGCGGGCTGGAACTGCGATGCGTTCTTCACGGGACGCGCCTCAATCGAGTTCACTGGCAACGCGAAGGAGGAGAAAATCTTCATCCAGAACTTCCTCCTGCCGGAGAAGTTCAACGACATTCCCGACGGGATGTTGCCGCAGTGCTATCCCGCCGACTTCCCCGACCACTCGATGATTCCCAACTGGGCGATGTGGTTCGTGCTGGAGCTGGACGAGTATTTTGCACGTACGGGCGACCGCACGATGGTAGATGCGTTTCGTCCGAGGATTCTGAAACTGATGGACTTCTTCTGGAAATACCGTAACGAGGATGGTCTTCTCGAAAAACTGCCGCCGTCCGTGTTCGTGGAATGGTCGCGCTCAAATGCGCTGACGCGGGACGTGAACTACCCGACGAACATGACATGGGCGCGCGTCCTCGAAGTCGTTGCACGGCTTTACGGCATTTCCAGCTATGCCGAAGAGGGGGAGCGCGTGCGCGATGCGGTGCGCCGCCAGTCGTGGAACGGGACGTTCTTCGTCGATCGTGCGCTGCGCCAGAAGGACGGTTCGCTCAAGCCCGACACGGAAGCGACAGAGACATGTCAGTACTACGCCTTCTTCTTCGACGTCGCCACGCCGAAGTCGTACCCTGAGCTGTGGAAGCGTCTTGTGGAGGACTTCGGTCCCAACCGCAAGAAAAACAACAAGTGGCCCGACGTCGCGTTCTCCAACGCCTTCATTGGCAACTACCTTCGCTTCGAATGTCTTTCAAAGGCTGGGCTTTCCGCACAGATACTTGATGAGGCGAAGGGTTACTTCTCCTTCATGGCGGAGCGCACGGGGACGCTGTGGGAGCATGACGCGCCCACCGCCAGCTGTTCGCATGGCTTTGCGAGCCACATCGCGCATGTTCTCTACCGCGATGTCCTCGGCGTGAAGAACATCGACCGCGTGAAGAAGACCATCGAACTCCGTTTTCCGGATGTTCCGCTTGAACACTGCTCCGGCGAAATTCCTCTCGAGGATGGCGTCCTGAAGGTGTCGTGGAAGAAGATCGGAGGAAAACTGTCCTACCACCACGAAGCGCCAAAGGGCTACACGGTATCTGTTCAAGCGGACGCTCCAGATCAGTTTGCGCTGCATCGCGCGGAGTTTGCGAAATACCATCGCATGATAACGGGCAAGGACGCGCCGGAGGGAATTGTAAACTTCGCCATCGCCCCCAAGATTTCCAAAAGCGGCCGTGATGCCTATAGTATCACATCGGGGAATGCGGCGGTCGCGGGGCGACCGCCCTACCGTGGCGGCAAACAGGGTAGGGCGGGCAGCCCTCTGCCCGCCGTCACCATCACCGGCTCCAACCTGCGCAGCGTGTGGTACGGCCTCTACGACCTCCTCGAGCGGCGCGGCGGCTGCCACTGGTTCTGGGACGGCGACGTGGTGCCGAAGAAGGACGCCATCGACCTCTCGAACCTCGACGTCCACGAGGAGGCACACTTCGAGTACCGCGCCATCCGCTACTTCGCGCATCGCGGACTCACGCGTTTCCAGGCGGAGCACTGGGGACCCGAGGACTGGAAGCGCGAGATCGACTGGCTCCTCAAGAAGCGCCTCAACGTGTTCATGCTGCGCATCGGACAGGACGACCTCTTCCAGCGCGCGTTCCCGGAGGCGTGCAAATATCCCGATCCGACGAAGCGTCTTCCCGGCGCGGGTTCGTCGTACAACGACCGCACGCTCTTCTGGAGCCTCCAGTACCGCGGCGAGCTGCGCCGCAGAATCCAGAAGTACGGATTCGACCGCGGACTCCTTGCACCGGAGGACTTTGGCACGATGACGCACTGGTATTCGCGCACGCCCGAGGACTGGCTCGCGAACAAGAACCCGCAGTTCCTCCCGCAGGCGAGCGGCTCGGCCGCCGGACGCAACGGGCTTGTCTGGGACATCCGCGACGACAAGTGGGTGGATGCGTACTGGAAGCTGACGACGACGGCGGTGGAACAGTACGGCGCGGGCGCACCGAAGCCGCAGCTTCTCCACACCATCGGACTGAGCGAGCGCAATTGCTACAAGGAGCGCAAGAAGAACTTCGACCTCAAGATCGAAGCGCTCAACAAGTTCTTCGCACGCGCGCAACGCGACTATCCCGACGCGAAGCTGCTGCTTTCGGGCTGGGATTTTTACGGCGGCTGGAAGCCGGAGGACGTCCGTGCGTTCCTGCCGACGCTCGACAAGAACCGCGTGATCCTGTGGGACTACGAGGCTGACTGCCAGGAGGACAGACCCACCTTCGTCGACTGGGACGTAATCGGGAAGTTCCCCTACACCTACTCCACAATCCTCGCGTTTGAGGCGGCGCTTGACGCCCGCGCTGACTACCCGTTCATTGAAAAACGCCAGCGGCTTGTGCAAAATGATCCCCTGTGCGTAGGCTGGATACACTGGCCGGAGTCGGCCCATACGGACACGCTCTTCCTCGACTTCTTCACCGCCAACGCCTGGTCGGACAAGCCGATCCCGCAAGGCGAGGTGCTGGACGCCTTCTGCAGGGGACGCTACGGCAAGAACGCGGCACTGATGAAGTCCGTGTGGGCGGACGTGTTGGACGCCTCCGCGCTGCGCCGCTGGGACGAGTATTCGGAATCGAACCTCAATTGCGCCCAGCACCTGGTCTACCATGGCATCCTGAAGAAAGGCTACGCGAAGCGTACTGCACAGTGGGGACCGCCTGTCGCGAAGGCGCTGTCGGCGCTGCGGCGTCTCGAGGATGTGTCGTGGGACGACGAGTTTGTCCACCGCGACGCGATCGACATCGTGCGCATGGTGCTTGACAGGCTCATCGTCCTGAAGATTGACGAGCTTGGTTCTGCCATCGCCGCGTGGCGAACTGGGACAACGGGCGTCTCGCCCGTTGGAGATCCCGTTGCCCGCGCACGCGAGCTGGCTGCGCTCTTCGATCGCCTTGCCGACGTTCTGGAACTGCACACGGACTACTCGCTCTGGGAGTCGTACCAGCGGCTTGACGCGATCGAGAAAATCCAGAATCCCGATTTCACCAAGACGCTCTTCGAGAACGCCGTCAACCAGTACTGTCTGAGCCACCAGTACGAGGCGATCCGGTACGTTGTCGCGCCGGCGATGGCCGAGCTGTCGGAACGGATTGTCCAGGCCGTGAAATCTGGCGACCGCAAGGCCGGTTTCTCAGTACATCCCAGATTCGGGGCGATCCGCAAGGCTGCGAAGGCAAAACCGCTTGAGTCGTTGAAGCCCACCTTGCCGCGCACGAAGGAGAACTTCGTCAAGGTCCTTCGCGAAGTCTGCCGATGATAGGGCGCATCTATGATTTTCATCCATGCGTATTGGAATTTGGAAACAACCAAGACAACTTTCAAGAACAACTTGGCCCTTCGGGCATGCCTTGAACAGCCAGAATCGTGACAGTTTGAGGATCGTCAAATGGGCGCGGGCGAGTTAGCCCGCGCGCCAAAGGCGAGTTGTTTCAAAAAGTTGTTTCCAATCATCAGAAGGCTAGGCGGTGAATTTCGCAGATGCGTTCTTTCGGCCATTTCGAGGAGAGGCGAGGTTGACGCCAATCGGGGGGAAATGATAAAATGCGTCTTGCCCCCTTTAAGATAAACAGAAAAGGACTAACATGAAAAGTAAATCGCCTTTGAAATCAACCATCAAAGCTATTGCAGTTGCACTCTGCGTGGTGTCGGCGTGCGCATACGGCGCGAATCTTCCGCAGACCGCATTTCATGTGTCGCCCACGGGCGACGATTCGGCAGACGGTTCGCGTGAAAGGCCGTTTGCCACTGTGGCACGGGCGCGCGACGCCGTACGCGCGCTGAAGAAATCTGGCGCACTTCCCAAGGGCGGCGTGAACGTGTGGCTGCGCGGCGGCGAATACCCGATGCGCGAATCCCTTGAGCTCGGCAAGGAGGATTCCGGTGCGGACGGTGCGCCCGTCGCATACCGCGCGTGGAAGGGCGAGCGGCCCGTGTTCACGGGCGCGTGGACCGTACCGCCGTCCGCCTGGCGTCTCGCCGACGACCCGCGCATCCCCGCCGGGGCGAAGGGGAAGGTGTGGGTGGCGGACGTGAAGTCCCTCGGCTACGGCGCGCTCGAGCCCGACGCGCCGTGCGGCTTCCACACGACGTACTCGGAATTCCGCATCCGCTCGCTCTGCTGCGACGGTAGGCGACTCACGCCCGCCCGCCATCCGAACGCGGGCTTCCTCCGCACCGGCAAGGTCGTAGATGGAAAAAGAACGTTCATGGCGGACCTAGGCGACATGACACGGTGGTCGCGCGCGAACGCGCCCTGCCTGGAGGCTCTGGGATACTGGCAGTGGCTTTGGGCCGACCAGACGCTCCCGGTCGTCGTGGATCCCGCCGCCGGGACGATCTCGTTCGCGTCCGGCGGGGACGTTTCCGGTAGCGGCGCCGAGATGTCCTTCCACCTGAGCGAAACGAGCGCCGTCGCCCAGCAGAGGCACCTCTGCAATTTCAAAGTACGTGTAGGCATGCCCTTCTACCTGCAGAACGCGCTCGCGGCGCTCGACGCGCCGGGCGAGTGGCATCTTGACCGCACGACCGGCCTGCTGTATGTCTATCCCGAAGACGGGAAGGGCGCCCCTTCGAAGTGCCGCTGGGAGCTTTCGCGCGCGGCCGGCTCGCTCGTGTCGGCGAAGGACGTTGCGCACGTCCGCTTCGCGGGAATCGCGTTTCGCGGCGGGCGCCACCACGGGGTGGAGATGCGCGGCGTCTCGAATGTGAAGATCGAGGGCTGCGAATTCCGCGACTTCGGCGGGCACGGCCTCGTGCTCAAGCGGGCGCGCGATTCTCTCGTGCGCGGCTGCACGTTCCGCACGTTCGGGCACTGCGCGATGACGCTCGACGGCGGAGACAGGAAGACGCTCGCGCCGTCCGGCGTGACGGTTGAAGACTGCGACTTCAGCGACACCGGCCTTGCGATGCGCACCTACACGCCGGGCGTCTGGGCGACGGGGTGCGGCCACCGCATCGTGCGCAACGATTTCCACGACCTCCCCTCGAGCGCGGTGCGGATCATCGGAAACGAGCATCTCTTCGCATCCAACCTCGTGGAACGCGTGGTGCAGGAGTCCGACGACCAGGGCGCGGTGGACATGTGGGGCGATCCCACGTATCGCGGCAACAAGTTCATCCACAATATCTTCCGCGACGTCGGGCGCGGCGGCGCGTTCGTGCGGTGCGGACAGGGCGGTATCCGCTTCGACGACTCGATCTCCGGAAATCTCGTGTACGGCAACCGTTTCGACAACTGCTCAAGGGCGCACTTCGGCGGCGTGCAGATGAACGGCGGACGCGACAACGTGGTGCGCAACAACGTGTTCACGCGTTGCCGCTTCGGCGTCACGTTTTCGCCATGGTCGCAAGATCACTGGCGGAAGTTCTTCTCCGGCGCGCGGGGCAAGACCTCCCGCGAGGCGGCGAACGTCGAAGGCGCGGCGTTCAAGGCGAAGTACCCAGAGTTCGCGTCCGCCCTCGACACGCCCATGCGCAACACGCTCGAATGCAACGTGTTCGAGGGCGACGAGAAGTCGTTTACGTGGCGTGCGCCTGCGACGACGGTCATGCGCGGGAACGTGTGCGTGCCGAAGCTTCCGGCGGACCTTTCGTCCATCCCCGGCTTCGAGCCGCTTCCTCCCGAAAGCGCGATTGGCGCGGCGGCTTCCACCGCTGTACACGCGGTGAACGACGCACGCATAGATGAAATCGCGCAATGGTTGCCGGAAAGCCCGCGCGCGGATGGTGCGCCGGCGTGCGACCGCACTAAATGGGAGCCGCTTGCGGCGACGAAGGAGGGGCAGACGGCAATCCAAAACGCGGAGAAAATCAGCGTTGAACCCGTGCCGGATACGCCGGACGAACTCTACCTTGAATTCTCGCAGAACGGGAACCGCTCGAACTACCAGAAGTGCTTTTTCAAGCGGAAGGCCAATTTCGTCTGGCTCTACGTGGGCGAGTGCCTTGAGCGCAAGGGACGCTTCATTCCGAAAGTCGTCGAGTACATGGACGCGTTCTGCGCGATGAAGAGCTGGACGCTTCCAGCGCATGACGGCAACCTCACCTGTTTCAACGGGATACCGCACATCGACCTGACCAGCTCGGAACTTTCGCGTGAGCTTGCGTACTGTCTTTCATGGCTCGGCGACGCCATTCCGGCGGTGACGCGCGCGAAGGTGTATTCGGAGATTGACCGCCGCACGTTCCAGCCGCATCTCGCCCATGCGCGTGGTGTGCGCAAGATTCGCGAGCACTGGTGGTTCCACGGCGGCAACAACTGGAACAGCGTGTGCAACTGCTGCGTGGTGCGCGCCGCGCTGGCGCTGATTCCAGACCGTCGTCTCCGCGCCGAGTTCGTCATGCACGCCGAGGGAAGCGTACCGTACGCACTCGCGGGATACACTGACGACGGGTACTGCTCCGAGGGTATGGGCTACTGGAATTACGGTTACGGGCATCACATCATGATGGGGCTTTCCCTGCGCGCCGCGACAGGCGGAAAGATCGATCTTTTTGCTAATCCTAAGACGAAGACGGTGATGGAGTACGCTTACGGGTTCCAGCTCCAGGGCGGAAGGTCTCCGCACTTCGCAGACGGCGGCGGCAACCCATCGCCCGTGCTGCTCGCGCTCGGACGCCAAATCTGGCCCGACCTCGTCTCGACGGCGGCGCTCAAGTCGCCCGTGTTTGGATTCGATACGGCGCAGTTCTCCTTGCGGGCGTTCGGACAGGAACCGACGCCGTGTGCGCCAACGATGGACGTGCTTCCCGTCCGCACGTGGTTCCCCGATGCGCAGGTGCTGATTTCCCGCCGGCCCGATCCACGCGGAAGGCTTGCCTGGAGCGTCGCAATCAAGGGCGGACACAACGCGGAGCTCCACAACCACAACGACGTCGGCTCGTATGCGATTATGATGGACGGCGTGGAGATGTGCGGCGATCCCGGCGGGGAGGTCTACACGCGCCGTACGTTCTCGAAAGACCGCTACATCTCCAAGATGCTAAACTCCTACGGACATCCCGTGCCCGTTGTGGGCGGGAAACTGCAGAAGGGCGGACGCAAGGCTGCCGCGAAAGTGATCAAGACGGAATTCACGGACACCAAGGACGAGATTGTGCTCGACTATACGGCAGCCTACGGCGTGCCAGCACTGAAGTCGCTTGTGCGTACGATGACTTTCGACCGGAAAAACCGCTCGGTGACGATCACCGACGCGGTTGCCTTCACGGAGCCGACCGCGTTTGAGGTGCCCGTGGTCACGTACCGAGAGTGGACGGTGAATGATGATTTCACCGAGCTCATATTTAGCAAGTCGCCGACGACCCATCGCAAGATGAAGATGTCGGTGAAGGCTTCAGCACCTGTCGCGTTCACTAAGGAGCTGATCGACAACCCCGGCAAGCCCTCGCCTCAGCGCCTTGCCTTTGCGTTCAAGGAACCGGTCACGGAGGCTACGTTCACGACTGTGTTCTCGACTCGCTGATGGCCATTTGACGTTATGCGTAGAGGTCTACCTTCGTGGGGAGGTAGACGTCCTGCGCGTCGATCCAGGACTGGAAAAGGTCGCTGAGGTTTTTGTTGGCGATGGCGTCGCGCAGGCCGGTGGAGCCGACGAGCTTGTCAAGCCATTCGGTGCGGGCGTTCTGCGTCATCTCGTCCCTGTGGCGGTTGAGAAGTGCGGCGAGGACGATTGTGCCGGCCGTCACGGGGTAAAACGCATCGGGGTTCTCGACGGAAAGCAGCAATCCGTTCAGGACTTGTCCAGCGTATGTGCCGCCGGTGGGACGGTAGCGGATTGGGCGCACGCCCAAGCCACAGGCGGGAAGGGGATCCATGAAGTCGTCCAGGAGCTTTGCAATGTCAAGCCACGGGGCGCCTACTACGCGGAATGCGAGGGCGCCGTCGCGGTCGCAGTCGATTGCTGGATAGGCTTCGGTGAAGACCGTGGCCGGGTACAGCGCCGCGCAGTCCCAACTGCGGATCGCGGGCGAAGGCGGCATGAAGTCGAACCACGGGGCGCGGTCGGCATGTGACCAGTCGCGGATCTTGATGACGGTGAGGTCGAGGTCGAGCATCTCCGTACCGACGATGAACTTCGCGCACTCCGCCGGCGTCATCCCGTGGCAGAAGGGAACGTTGAGCGGGGCGACGAAGGAGGAGAAGCCCATGTCGCGCATCGGGCCATCGACGATGCCGCCGAGGGGGACGGGGCGGTCCAGCACGGTGACGGCCACGCCCGCCTCCGCGCATGCCTCCAGCATGAGCTTTAGAGTGGCAAGGTAGGTGTAGCACCGGACGCCGATGTCAGGAAGGTCGATGACCATGCGTCCGAGTCCCGACAGCATTTCCGGGGTGGGCTTGCGCACGTCGCCGTAGAGGGAATGGATGGGTATGTTCCAATACGGGTGCATTTCGCCGTTTGTCCGTTCCCCAGCGGCGGCGAAGCCGTACCAGCCGTGTTCCGGCGAGAAGAGGCACTTGAGGCGGTCGCCGAATTCGTTGCTGAGGATGCCGGCGGTGGGCAGCGTGCCGCGCGAGAGGAGTCCGAACGGTTCGGATCCGACGACATGCAGGTGCTTGACGAGTGATTCGTATCCAATGGTCATTGCTGGTTCTCCTTTACTTTTCAAGTGCCACGCGGAGTGACGCGATGGCGTGTGCGGTGTTGACGATGGACGGGTCGCCCGGCGGATCGGCGGCGACGAGTGCGTCGCTGGCGGCGGAGTGCAGCCAGACCGCGCCGCAGGCGGCGAGAAACGCGGCGTCGGGATTGGGTCGGGACTTGGAAAGGTACGCCCAGCGGGCGGCGAGCGCGCCGGCGAGCAGGTCCCCCATGCCGCCGAGGGCCATGAACGGATTTCCGGCGGGGCACTCAAACATGTCGGCGCGGTCCGGCGCGGCGACGAGAGTGTGCGGCCCCTTGAGGACGACTACCGCGCGGTAGCTCTCCACGAGGCGGCGGACGGCGGAAGATCGGTCGGACTGGATTTCGTCAGTTGTGCAGTCGAGCAGGCGGGCGGCTTCGCCGACGTGCGGAGTGAGGACGAGGGTGCAGCCTTCAACGGACGGAAGCGCGTTCGCCGCGCGCAGGCGTGCGAGGACTGCGAGAGCGCTTGCATCAACGACGAATCTTCCGGCGCATGAAAGGACGTTCACGACGAGCGCTTCGCTGTCCGGGCCATCGCCTAGTCCCATGCCGAGCGCAGTCACGTCAGTGCGCGGCGGCGTGACGCCGGGCGCGAGTTCCGCGAAAGTGGCCTCCGGCACAAGCGCGCCTGCGGCTGTGCGCGAGGCATCCGGCACGGCGAGCTGCACGAGTCCCGCTCCGCCCGCGCGCGCGCCGAGCGCCGCGATGACCGGCGCGTGCGGGTAGCGCGCGCAACCGCCAATCACCGTGACTACGCCGGCGGCGTATTTGTGCATATCTGCCAGACGTTTCGGGAACGCGGCAGCGATGGAAACTGGTGGCTGGGGTGGCATGTCAGAATCAGTATACCATATTTTCTCTGTTTCTGGGGGATACTATGCGCAGTTTGTTAGAATCGCAGTTTTTGAATTTTCCCTATGGATTTATCGTCTGATTTTTTGGTAAAATATTTGCCATCTTTTTAGACGGTAGAAGGAAAGAATAGGAGACAATGAGCAAGAAACTCTTGATCGTCGAGTCGCCGGCGAAAGCGGTGACGATCGGCAAGTACCTGGGCGGGGACTTCATGGTGAAGTCCTCTGTCGGGCATATCCGGGATTTGCCAAAGAAAGGCCTGTCAATCAAGATCGCCCCGGTGGAGGGACGCGAGGGCGCTTGGACGTTTACGCCGAGTTACGAGGTGTCGACCGAGAAGAAGAAGGTCGTTGACGACCTCCGCAAGGCCGCGCGCGCGGCGGACGAGGTGTACCTCGCGCCCGACCCTGACCGCGAGGGGGAGGCCATCGCGTGGCACCTCAGCCAGGTGCTGGCCGACGTGACGAAGGGCAAGCCCGTCCGTCGCGTCACCTACAACGAAATCACGAAGAAGGCGGTGCAGGCCGCCGTCGCGAACCCCGGCCGAGATCGACCTCGCCCGCGTGGACGCGCAGCAGGCGCGCCGCATCCTCGACCGCCTCGTGGGCTTCAAGGTGTCCCCGCTCCTCTGGAAGAACCTGCAATATGGCTATTCCCTCTCGGCGGGCCGCGTGCAGTCCGTCGCGCTGCGCCTTCTTGTGGAACGCGAGCGCGAGATCACGGGGTTCAACCCCGTCGCGTACTGGGTGCTCGGCGTTGAGGCGTCCAAGGGCACTAAGGAGACGGCCTTCATCGCGAAGCTTGCGCGCCTTGACGACGTGAAGCCGAACGTGCGGAGCCAGGAGCAGGCGGCAACGCTTGTGGACGACCTCGACGGCGCGGGTCTGCGCGTGACGAACGTGAAGGAGCAGCCGAAGACGCGCCATCCGTATCCGCCGTTCACCACCTCCACTTTGCAGCAGGCAGCGTCGAGCGTGTGCGGCTTCTCGCCGCAGCGCACTATGTCCATGGCCCAGAAGCTCTACGAGGCCGGTCTCATCACCTACATGCGAACGGACAGCGTGAACGTGGCGGCCGAGGCGCGCGCGGCGGCGAAGGACCTGATCGAATCGGAGTTCGGCGCGGCGTTCGTGCCCGAAAAGCCCAACTTCTACAAGTCCAAGGCCGGCGCGCAGGAGGCCCACGAGGCGATCCGTCCCACGGACGTGCGCCTGCATCCCGCAGAGGCCGGGCTTGACGCCGCATCCACGAAGCTCTACGACCTCATCTGGCGCAGGTTCGTCGCCTCCCAGATGGCAGAGGCCCGCCTCGTGCAGAAGACGGTGGCTCTTGAGGCCGAGAAGGACGCCCTGCGCCATTCCTACCTCTTCACCGCCTCCACGACATCCGTTGAGTTCGAGGGCTTCCTTGCAGCGATGAAGATCGCGAAGAAGACGAAGCCTGCCGAGGAGGAGGACGAGGAGAGCGACGAGGTGAAGTCGCTGCCGCCACTTGCCGTGGGCGAGGCGCTCACGCCCGTCCGGTGGCTTTCGGACCGCAAGGAGACGAAGCCGCCGCCGCGTTACTCCGAGGCCTCCCTCGTAAAGGCGCTCGAGGAGAACGGCGTGGGCCGCCCGTCTACATACGCCCAGACCATCGAGGTGCTCGTCGACCGCCTGTACGCGACGCGCGAGGCGCGCCAGCTCGTGCCGACGCAACGCGGCATGGACGTGAACGACTGGCTCGTCAAGAAGATCGAGCCGCTCTTCAACGTGGGCTACACCGCGAAGATGGAAGGCGAACTGGACAAGGTGGAGGAAGGCGAGGAGCAGGGCAATGACATGCTCTCCGGCTTCTACCGACAGTTCACAGCCTGGGTGCGCGACGCGCAGGACCCGCCGCCGCCGATCGAGAAATTCAACGCGCTTCTCGAGCTGCTCGACGAGGTGAAGAATTGGCGTCCGCCGATGACCATCGGCAGGCGCACGTTCGGCGACAAGGAATTCGTCGACTCCGTGCGCCGTCAGATCGCCGATGGAAAAACGTCCCTTACCGAGAAGCAGCTCCAGGCGCTCGTCAAGCTTGTAGTGGCCTACCGTGACCAGATTCACGACGGCGAGATGCGCATCGTCGACCTCGGCTACGGCCCGGAGGTGGACCGTGTGAAGAACGCGCCGTCGGACGAGCTAGTCAAATGGTGCTTCCAGACGATCGACCGCATCGGCGGCCTCACGAAGAACCCGTTCCTCAACTCCCTGCGAGAGCAGGTTGACCGCGGCCGCCTGCTGACGGCGAAGCAGTTCGCGATCCTCGCTCGCAGCGTGGGCGAGAACGCCGGAGCGCTGGACGATGCCGACCAGGTGCGCGCGCGCCTTGCTCCGTACGTGCCCGGCGGTTTCGAGATCGCCCCCGTTGACCCGGCGGTGCCGGACCTCCTAGCCCTGCTTGAAACGGTCAAGGAATGGAAGGAACCCGTACACCGCGGCCGTCGCGTCTACAACGACGAGGAGTTCGTATCGTCCCTGCGCGACCAGTACGCCCGCCGTAGTTCGCTCTCGCCGCGTCAGGTGCTCGCACTACGCCGCGTGTGCGTGAACTACCGCGACCAAATCCCGACGTTCGACGAAGTCGCCGCCAAGCTGGGACTTCTCGACCTGCCGCAGCATGAAAAGGCCACCAGCGCGGAGAAGGACGCGAAGGCGGCCGCGCGCGCTGAGAAGCGGAAAGGAAGGGGAGCACGTCGCTCCTGACAAATCCCGCCGTTCGCGGCGACGCCGTTGCAGGGCGCTTCCGTGCGTTCCTGCTCGGCGAGCGGAACGCATCCGAGCGCACCGTCTCCAGCTACGAGATGGACCTCGCGCAGTTCGCCGCATTCCGCTGGGGCGCCGATGCGTCCGCTCCGTTCGACTGGGCGTCCGTCACGCCCGATGACGCCCGCCGCTTCCTCATGGCGTTCGCCCACGAGGAGGCCTGCGCCACGACTACGCGCCGCAAGCTCGCCTCCCTGCGTTCATTCTTCCGCTTCCTCGTACGCGAGGAAGTGGTCGACACGAACCCGTTTTCGGGCTTGCGCGGACCCAAGCTGCCCAAGCCGTTGCCGAAGGTGCTCTCCACCGAGGAGGTTAAGCGTTTCCTTGCCGCGCCCGGGGAGGAGCTCGCCCGCCGCGTGAAGGAACACCATGAAATCACTCCGCAGGAGGCATACGCCTACGCCCGCGACACGGCGCTCTTTGAGACGCTCTACTCAACGGGCTGCCGTATATCCGAGGCGGTGTCCCTCGCGTGGGGGCAGATCAACTTCGAGACAGGCGGCGTGATCGTGACCGGAAAGGGGTCGAAGCAGCGTCTCTGCCTTCTCGGCAAGCCCGCGCGCAAGGCACTCCGCACGCTCCGTTCGTCCGCGTCTGAGCTCTTTGCTGACGGCGGCGCACCCGCCACGAACGTGTTCCTCAATGAGCGAGGCACCGTGTTCCGTCCGCGCGAAGCCCAGCGCCGCATGAAGAAATGGCTTGCCGCCGCCGACCTTCCAGCCGACCTTTCTCCGCACAAGCTGCGCCACAGCTTCGCAACGCACCTCCTTGACGCCGGCGCCGACCTGCGCAGCGTACAGGAAATGCTGGGGCACTCGTCCCTTGCCACAACGCAGATTTATACGCACGTCTCAGTGGAGCACCTTAAGGACGAATACATGAAGGCACATCCCCGCGCCCAGTGAACTTGTATGCATTTGTATACATTTTGCCTACATTTCTCAGACAATTTCCATACATTTTTTTGCTTTTCTTTTGACAGTTTACCCCCTTGCGCGCCACTGCGTTCGCATGGTATTCTTTTACGCGTGGACGGCGGATCAGGACGTCGCCCAGCGAAAGGAACATGCAATGCTTGCAAAGTGTCATTCAGGAGCCGTGTACGGCGTTGACGCGCAGACCGTCGAGATCGAGGTGTGCGCGTCGGACGGCGCGCCGCAGTTCACGATGGTCGGTCTGCCCGACCAGGCGGTGAAGGAGGCGAAGGACCGAGTGTCGACCGCAATCGGCAACTCTGGTTTCAAGAAGATCGAGTCGAACATCACGGTGAACCTTGCGCCGGCCGACGTGCGCAAGGAAGGTCCACTCTACGATCTACCGATCGCCGTTACGCTGCTCGCTGCCACGAACAAGGTGAAGGCGCCGGAACTGTCCGACTACGCGCTCGCGGGCGAACTCGCCCTCTCTGGCGATGTGCGGCGCGTGCGGGGCATTCTGCCAATCGTCCTTGAGATGCGCCGGATCGGAAAACGCGGCATCCTCGTGCCGGAGGAAAACGCGGCTGAGGCGTCAGTCGTAGAGGGCATCGACGTCTATCCCGTCCGCAGCCTGCGCGAGGCGGTGGATTTTCTCTCCGGCGCACTTCCCCTCGACCCGGTGCGCACCGACCTCGCAGCATGCGTGGCTGCGAACCGCGATTCGGGGGAGGATTTCGCGGACGTGAAGGGACAGGACGGCGCGAAGCGCGCAATTGAGGTGGCCGTTGCGGGCGGACACAACATCCTTATGGTCGGGTCACCCGGCGCGGGCAAGACGATGCTCGCGCGGCGCATTCCGTCCATTCTTCCGCCCCTCACTCCCGAGGAAGCGCTTGAGGTCACGCGCATCCACTCCGTCGCGGGCGTTCTGAAGGCGCGCGAGTCGTTTGTGGTGCGCCGTCCGTTCCGTGCGCCGCACCACACCGTTTCCGACGCGGGGCTGCTCGGCGGCGGAACGCATCCCGTGCCCGGCGAAGTGTCGCTCGCGCATCGCGGCGTGTTGTTTCTGGATGAATTCCCCGAGTTCAGACGCAATGTGCTGGAGGTCATGCGCCAGCCGCTTGAAGACGGACACGTGGCCATCTCGCGCGTGTCCGCAGCGTGCGACTTCCCATCCCGCTTCATGCTCGTGGCTGCGATGAACCCCTGCCCTTGCGGTTATTCCGACGATCCGAAACACGCCTGCCGCTGCACGCAGCGTCAGATTGCCGCTTACCGCGCGAAGATTTCGGGACCGCTCCTCGACCGCATCGACATCCAGATTGCGCTCCCGCCCGTCCCGTTCCGCGAGATCGTGGACCTGCCCGCCGGCGAGTCGTCTGCCGCCATCCGTGCGCGCGTTGTCGCCGCCCGCGAAATCCAGAAAAAGCGCTTTGCGGGCGAACGTGGAATCCACTGCAACGCGGAAATCCCCGCGCGGGACCTGCCGCGTTTCTGTCGGCTCGACGCCGCCGCACAGGAGGAGATGCGCCTCATGCTCGCGCAGCTCGACCTCTCGGCGCGCGCATACGACCGAGTGCTGAAGGTGGCACGGACGATCGCCGACCTCGCCGGCTCGCCGAACGTCACAGCGGAGCATGTGGGGGAAGCCTCCACGTTCCGCGAACTCGACCGCACGTACTGGGACTGACCGGTGCCGTTCTTCGTGGGCAACCGAGACGCCTGCCGTCTTGCAGGACGCACGGTCGCGCTCGTCGCGGGCGCATGCGCCGCGTTCGCCGTCCCCGCCTGCGCGGAGCTATGGCCGCTTTTCGCCTACCTGGCCATAGCCGCTTTCCTCGCGGCGTGGGGATGGGGCGCGCGCGGGCTGCGCGTGCCTGCGCTCATCGTGCTGGGAATGATACTGGCATTCCGGGCGGACAATGCGCGCGCGCGCATCCTCGCGGCGAATGCGCGTCTTGGCGGCGAGCGTCCCATACTTGAACTTGAGGTGGAGAGCGATGCGCGGGAATGGGCGCGGAAACGCGACGGTGCGGCGTTAGTTTCGTTCGAGTCGCATGTTGGCCCCTTGCCGCTGTCCGTCGTGATGCCCCGTCCGACGGGTGGATTGCCGCGCATCGGCGAGAAGTGGAGGTGCGCGGGCTGGATATCCCGCACGGCGCCGCACGGAAACCGCTTCGCCCGTCGGACGCTCTGGGTATCAGGTGGAGGCGCGGATTCTCCAGGGCCATCAGCAGCCCGCATTGCCCCCGCCAAACCTTGGTCTCCGACGGTTGTCTACGCCGCCTGCTCGAAAGAACTTGCGCGCCGCGCAGCGGCGGGCTTGGACTGGTGTACGGAACTGGCTGGGTTCAACCAAGCCATATTGCTAGGAAGTCGTGGCGGACTGAAGCAAGAACGGCGTACGATGTTCGCGGCTGCTGGGACAATCCACGTGTTCGCGATTTCTGGTCTGCACGTGATGGTGGTTGCCGGGCTCATTACGTGTCTGCTCAAGCGCTTCGACGTGCCGCTTAGCGCGCGCGGGCTGGTCGCGGTGCCGCTCGTCGTTGCGTATACACTCCTCACTGGGGCGCGGCCGAGCGCTGTGAGAGCGGCGACGATGGTGTCGTTATGGTACCTGGCACCGGTATTCGGACGCCGTCCCGATCCCCTTGCGGCGTGGTCCGTGACGGCGTTTGCCGTCTACGCGATCAGCCCCGAACGCCTGTTCGACGTAGGCTGCACGCTGTCGTTCGCGGTGATGTTCGGGATCGTGTTGTGGATTGACGGCACGCGGTATCTCGTCTCCCCCATTCCCGGTACCGCCGTGCAGAGATGGCGCCAGTACGGATGGCGGGACTGGCTTCGCCGCAAGATCAGTGCCTTTGCGCAGGCGATGGGCGTTTCGCTTGCGGCTTGGGTGGCGAGCGTGCCGGTGACGGCATGTGTGTTCGGACGGTTCACGGCGGGCGGACTTGTGGCGAACGTCGTGCTAATCCTCTGCGCGAAGTGGATGGTGACCGCCGGAGTGGCAGGTCTCGCGTCGAGTTTCATCTGTCTGCCTCTCGGCGCGCTCTGCAACAATGCAGCGGCTGCATTGACGGGCGTGATGGTGATGGCGTCCGAACGAGTGGCGTCGTGGCCGTGGGCGAGCATCGAGGTGAAACCGTGGAGCGCCTGGTTGTGCCTCGCGTGGTATACGGTGTGGGGGGCGCTCTTCGCCGTACTCTGCCGTTTTTGGCCACGCCGCGTACCGTTTCCACGTATATGGTGGTCTGTAAAATAGGATTAACGGTTAAGCTGGGCTTTGATTTCTTCTCCAAAAGCCTCTACCCACTCGTTATACTCCTCCTTGGTCGGATACCGGGGGTGCTTTTTCTGAAACCTTTTAATCCTCTCTAAAGCTTTTTCTCGATCGTCCTCTGCTTTTTCCAATTCTTTCTTAAAATCCTTGCCACTTCTCAAGTTCCTAGGTAATTTATTGTCTATTCTTTGCTGATTTTTTAGACCGTCATACTTAGCTACCGAATTATTGTAACTGTTTTTTATTGTCTCGAAATCCGCATATTCCTGCCAGTTCTCCCTACTATAATTCTTGTACTTGCTGCCCCCGAGTTCTAAATACTTCTTCCAGTATTTGGCGATTGTTATGCTTTTCGGATTATTCGTCCATGTTACCATGACCACGAGGTTGGTCGTATCGTTTATACTGGTACACCTCACTGTACACATCTTATCTGAAACCGTCAAGACCTCTGGCAGGCACTTATGACGCACTGCGGCATGCAGTACCTCATCCAGTACATCCTCCATCTTCATATCCATTGGAGGATTACACTTAACATTGTATGGATCTTCATATCGGTTGAAATTTTCACATCCAACGATACCGAATCCTAAAGCCGCGATGAATAACGCGATGACGAAAAATCTTGAATTCATGGTTTAATTTCCTTTCATTTGTTTTCCGTTACTAAGAAGTCTTTTTCTCCAGTGGCATTATTATACCATATCGGAGGCTTCAGCGTAACCCCCTGTTATTGGTATTTTGAAACTTTGAAGACAAAAAAACCAAAAAACTTTTTTCGCACGACGCCTTGCGCAGCGTTCTGGGATTTGGTACACTACCTCCATGCGCCTCACCGGGTGAACCTGCTTCGGCGGGTCATTCTATCGGTGAGGATTCTTTTTTTGAGGATTCGACGACATGCCAAGCAAGCCAAAGCTACCTTTAACCACGAATCACTAACCTCGGCCGCGAGGCGGAAATTAAACACAGAGGCACAGAGAGGTTACCGCACCTCTGTGACTCCGTGTCTCTGTGCCTCTGTGTTAAAATTAAAATCCACCCCGTTCCCCATTCCCCATTCCCCATTCCCCATTCTTTGCGCTCTTTGCGTTCTTTGCGGCTAAGAACCTACGCCCCAACTGCCGAATTTAGGGTAACACAAACCCCTCGTGAGGGTAACTCAACCCCCCGGTAAGGGTAACTCAAACCCCCGGTAAGGGTAACTCAAACCCCTCGTGAGGGTAACTCAAACCCCCGGTAAGGGTAACTCAAACCCCTCGTGAGGGTAATCCGGCCCCCCCCGTGAGGGTAGCACGCCGCGCAGGCGGTTCAGTGCTCTCTCGCACTCGCACTCTAACTTGCTCTCTCACGCTCACTCACGCGCACGCTCACGCGCGCGCGCGCGATACACGCATGTGGGAAATAAAAAAGAAGAAGAATTCTTGAAGTATTATATAGAAGGCTCATTTCGCCCTTTGTTTTCAGGGGTTCGAGAATTTTACGCTTCAAAATCCTTCAAAATTCTTCAAGGTTTTCCCGTGATTCTTCAAGGTTTTTCAATCAAACTTCAAGGTTTTTCAATGCCGTTTTGGACGTTTCGGGGCCTTTTTCGCGTTGAAGTTCCTTGAAATTTCTTGAAGTTTGGCCCCAAAACCTTGAAGTCTGTTGAAGGATTTTGAAGTCTATTGAAGGATTTTGAAGTCTATTGAAGCGTCATCCGTTCCAAAGGAACCCACGGCCGCGAGGCGGAAATTAAACACAGAGGCACAGAGAAGTTACCGCACCTCTGTGACTCCGTGTCTCTGTGCCTCTGTGTTAAAATTAAAATCCACCCCGAACCCCATTCCCCGTTCCCCATTCCCCGTTCTTTGCGCCCTTTGCGTTCTTTGCGGCTAAAATCACGAACCACTCGCCACGAGCCACTAGTTTTGCCATCGGCCTGTTCAAGGTGTGCCCGAAGGATAAAGTTGTTGTTGAAAGTTGTTATGGTTGTTTCCAAATCCCAAAGCGCTTGGCGGCATCCCACCCGCGCCCCACCCGCGTCCCCCGCCGCATTTTGAATGGAAACAACCATTTGAAAACAACTTACTTATGCGCGCGGGCGCGGGGCCTTGCGGCTGCTTCGCAGTTCGCGCTTCGCGCTCACCCAACCTGATCGCTTCGCGACAGGCGCATCAACTCGCCCGCGCCCATTTGCCACCAACCACGAATCACCAATCACCAATCACGAACCTCGGGCACGAGGCGGAAAATAAACGCAGAGGGGCAGAGAAGCGGAGAGGCAGGGAAGCTTCCGCTCATCACCTCTGCTTCTCTGCGTTAAAATATCACTAACCACTAGCCACTAATCACCACCCACCCAAAAAACAATATTAACAAGTTGGATTGCACTGGGAACGAAAATAGTGTATAATTTTACGCGCTGTAGTAAACTGGCGTTGTTACGAACGAAAGAATGCAAGACACTCTTAAACCTAGTATTTACACCTCAATGGGTGACGAGCCCACGGAGAGGATTACGCCTACGGTAAAGGTACCCGGGAAAGTCCAAAAGGGGTTAGCTCCTGGGGCCATGATCGACGGGCGTTACGTAGTGCTGTGTAAGCTCGGCGAGGGTGGGATGGGAGTTGTCTATAAGTGTTTCGACAATCTCGGCGGCGTGGAAGTGGCCGTGAAGGGGCTTCCTCCGGAGGTGAGCCGCAACGAAGACGAGATGGAGGAGATTCGCGCCAACTACCAAATCGTTGGTAATCTGCACCATCAGAACATCGTCGGGGCCCGTACCTTGGAGAAGGACAAATTGACCGGTGACTTCTATCTTGTCATGGATCTCGCGTCCGGCACGAACCTTAGACGCTGGATGCGGCACAATCCACAAGTGTCCATGGAGTCGAAGCTCTCCATCCTGCGGCAGGTTGCCGCAGCCCTTGACTACGCACATTCACAGAAGGTGATTCACCGCGACGTGAAGCCGGAAAACGTCATGGTGGATGGCGATGGATGCGTAAAGGTACTAGACTTCGGCCTGGCCGCTCAGATTCGTTCGAGCCAAAGCCGCACGCGCCCCGCCGAAACATCGCGAAGCGGTACTCCTGGCTACAAGTCGCCAGAGCAGTGGCTGGGATGTCCGCAGCACTCGGCGTCCGACGAATATTCCTTTGGCGTGCTGGCGTATTGGATGTTGGCGGGGGAGTTGCCGTTTGACGGCGACGATCCTGACGTGCTGGGGCAAGCCGTGTTGACTGCGCCCGTGAGACCCGTGCCGGGTATTTCCAAACGCATGAACGCCGTACTCGCGAAGGCACTCGCGAAAAAGCCGGAGAAACGTTTCGCGAGTTGCGGAGAGGTGGTGGATGCGCTGGAGGCGAAGGGGAGTTGCGTCGGAAAGGTGCTGACGGCCGTGGTGTTGTTGGGACTGGCTGCGGCTGGAATCTGGTGGTGGAACGCGAGTGCAACGAACAAAACGGAGATTCCACAAGGTCCTACGGAGATTGCAAAAGGTCCTACTGATGGCAAACGGGGATTGCGCAAGGCACTATTGGAGACACTAACGATGTTGGTGGGACGAACTCCAACGGAACAGGGTTTGTACACGGTCCTACTGGTGGCACAAACGATGTTGGGGGGGCGAGTTCAAACGGAACGGGATTTGCACACGGTTCTACTGGTGATTCAAAAGATGAGAAAGTGGATTGCGCAAGGTTCTACTAGTGGCACAAACGATGTTGGGGGGACGACCTCCAGCGGAACAGGGATTGCGCAAGGTTCTACTGGTGGCACAAGCGATGTTGGGGGATTGATGGCGACCTCCAACGAAACGTGTACTGTCACGAATAAGGTTGAAGTTGCGAACGAATGGAATGTGATGACGAATGAAAACCCAAAATGCAGGGGTAGGCAGCGCATTGTGGTAACGTCGCCAGACAAGCAAACAAAACTGTGCCTTGTGTGGTGTGGAAAGAAAGGAGACACGGCGCATGGGTTCTGGATGGGCGAAACCGAAGTGACGCGGAAACAATGGTACAGTGTAATGGGCGAAGCTCCATCACGGGCGTGTGATAATGATTGGCAGAACAGCGATCTCCCAGCTACGTCGGTCACTTGTTGTGATTGCACTAATTTTATCAAAACACTTAGTGAAAAGACAAACCTTGATTTTTCTTTGCCGGACTCCAACAGGTGGGTATTTGCGTGTCTTGCAGGAAAAATCACCAATGACTATTGGTGGGGGAACCGTCCTACAAGGTATGGTCAGAATTGTGGCAATTTTGGTGGCGAATATTGGAGGCAGTTAAATGATGCAGGAAATAAAGAGTATCCGCCGAATGCTTGGGGGCTGTACGACATGCATGGCAATGCTGCCGAATGGTGTAACGGGGGTTTCTATTTTGGAGGCTCATACTGTGATTCGGCGGAGAAGTGCACTGCAAGGTATAACGTTAAGGGATGCGAAGATTCTAAAGGAAAAGAAATAGGTTTTAGAGTGTTTCTAAATGGAGGAAAAAGAAAGTGAAAACGAATCTTTTGCCAAGCTGGAAAGGTAGGGCTGTGGCGTTATTTCTGCTTGGCTTGATGGCCGGTTGCTCTACGCCACGTGGAGAAAAACTTCCTGTGAGACCCCGCTTCGTGGCAAGTTACCACAAAGATTCCAATTACGAGTTAAACCGATTGCCCGTGAAACTTGATTTTCGGCAGCTTGAGAATAGGGAGAAATGTATAATGGTGGACTCGGAATCGACCATTGGCGATCCGCGATTTGAGAAGCTGCCGTTTAGGCAGATTGTCGAAGATGAATTCAAAGAATTCGTCAGCACGAATTTTTGCCTAGTAGGTAATGACAAGCCGTCACGACTTGTTTTAGAGGTAATTCCTTCATCAAAGGATCCTATCACGCGAAGCCCGGCACGCGACGTCAAGTGCGACATTTCCTTTAAAGTTACCTTTAAAGATTCCTCCGTCAATTCCACTACCCTGCTTTTTTCGCTGGATTGTTCAGGAACTGCTGAATACCATGACATAGAGGCGATGACTCCATGTAGCCTTTATGCCGCGATTCAGAAAGCCGTGAATAATTGCGGTAACCGTCTTTTTAACGATGCTGATTATATGAAATCGCTTGTTCGTTTGATTCCTGGTAAGGAACCTCATGGTCCAGTGATTTATGACGAACCCACTAAGATGCCAATTGGAAATGATACCGATTACTACTTCAAGCAGAGGGCAACCGTGGCGTGCAATGACGATGATCCTGGTAAAGTGAAAACATGGGCGAAGGCTGAAATCAGAGAACGATGGCTACGCCAACGATATTTCAACGACCCTTGCGTTTTTTTTACGCAGAACTCAAAGGATGGGATGTTGTTGGAGTTTAATTATGATATTATAGAAAGGCGTGATTTCATCGTGATTCCCGATCTCACGAGGGGTGGGCGTACGGGGCGTTGCTTCGTTGACTATCGTAAATTAAAATTAGGCACAGATAAGGAGATCCTGGATTATATGAGGGGGCAGTTGCTTGCTTGGTTTAAGGCGAATGGCGATTCGGCAGGCAATGTTGACTTGAATCTCTATGCCGAAGGCGAAGACAATCTCGGATTCCGTATGGCGGAATACGAACGTAAGTAAAAAACAAAAAGGAGTATAGTATGAAGATGTGCAGAACAGTTCGTGCAATCGTTGCCGTATCAGTTCTTGTCGCAATGTCGGGGTGTGTATCTCGCCCGTCATCGTTCGTGGCTTCGTCTAAGCCAATTACGCAAGGTGGGTACACAACGCCAATGGGTAACAAGACGATTACGGGAACATGTTGGCAGACGCAGATTCTGTTCCTGTCTTTTGGCAGGGTTGGATCAAGCCAGAGCATTGCACTTCAGAATGCGCTAGACAAGGTAGAAGGGTCAGGTGTGGACGCCCTCATATCGATGTCTGTTGATACTGAAGCTTTTGAGATTCTACCCTTCCTCTGTCCGGTGATAGGTTTTTACGCTACGCGCGTTACCGGTGTTCCTGTTGCTACGCATGACACTGGTGTGCCCGTTAACGTGATCAACATTCCCGCCATCAAGATCAGTGATAAATAAGTAAGACGGTGGACTGAGAAGATCAGTTTGGACAGATTTGTACGCCATGAATGCTGACGTCGCGGAAGCCCTTGGCGTAGAAACTTGAAGTCAGAATCAATTATGGGTGGCTTTGTTACCTTTTTCCCCCTTAGCAGGTGTAAACAAACATAAAGAAAAAATATTAAAAATGACTATTGACGGGCAAACGTCATTTGTGATAAACTAATCGCACCAAGCCCAAAAAGGCTTAATGAAAAAGAAGGTAGAATAAATGGCAAACGAAGAATACAAGAGCCTCGAAGAGGTGGCGGAGATGCTGGGCGTAACGTACCAGCTGATATACCGTCTTGTGCGCTCAGGCGAGCTGCCGGCCGTGCGGCTGGGGAAACTCTATCGCGTATCCAGCCGCGACCTCAACACCTATCTTGAACGCAGCAAGGGTGCGGCCGAGGGCGGCACGTGCAGCGTTTGTGGTACTTTCTACAAGTCGAAGAAGTCACTGGAACAGACTTGCAGTGCAGACGGCTGCGAGGCGGCCATCTGCTTCGACTGCTGGAATCGTCTGGGCGTAAGGACGTGCCCGGCGCACACTTCAAACAAAAAGGCAACAGCCTAAGAAAGGAAAACGACTATGGGACTTTTCAGCGACATCTGCCCCGAATGCGGGAGCAAGGTATCAAAGCGGGCTAGGTTCTGCTCCAAATGTGGGCACGGCGCGCCTGACGGGTGGTTCAAGTGCCCGCAGTGCGGCAAGTGGGTTGGAAACGAATCCAAATTCTGCCCGCACTGCAACCACCCGCTCTTTCCAGAAGACCGCATTGATCTTGCAGGCGGTATCTGGGCGCGCAAGAGCGACGAGTTTGCACGTCTTTTCGACCTGGGCGACGTCCGTTTCATCAAGGAGAACGGGCTCATGGTCCAGGAAGGGACCATGGCGATTCTGCTTGACGGCGGCAAGGAGGTGGCGGAGCTTGATCCGGGGCGGCATTATCCTACGGGATCGCTTCGCTCGATCAACTGGTTTGGCAATCCGCCGCCGCGTTCGGCTATCATGGTGGATTCCGGCGAATGCGTTTTCAGGGTTGACTTCACTGGAAAGAATTCCGGCGTAGGCGACGTGGCTTCCGCGCCGCTCCGTTCTGCCGAGGAGCTTGAAGTCGGATGCGTGGCGGAAATAACCCTCCGTTTCGTCCGCGGCCGCGCCGCCGAGTTCATCGCGAACGTGATGAAGGAGGCGAGGAGCCTGTCCACCAAGGACATATGCGCGCTTATCTACGAGAACGCCCTTTCGGCTGTCCGTGACCTCTGCACGCAGTCGAAGATCGAAGATCTCGTGAAAGATCCGGAACGCCGCGCGCGCTTCGAGGACGGCATCACCCGTGCGCTGCGCGACAGCATGAAGAGCTGGGGACTCGAAATCGTCCGCACGGGCGCGGTCGAGTTCTACGGCGCCGCATACGAGGAGATGCGTGCGAAGTACGGCGAACTCGAGAAGCAGCGCCGGCTCGTCGAGTTCGGCAAGGCCCAGATCGAGGTGCTTGCCGCCGCCGCCGACCAGGACGCGGCGGAGGGCAAGCGCAACGCACAACGCGAACAGGAAACGGCGGAATATCTGGCGCAACTCGCGCAGGAGAAGGAGCTTTCGGAAATCGAGCGGACGCAGGAGCTCGCAATCGCAGTGCGCGTGTCGAAGGGAGAGATCTCCGCAGCCGAGGCGAAGCTCGCCGCCGCACGGGAGCTGGAGGAGCACGCCAAGAACATGACGGCGCTCGCCCACAAGCTCGAACTCGACCTGACGCTCCGCAACTATGACCGCGAACAGTTGGTGGCTGACGCCGAGAACAAGGCTCGCCTTGCGGTAATCGCGCGCGACGAACGGCTGAAGGACGAACAACTCACCACCGCCGTCATGGGCGAGAAACTGAGCCAGGCGAAGATCGAAGACGAGATTGAGCGCATCCGCATAGCGCGCAAACTATGGTTGGCGGATAAGAGTCTCGATCTCAGGAAAAAAAATAATGAGATCAAGAACCAGAACATGCGCGAGAAGCTCGATATGTTCACAGGTAGGGACGCGCAGACGGTCGCCGTCGTCATGGCGACCGAGGGCGATTCCGCCATTTCCAGCTCGCTTCTTGCTCAGGAGGCGGCGAAGACGCAGATGGCGCACGAAACCGAAATGGCCAAGATACAGGCGGGCATGTCCGCAGACCAGATTCTTGCCGGAGGGGCCGCCAAGGATCCAAACGCCGCTAAGGAGGCGTATGCGCGCTCCGCCGAGGCGAAGGAGAATACCAGCGCACAGGTTCTTGAGGAACGCCGCAAGATGGATGCCGAGGTCCGCGCAGACCGCGAGAAGACCGAAGGGCGTGTCATCGGGCTTGCCGAGAAGTCTGTGGAGCGTCCCACCACTGTCGTGCAGCCCCCCGCACCCGTCACGAACATGCAGCACTAACCGGCACATCGGAATATTAAAGTATGGTTTGCCCTGATCCCAGATGTCCCAAATGTAAGGCACCTTTGGAGCCTGGTGCTCGTTTCTGCACTTCATGCGGAACAAAGGTTGTGGTCGATGGCGTGAGCCCCACGGAAGTGCCGAAACCTGTTCCTCCCGTGGTGGAAGTGCAGAACCCCGTCCCGCCCGCGGTGGAAGTGCCGAAGCCCGTCACTCCTGTGACGGTTACGGTACCAAAGGAAGAGGCGGCGCAAGCTGTATCGGGGGCGATGTTGTGTATGGACAGGCTCTCGGTGCTTTTCGAGGGATGCCCAAGCATTGTCAGGTTCAGGGTTGATCGCGACCGGTTCTGTGCCGACGCCCAGAACCTTCGTTTCACGTTTGAGAGTCAGCTCAACGGGTGCAAGTGCTCCCCCCGTCTGTTTGGGCGCAGGGGTGGACTTCAGGAGTTCAGCGTTACCTTTCCGGAGCAGAAGGCTGGTTCCTACGTCTGGTACGTCACGGCCGAATATGAGCGCAACGGGCGCACCAGTGCGTTCGGGGGTGAAGTGCATTTGGTGGTAGAGCGTCAGAGCGAGGCACGTAGAGTCGCTAACCAGCTTTCATTAAACATAACGACGACCTACAACGAAAATTATGGCACCGAGATCCATACCGATGTAGATGCCCGCCGAGTGATAGAAGCACTCGACAAGATTGTCAAGTCGCCCGACGACCCGTTTAAGGCGATGCGCCGCTTGATCGATGGTAGAGAGCGCTCATGGGCGAAAGTGGATCTGTATGAAGTGGAACGAGTGCAACCACCGCCGCCGCCGCAGGCACCGGCACGGCTTACGCTCACATGCGGGGATGAGGTGTTGCAGCTCGTTTCGGACAGCCGCGTGACGTTCGGACGCAACCGGGACAACCTGATTCCTCTGCGTGTATGTGGCGCCGACGGTCATGTTGACGCTGTGGCGAACGACGGCAACCTCTCGCGGTTCCATTTCAGCATTGAGCGTGCTGGGTGCGATTGCGTGCTCAGGGACGGTGCCGGAAACGTCCCTTCGACATACGGCACGCGCGTGGACGGAGTACAGCTTCGCCCCTTGGGTGCCAAGAAGCTGGCGATCGGCCGTACGGTTGAGATTGAAGTCGGGCGCAGCGACGTTGCGCTCAAGATGCGCGCAGTCTTCCATCGAGATTCGCTTGGCCAGGCGGCTGGGTTCGTGCTTGACCGCCTGGACGGTGCCCGCCAAAGGGTCTGCGCTGTCTGGAGCGAGGTGCCGTTGGAGGATGGCACCAGCATATCGTGGGACGGACATTCCTGGACGCTTCTTACGCGCTTATCGGAGCCGGTTCCGCTTTGCGTCGGTGCCAAAGTCGCCATCGGTGGACGTTCGTTCGACGTACAGCCATTTTATCAAACCCATCTAAACTGAAAAACCGAAAGGAAACAACAATGAAAAAACTAATGTTTGCACTAATTGGCGCAGCCGCCGCGATGGCGATGACCGGATGTGCCACCGTCTATCGCGTGTCGGAGTCCGCGCACGCTCCCGCTTATCCTCAGCAAGGACCAGGCAAGCCCGCTATGCGCAATCCATCCGTAGCCGTGAAGGCGGTGTCGGCCGACAAGCAGGCAAGCCGACTTGCAGTCTCGCTTCGCGCAGCGGTGGAGGGAGATCTCGTGGCACGGGGATTTGACGTAATTGCCAAGCAACCGGCGGATTCGGAGGTGGCGCTTTCGGTGTCGCGTCGAGAGGCATCTCGGCTTTCCGACTGGCGCGTGTACGAGGGGACAGCTTCAGTGCGCGTCACGGAGGTGGCGTCAGGAAGGCTTCTTGCGAGTGAATCCTTCAAGGCGCAGGGGAAGCGGGCTCTTGACGAGACGACTGCGGAGGCAGGCGTGAAGAACGCGCTGGCGCAGCAGGTGTCGCGTTGGCTCGTGAAGACGCTTCCCGCCAAGAAGGTTGCCCTGCCGCCCGGACCGCCCCCGCCTGACCACATGGCCGCGATGCTCACGATTGCGCCCGTCAACTTGTTGGGTGATCCCATGGAGGCGCTGCACGTTCAGCGGCAGTTCATGGACTACGTCGCAACCAGGCCCGGCATCGTCTCGTGCGTCCTCGCCCAGGAGGATCCGGCGCGCCGTGGATTTACGTTCCAAGTGGTTTACGAGCCGCAATCTTTCCCCGGTGGCCTATTGAACACGATAGTGCTCGACGGCCCAAAGCTCGGAGGAAACGTCAAGCTTGAAATAGCCCGCTGAATTGAGAGGAGAAAACGAACATGAAAATGAAGCTAATTGTCTGCGCATTGGCCGCCACGGCCGCAATCGCGGCCTCGGCCGCGTTCGACGAGACGGAGCGGAACGCCGTCAGGAAGTCCGTCAACGCCGTTGAGGCGATGCTCAAGTCGGATAAGACGCTCAACAAGGCGATAACGGTGCTGCCCGTAAAGGGAGACGCCGACAAATACTGCGAAGGGCTTCTGATCGGAGCCCTGGTAAACGCTAAGAAAACCTGCGTTGTCTCGAACGACGAAGAGAAGGACGCGCGCTTCAAGCGTATCTTGGAGACGATCAAGTGGGACGAACGGCAGACTACGCTCAAGTCCATCGACCCCAAGACGGCGGATGAGCTCGGTCGCCTCTTATCCACGCAGATTTTCATTGAGGCGCGTCTGGAACTCTTCCGCCGCGGCAGGAAGCGTCGTGCGGTGGCGGAGCTGAACCTGCTTGCGTACGAGGTCTCTACGAAGCAGTACGTGTGGACTGCCAACATCGCCCTTGACGAGTCCGGTCGCGGATGGCCCGATGCGTCGGAATACAACGTGAAGATCGACTTCAAGGGCGAAGGAGATGCGGCGGGGGTGGCCGCCATCGCCGCGTCGGTCGCGCGGAACGTGGTTGCGGGATATGGCTACCGCGTGAACGCAGACGGGCCGGTGGATCTTGCGTTGACCGCCAGCTTCACCCGCGATACCTTTGACCGTTCAAATTCGTACCTCGTGTTCACGGGCGCGGCGAACGTCCGACTCGCCTCGTGTGTCGGCGATGGCGTCCTGTATGAACAGCCGTTCACCGGAAAGGGGAAGCGCGGGCTTGGCGAGACCGAGGCGGAGCGCAACCTTGCGGCAAAACTCGACGAGGAGCTTGTGAAGTGGCTTGACGATACGCTTAAGCCGGCGGTGTTCTTTGCCAAGCACAGGGACTTCGCCGCTGCCGCCGGAAACTGAATCGGACATCAACCAAGAAAGGAACCGTGAAATGAAAAAGATACTTGCAGCATTTGCAGTCATTGCGGCCCTCGCCGGGGCAGTGCGGGCGGATATTGACGCGGGCGAGCTTACATCGATTGCCCTCAAGGACGCCGTTAACGACGCCAAGGCGTCGCTTGCGGCGGCAAAGCAAATCCCATCAGACAAGGCCGTCGCCATCCTGCCGTTCGCGGGCGACAAGTCGGGAAAGATCGTCGGCCTTCTCAAGAACGCGCTCACGGACGCCGGCAAGACGTGCGTGGAGGGCAAGGAAGACGCGATGTGGAACGAGATCCTCAAGGAGATCGAGTGGGACGAGCGCAAAGAGGACATCCTTGACCCTGCCACACTCGACAAGTTCGGGAAGCTCAAGTCGGCGCAGTACCTTATGTACGGATTCATCCGCAGCCTTGCGGCCACGCCTCGCTATGTGCTGGTGGAACTTGAGCTCCATGTTTCCTGCATAGCGACCAAGCAGCACGTATGGGGAGGGTCGTTCGTTCGCAGGCACTATGCGCCGGGCGCTGATCCTGACGGGAAAATTAAGATCCCCGACGAGGTGCGCAAGGCAATTATCGACGGCATCCGCGCCGAGATCGGCAAGTCGCTCGCGAAGTCCGCGACGAAGCTTGGCGCGGTAAAGCGCGTCGCCCTGCTTCCGATAGCCGGGGACGACGACCAGTACGGGGCTGCACTCTTCCGCGATGTGCTGTCGGCATCGTCCGTGACTCCGGTGAACCTAGACGTCACGACGCGGGCGGAGGCGCGGTTCGCGCTCCGCGAGGGCCCGGGCCCCGCAGACGCACTCGCCTACGGCGCCCTTCGCGACGTAAACGCGAAGCGCGTTGAGACGCAAGTTACCGGCAAGGAGACGTATTCCGCAATGATGGAGTTTCAGCTCTGCATTGAGAAGGGTGCGACCCGCGAGATACTCTGGAGCGACACGGTGCAGTTCTCGAAGGAGTTCACGATTGGCCCGCGTACATGGTGGGACATACTCTGCCACCTGTTCCCCTCGCTGAGGGAGCACCCCGCCCGGATTGTCTGGGTCCCGCTTGTGATCATCTTGGGATTGATCGTGCTGGTCCTTTTCCTCAAGGCGGCGACCCGCGTGAAGTGACATGGACGGAAGGCGCGAAGTGTGCTGCGTGTGCGGTCGGGAACTCCCCAACCGCTGGGCCGTGGCCGGACGCTGTGAGGCGGCCGGCTGCGGCGCGGCATTCTGTGCGCTGCATTGGTACAACGGCAACAGGAAATGTCCTGAACACGGCTGGGGCCCGGGTGAAACGCCAGTGTCGAATGGCGGTGACGCCGTGAGAGACGAGGTTTCAAATGCGAAGGAGAAAGGCAATATGGACGAAAAGAACGGAACGACGGGGGGAAGGGCGCTGTGCGCGGAGGCTGACCGCGCCCTTCCGCCGGAGAAGAAGGCGTCGATACTGAAGCAGATAGGTTCGTTCGCCGTGGCTTTGGGGAAAAGCGCGGGGGCGCTTGCCAAGAAGCTGAGCGGAATTAAGAGCACGGACGAGGCCCTGCGTGAGATCGAGGCGCAGATTGCGGAGAACCGCGCACGCCGCGAACCCGTGGCGAAGCGGTATGACGAACTCTACAAGCTCATCGTTGCCAAGAAGAGGCTCTATCAGGCGGCACCTCCGGCAAGGAGGAAAATACTTGAGATGGAGCTCAAGAGCGCCATCGCCGAGTACCAGTCGCTTGAGCGCCAGATGGCCGCATACCTGAACAACGAGACGATTCTCACGAAGGTCAAGGGCCGCATGTGCGAGCTCGTGGCGATGAACCTCAAGAACATCAGCGAGGACCAGATCGACAAGCTCACTGACAAGATCGAGGATGCCGCAGACGAGAACGAGAATCTCGACGGCGCAATCGGCGAGCTCGACAATGCCGGCAAGCGCCGCGAGCGCGAGGACACTTCGTTCGAGGACGCCCTGTCGGCTTTCGGCGACGATATGCCGGATACTGCGGATGAGGCCGCAGATATTTCCGAAGCAACCACCAGTCCTGCGGCGGATTGCGCCGCAACCGAAAAGGATAAAACACTTGAAGAAGGGGTGACGACATGAGCAGACTCGATGACATAGAAAGACGCATAGACGAGCGCATGGCGGAGATTGACCGCAGGATCGGCAAAGTCATGGGGGATGAAAATAAGACTGTACCACCTATTGCCTTCACGACGCCCGCCTGTACTCTGTCATCTGTACAGGCGGTTCCAGTTGTCTCTGAGAAAATGGACACTTCGTCTGCACCCGGTACCTCCATCACGATGCTGACAGAGAAAGACCTTGATTCGGTGTCCCAGATGGTGGAATTCCATCTGGCAGGTCTTAAACCGGGCGGTAATTTGTTGCAGAAACATGATAATCAGCAGACAAGAGCCATAGTAGAGGAAGCGAAAAAAATAGGTCTTACCCTTGGTCATTGTTGCGTTATGAACGGCAAAAATAAGGTGGATGACATTGCTTTCGGTGATGATGGATACGTCTTCTGTCGTGGGATACCGGAACGGTCGGCGGATGATGCGTGTTTGGTGCAACGTTTTGTGGCCATGACAGCGGCTTACTACCACCGTAGGTGGAATTTCGATGGCATAAACCATGTCACTACCCTTTGGTCTTATGCAGAAGCCTTTTGCGGGGACAATACTCTGCCAATCACATTTTCTGCAAATGGCAATGCATATAGCGATTACAAATATGGAGGTTCTACAAATCTTTGTTTTTCGCCTAATCACGCATCGCAAAATACCGCCGGTCATGAATTTACGCACTCCGTTTCCCAAAATCGTGTTGGTTGGACTGCGTACCTCGGCGAAACGGGAGCGATAGACGAGAGCTTCTCCGACATCTTCGCCAAGTTCAGCACGTGGGCCTGGACTGGACGCGATGAAGGGCCGTCAAGGTGGATATACTCCAATATAAGGAACATGGCGCATCCAGAAATCAGTCCTGAAGGCGATATGGTAGGTTGGATTCCAGCTTCATATTACAAGCAGCCGCCGAATAAGGACAATCCTCGTTCTGGATGGTATGTCGGCACTGGGGACCATTGCGGCGTACATATAAACAACGGTGTAATCACCCGTCTCTGTTTCCTTCTTTGTGAAGGTGAAGATTTTACGCGCGACGATGAGCTTAGATTTGACGTGCAGCCGATTGGTTTCGAACGAACGGAACAACTTTTTGGGCAACTCATGTTTGGACCTTGTCGGTATCTGCCCAGAAACTGCAACATGTATTCGTTCTACGAGGGCATTACGAGAGCTGCGGAAGACCTCAATTTTTCTCAAGAAGAGCGCAACCGGCTGATGACAGCTTGTGAGGCAGTGAACATCAAACCGCAGCAGAGCATTCTACAATCAAGGAGCGAGGTTTCAATGGAAAGAAAGCTTATGTCCGTCAGGTCAAATGTGCCAGGTGGCACGGCAATGCACTACACAAAGGCACTTGCCTGCGAGTTCTCTTCAGAACTTGGCCTGAACGTTTCTGGTGCGGACATCAGGGTCGTCGAGGAGGCGGTGACGAAGCCGGCAGATATTCACGCCGCTGTGCCAACAGGTGGCGAAGTACAGGTTGTCATGGAGCAGACGTGGAACGGACTTCCCGTATTCGGTTCCAGCGTCATTGCGCGTGTCCGTGATGGGGATACGGTGACGTATCTCCAGAATAGGTTCTCGAATGCGCTGGGCTCTCTTCAGACTGGCGTGTCGATCAGTGCAGAAGAGGCGGGGAAGATGGCGATAGGAGATGGGCACGGACAATCTGTATCGTCGGCAAGCAAGATAGTGTTCGATCCTTCGCTGCTTGGTTTAGGTGGGAATGTCTGCGTCGCATGGCTCGTACTTACGGAGTCGGATGGCGAGCCTGAGGAGCAATGCATAGTTGATGCCTGCAGCGGCAGGGTGATCTTTTCTTCGCCGTTGAGGATTGTTGATTGATTCAAGAGGAGATACATTCATGAGAAGTTTAGAGGAAATAGAGGCAAAGGTCAATGCGCGGATGAAGGAAATCAATGAACGCATTGGAATGAGTTCACAGACGCTTGCCGGTTCGCCATTGCCCGAATCTCCTGTGGCGCGAGGTGCAATGTATGCGGGAACTGATGGTAGTGCTGCGGAGGGCATTCGTGCAGCAGTCGCACTTTCAGCGGTTCCAAGCAGTCCTTTGCCGGAAATGTGGGAGACTTCGGCTAACGAGCTTCTTCAGCTCATGCAGTACGTTTGCGCGTCGCCGCACGTCACGAGCAATGTGAAATACGCCGAAACGACGCAGAAACTTGACTTTGCCGTCAAGATGGTCGATCCCACGATAAACGCATTCGCCCGTATCGCCCAGAATGACGTGCCGACGATTACACTGCTTGGCGGGGCAGTCCGATTTGCCAACCTGGTGTCGGCGGCGTATGTTGGGGCGTCTGCCGTGCGGGAGCGGAAAGGTGGTGGCAATCCTCTGCCGGAGATTACCTCCGCGCTTGGCAGATGGTGCCTTGAAAAAAGGGCGTCCTTTACAGCCGAGGGCACGTGCGAGTTTGCAGAGAAGTACAATCTGCACCTCGTGATGTCTGATTCGTCGCTTGCCAGGAAGGCGAGGTCCTTCTCGGCGGGACTGCTCATCGGTGTCCTCGCGCATGAGTTAGGGCATCTTGCACTTGGGCATTGCCATGGCCGTCGAGTCAATCTTGAGATTTCACGGAATCAGGAGCGCGAGGCGGACTCCTTTGCGAGTTCCGTGATCAGCTCAAGTCCGTTTGGGGACTACCTCGTGTTTGGGACAATCCTTTGGGAGGCGGTTTGGGTGTGGGTGGAAAAGGCGACAGGACATACTGCGTCCACGCATCCGCTTTCAAGCGAGCGCCTTGCCGATTTTATTCGGGCAAATCCGTCGATTGCCGCCGAACTTGGGGTGACGCTTGAGGGATAGGTACATGACATTCACATACAATGGCACTCGTATGCCTGCCAAAGGCGTTATGCCGCCTCCCTCATCCCTCATGGGCGACATGTCGAGGTCGCGGTTTTGGCTCCTCGTGTTTTCGCGGATTCTCGCGGGGAGCGGGGTCACATTGTGCGGGCTGTTTCTTGCCTTTGCCGGGAATCTGCTGGATTCCCTCTTCTGCGTTGTCGTCGTTGCCGTCCAGTCGTTCCTGTTAGAGCTGGTAGTGGAATGGCTGGGGCGTAAGAGGCGCAAGAAGATGCAGATGTTGGGATGCCGCCCTGTGTACGCGCGGATTCATCCAGTTCGTCATTGGCTGTTGTTGTTCTGTGCGATTGAAGTGGTCTGTATCTTGATTGTATGCGTAATCGCGGTCGGCTTTGTCAGTCGTTAAGTTCAAGCGCTGGAGACAGAAAAACATCAAATCATCAAACACCAAAAGAAGTAAAAGCCATGTCATTCCTGAAATACTTCATGTTCCCGTCCGCCCGCCGCCGTTACGAGCGTCGCGAGCGCCGTCATGCCTTCCGCGATGCGGAAAACGCCAAGCAAGACGTAATCGACCGCCAGAAGCGCCTTGAAAAGGAGTCGAAGGAAAACTGGAACAAGGCCCGCGAAGCCTTGAAGAACGGCGAAAAGGCCGCCGCCAACCGTGCGCTCACTGCAGCTCGCGCAGCCCAGGTGCTTGCGATGAAGCTCGAGCAGAAGCGCTGGGTGTTCGAGCAGTATCTCACCAAGATGGAGGTCGCGCAGTCCGACAACCAGTTCGCCGAGGCGCTCGGGCAGATCAACAAGATCATCCGCATCGACCCGGAGCACGTCGAAGACGTGTTCGGCGCGGCGCAGGACATGCTTGGCGAGCAGGTTGACGCCGACCGCTTCTGGAGCAAGATGTACGAGAACGAGATGGAGGGCGCGAACGGGGCTCTTCAGGACCATATACCGTCCATGGAGGAGATGTCCGCAGAGTTGGAGCAGCAAGTCGCGGCGGACATCGGCGGTGCTGCCGCGCCCGCCGCCGCCGGTACGGCGATCGACGAACGAATAGCCGCCGGACAGCAGCGCGTAAAAGATCTCCTTGAAGGGAAGTAAGCGACATGGGGTACCTTGCCGATAAAAAGAACGAGCATGAGGCAGCGTGCGAGGCCGCGATACGAGCGGGTGATGCGCCTACTGCGCGTATGCACGCCGCAAAGGCCGCCGAGTTCTGCTTCGCCCTCGCAAAACAGACGAGCGGACCGGTTTCGTCCAGCTACGTCACGACTGCCGAGGGATGGCTTGAGATCGCCGAAAAGCTCGCAACGGCGAAGTTGCCGCGTCCTGCGGCTGGTGGACCGCGTCCCGTCGCGGCCGCTGGGAACGCGCCAGCGGCGCGTTCTACTGGTGGAGTGGGAAGCTCGCCAGTTCAGGATGACGAATCCTCGTCCGGGGAGTCTTTTGAGGTGTCGGAGATACCTGACGTATCCTTTGACGACATCGCCGGCATGAACGAGGCAAAGGCCGCGATACAGGAGATGATAATCTATCCGATGCGCGAACCGGAGAAGGCGAAGGCGATGAAGCTCAAGCCTGGCGGCGGCGTGATTCTCTACGGTCCTCCCGGCAACGGCAAGACGATGTTCGGCAAGGCCATCGCGCACGAGATCGCCGCACCGTTCTTCTACGCATCGGGTGCGCAGCTCCGGTCCAAGTGGCACGGCGAGAGCGAACAGAACCTAAGCCGGCTCCTTAAGGCCGCATCGTCGAAGCCGGTCGCGGTTCTTTTCCTCGACGAGATAGATGGACTCCTGCCGCGCAGGACGGCGAGTTCTTCCGTGGTTGACAACCGCATCGTTACCCAGTTCCTCGCGGACGTAGGCGGCTTCCGCGAAAGCGAGAACACACTGCTCATTCTCGGGGCCACGAACAAGCCCTGGGCCATCGACGAGGCCGTGTTCCGTACGGGCCGTTTCGACGAGAAGCTGTACATCGGCCTACCGGACAAAGACGCACGGCTTGGAATGCTGACGCGGGCCTTTGACGGCGTGGCCTGCGAGCCTGCCGTCGATTGCGCGCAATGGGCGGAACGCCTCGATGGCTATACGGGAAGCGACATAACCGGCATCGCCCGCAAGGCGCGCCTTGCGGCGTTCAAGCGGAGCGTCGAAGCTGGGACCGACCCGGTTGTGCTTGCCAGTGACCTTGAAAACGCCGTCAAGGTGATTCCGTCATCGGTTACGCCGGCGATGGTCAGGCAATACGAAAACTTCAACCAACAGCGGTTTGATGGAACGAATTCAAAAGTATGAAGGAGTCATTGTAAAATGAAGCACACCTACACCAGTAGTGAAATGTCCAACGAGAAGAAGCCTTCGACCGGCGGCGTTGCGTCCAGGAAGGTCGTGCGCCGTGGCGGAGCGCTTAAGTGGATTGTTCTGTTGCTTGTGCTGTGCGGCGCGGCGTGGTTTGCGTACGAACCGGTGATGAAGTGGCTTGGCGAGAAAGATGCGTCTACAGCCTCCTCGCCGTCAGGCACCGCTTCCAACGGCGACAAAAACTCTAAGAATGCGGAGGTGAAGGTCACGGTCGAGCAGATCAAGGCATACCTCACGCCTTCGGAGGCCGAGATGGATCAGCTGTACAGCTACATAGTCTCCGCCCCGTTCGTGGCGGAAAACCTGCAGTACAGCAAAAGGCTCAAGGGCATCCCGTTCATCTACATGGCCACCAACGACATTGTCAACGCCGTCTCTGGAAGGCGCGTCGTGGAAAAGGGTGGCAAGAAGGATCTCGCATTTCACACGGTGTTTTTCGGCGGCGCGGCGCGCTATGCCCGTCTGGTGGGTCTTGCGGCGGCGCTTCAGGACGCCGGACACAAGGGCATGCTTTCCAAGTTCGTCTCTGCCATGCCGCGAAGGTTCTGCGCGCGCTGCACGGAGGATGAATGCGTGGCGTTCATCGCGAAGAACGGCCTTGCCCCCGCCATCGTGGACGAAAAGATACGCCAGAAGGCCGTGTCGTATTCGTCCGGCACGATCGTGAGCGTGCTCGCGCACGAGTGCGGACACCACTCCCTCGGACATCTCCTCGCGTTCAGGGAGAAGGCTAATCTCGAAATCGACCGCAACGAGGAACGCGAGGCCGATTCATTTGCGTCATCGGTGATCAGCGCAAGCCCGTTCGGCGAATACATTTTCGCCGGTACGCTCTTCTGGCACTACGCCATGGCCATGCAGGGAGACGCCGATTCCGATCTCGCGAGCAACCACCCGCTCTCCCGCGAGCGGTTCGAGAACTTCGTGCGTGCCAACGCCGAAAAGGCCGCCGCGATGGGCATCACGCTGACGAAATGAAAAGGAGCAAGGCTGCTTACCTGAAATCAAGTTACTTGAAATCGGGTAAGTTATTGTATGCCATACGAGGTAATGCCAGGCAGGTGATGGAGCTATGAGCTACGAAAACATCAACGACGCAGTGACGAGGGCGGGCGGAGCGGGTGCGCTCCTCATGGGCCGCTACCGCATTGTGCGGCCGCTCGGACAGGGCGGCATGGGGAGCGTGTGGCTCGCCGAAGATACCCAGCTCGACAATAAGCCGTTCGCGATCAAGATGTTGCCTTCTATCTTGGTGAGCAACAAGCGTGCATACGCCCAGCTCAAAAAAGAGGCGCTTGTGGCGATGACCCTCTCGCACACCAACATCGTTACGGTGCGCGCCTTCGAGGAGAACAACGGCAACCCGTTCCTCGTGATGGACTACATCGACGGGAAGACGTTGGATGATTATCTGGCGGAACATGGGGAATATTTCACGCAGAGGCGCAGAGAGGCAGAGGCGCAGAGCGGTAGGGCGCGATCACCGAGCGCGCCGAAAGGTGGTGGTTTTGGCCGTGTAGCCCGCCGCCCGCGCTTCGCACGGGAAAGTAAATGAGGATAACTTTGATGTATCACGACAAGACTATGGGAACAGAATCCGCCCCCGC